>JAHRVC010000241.1 GCA_019090885.1 Marinosulfonomonas sp.
CCCCAAGCCATTGCCGTAAGCGTTGCCGCTGCGTTACTGTCGGTGGCGGGGAAAAAAGAATCCATAAAAGACAGGGTGGGCTAACGAAATGGATACCACATTATTGGCCGTCGAGAACCTGACCAAGGCCTATCCCGGCGTTGTCGCCAATGATTCCGTTTCCTTTACCGTGCGCCCGGGCGAGGTGCATGCCCTGCTCGGCGAAAATGGCGCGGGAAAGTCTACGCTGGTCAAAATGATCTATGGTCTGGTGCGCCCCGACAGCGGTGTCATGCGCTGGAACGGTCAGCCTTATGAACCCGCGACACCCCACGCCGCGCGCCGCACCGGCGTTGCAATGGTCTTTCAACATTTCAGCCTTTTTGAGGCATTGAGCGTAGCTGAAAACGTCGCTTTGGGGATGGAAGACCCGCCCAAGATGGGAGAATTGTCGGCCCGCATTCTCGAGGTTTCAGACGCCTACGGTTTGCCGCTTGACCCGGAACGGCTGGTTGGCGAACTTAGCGCCGGGGAACGCCAGCGGGTGGAAATTATTCGCTGTCTTTTGCAGGACCCCAAACTGTTAATCATGGATGAACCGACTTCGGTCCTGACTCCGCAAGAGGTTGAGATTCTATTTGAAACCCTGCGCAAGCTCAGTGCCGAAGGAACCGCAATTCTATATATTTCTCATAAGCTTGAGGAAATTCGAAGCCTGTGTGACGGGGCAACAATTTTACGGCTTGGTAAAGTCGTCGGAACTTGCGATCCGCGCGAAAAAACAGCCCGTGAACTGGCCGAGTTGATGGTTGGACAAACCCTGCACACACCCAGCCGCGAAAGCGAGGCACTTGGCGATGTGGCGCTGGAACTGAACAGCCTGAACCTGAAATCCGCAAATCCGTTCGGCACGTCCCTGAAAGATGTATCCCTAAGCGTGCACGCTGGCGAAGTTGTCGGGATCGGCGGTGTGGCCGGGAACGGGCAGGATGAATTGCTGGCAGCACTATCGGGCGAAATACTCGCGGCCCCAGACGCTATCACACTGAATCGTGCCGCAATCGGCGGGCTTGGCCCCAATCAGCGACGCAAACTGGGGCTGTTGACCGCACCCGAAGAGCGCCTTGGGCACGCCGCCGCGCCAGATATGAGCCTGACGGAGAACGCCGTTCTGACCGGCACTATCCGCGAAGGGCTGACGCAGAATGGATTTGTGAAATGGGGGGCTGCGCGCGATTTTGCCAACAGCATCATTGAGGCATTCGATGTCCGCACCCCCGGCCCCGAAAACGCAGCCCGATCACTGTCCGGCGGCAACCTGCAAAAATTCGTAATTGGCCGCGAAGTGCTGCAACGCCCGGACGTGCTGGTAGTGAACCAACCTACATGGGGCGTGGATGCTTCGGCAGCCGCCGCAATCCGCCAGTCGCTGCTTGACCTTGCTGCAAAGGGGGCCGCGGTGATCTGCATCAGTCAGGATCTGGATGAGTTGATGGAAATATCTGACCGGTTTGCCGCTTTGAATGAAGGGCGATTAACCCCACCAAGGCCCGCAAAAGGGCTGACAGTTGACGAGATCGGCCTGATGATGGGCGGCGCACATGACATGGAGGTGTCCCATGTTGAGGCTTGAAAAACGCCCAGCACCTTCGCGGTTCTGGTCCGCGAGCGCGCCGATACTGGCCGTGGTTCTGACGATGATCGCAGGCGGCATCCTGTTCGCATTTCTCGGCAAAAACCCGGTCGAAGCGATCCGCACAATATTCTGGGATCCGATATTTGGCGAGTTTGCCTTTTATTATCGCGGCCAGTTGCTGGTAAAGGCCGCCCCCCTGATCCTGATCGCAATTGGGTTGTCGCTGGGGTTTCGGGCGGGCATCTGGAATATCGGTGCCGAAGGTCAATATATCATGGGGGCCATTTTTGGCGCCGGTGCCGGACTGGCGTTTTACCCGTCTGATAGTTTTCTGATATTTCCGCTGATGATTGTCGCTGGCGCATTCGGCGGGTGGATCTGGGCGATGATCCCGGCGATCCTGAAAACCCGGTTTGGAACCAACGAAATACTTGTATCGCTGATGCTGGTCTATGTCGCCGAAGCAATATTGGCGTCAATGTCGTCAGGCCTGTTGCGCAACCCGGATGGCATGGGGTTTCCCGGCAGCCGGAATTTCAAGGAATTTCCAGCCGCGCATAATGATTTCATCATCGAGGCCGCTGGCATCCACTGGGGCGTTGTTTTTGCGTTTCTCGCCGTCATCTCAACCTACGTTCTGCTCAGCCGACACCTGCTGGGCTTTCAAATCCGGCTAACCGGAGAATCTCCGCGCGCTGCCCGTTTTGCCGGCGTAAACCCATCCCTTCTGATCGTATTTTGCCTTGGCCTTTCTGGCGCGCTTGCCGGGCTTGCTGGTCTGTTTGAGGTTTCCGGCCCAGCCGGGCAGATCAGCATAGATTTCAACTCAGGCTACGGCTTTACCGCAATTATCGTAGCGTTTCTTGGCCGTCTCAACCCGATCGGAATATTGCTGGCCGGGCTTTTGATGGCGCTGACTTATATCGGGGGCGAGGCCGCGCAGGGCAATCTGGGCCTGCCGGCTGCCGCGATCCAATTGCTTCAAGGTATGTTGCTGTTCTTCCTGCTGGCGGTCGATGTCTTATCCAATTTCCGAATTCGCCGCACCAAAAATGAGGTTGCATAATGGATTTTTCCGCGATCAACCCGCTTGTCTTGCTTGCCTCGATCATGGTGGCGTCAACGCCGATCGTGCTGGCCGCCATTGGCGAGCTTGTCGTCGAAAAAGCCGGGGTTCTAAACCTTGGCGTCGAAGGCATGATGATTACCGGCGCGGTCTGCGGTTTTGTGGCCGCCGTTCTGTCGGGCAGCCCGACCGTCGGGTTCATTGCTGCAGCAATTGGCGGCGCATTGTTGTCCTTGTTGTTCGGCATTCTGACGCAGTTCCTGCAATCCAATCAGGTGGCCACCGGTCTGGCGCTGACGCTGTTTGGGCTGGGGCTTTCGGCACTGGTCGGTCAGGGCTACGTCGGGATCAAAGCGCCGCCAACACCAGATATTCACATCCCGCTGCTTGCCGATATTCCGGTGATTGGCCGGATCGTTTTTCAACACGACCTGATGGTCTATTTCTCAATCGCGCTGATCGGCGTTGTCTGGGCGGTTCTGAAATACAGCCGCATTGGCCTGATCCTGCGTGCGGTCGGTGAAAACCACGATGCGGCCCATGCCCTGGGCTATAAAGTGGTGCGCATCCGCCTGCTGGCGATCATGTTTGGTGGGGCCTGTGCCGGGCTTGGCGGGGCTTATCTGTCGCTGATCCGGGTTCCCCAATGGACCGAGGGCATGACCGCCGGTGCGGGCTGGATTGCCCTTGCGATCGTGGTTTTTGCCAGCTGGCGACCGTGGCGGGTTTTGCTGGGTGCCTATCTTTTTGGCGGTGTGACAGTATTGCAGTTAAATCTTCAGGCCGCAGGGATTGCTATCCCTGTCGAATACTTGTCCATGTCGCCCTATCTGATAACAATTCTTGTGCTTGTTATCATGTCGTCCAATCGCAACCGGGCCGCCTTGGGCGCCCCTGCTGCTTTGGGCCGAAGTTTCCACGCCTCTAGCTAGAGGCATTGCTGTCAAACCCGGGCATTAAGCCCGATCCAAATATGGGAGAATACAATGAGAATTACATCTATCCTTGCCGGGGCCGCACTTGCCCTTGGTCTTGCCGGGGGCGCAATTGCCCAAGACAAAACCAAAGTCGGTTTTGTCTTTGTCGGCCCTGTCGGTGATGGCGGCTGGACCTATGAACACAATCAAGGCCGTCTGGCGATCGAGGCCGAATTTGGCGACAAGGTTGAAACGGTATTTCAGGAAAATGTGCCCGAGGGTGCCGACGCCGAACGCGTGATGACGCAAATGGCACTTGGTGGTGCTGATCTGATTTTCACCACCTCATTTGGCTACATGGACCAGACGCTGGCCGTCGCCGCCAAATTCCCGAATGTTAAGTTCGAGCATGCGACCGGTTACAAACGCTCTGACAACGTATCAACCTATTCGGCGCGCTTTTATGAAGGCCGTGCCGTTCAGGGGCACATTGCCGGTAAAATGACCAAGACCAACAAGATCGGTTATATCGCGTCCTTCCCAATCCCCGAAGTGATCCGGGGCATCAACAGCGCCTATATCCACGCCAAGCGGGTTAATCCTGACGTCGAATTCAGCGTTGTTTGGGCCTACACATGGTTTGATCCCGCCAAAGAGGCCGACGCGGCCAAGGCGCTGATTGAACAGGGTGCGGACGTGATCCTGCAACACACGGATTCCACGGCACCGCTTGCGGCGGCCGAGCAAACCGAAGGCGTGATCGGCTTTGGTCAGGCATCTGACATGAGCGAATATGCCCCGGCCCCGCGCGTTTCGTCGATCATCGACAACTGGGCACCGTATTATGTTGCCCGCACAAAGGCCGTCATGGATGGCACTTGGACAAGTGTTGACACATGGGATGGCATTAGCGCCGGTATGGTTAAAATTGGTGAGATCACGGATGCTGTTCCAGCAGATGTAAAGGCTGAAGCACTGGCGCTGGCTGCGTCAATCGCATCAGGCGACTATGAGCCTTTCACCGGTCCGCTGAACAAGCAAGACGGCTCGGCGTGGTTGGCGGCAGGTGAAACTGCTGATGATGGCACCTTGGCTGGAATGAGCTTCTACGTCGAAGGCCTGACCGGCGACGTTCCAAACTAAGCCCTGCCGACTGCTGGTAGTTTACTGACTGGATCAAGGCCCGGGATATCCCGGGCCTTTTTCTTTGCTGCAACGCGTGCCACAGTGGCGGCTATGAAACAAAATCTGACAACGCCCGACGGCGCACCGATTTCAAACACCTGTTTTGGCACCATGCAATTTGGCGGCAACGCCGACGAGGTCGCCTCGCGTCAAATGTATGACGCCTGCCGCGAGGCCAGCATCAACTTTTTTGATACGGCCTTTGTCTATAACAAAGGCAATTCCGAAACTTTGCTGGGCACCTTCGCGAACGACGAGCGGGACGCGGTGTTTGTTGCAACAAAATGTGCATTTACCGGTGGTGCGGGCAAAGAAAACATACACGCACAGTTCGATGAAAGCCGTAAACGGTTAGGCATGGATTTTGTGGATTTGCTCTATATCCACAGATGGAACCCGGACACCGCGCTTGAAGAAACGTTTGAGACGCTGGCCGGACTGGTCGAAACAGGCAAGACGCGCTACATTGGCGTGTCCAATTTTGCCGCCTGGCAAGTCATGAAGGCCGAACGCTGCGCCGCAAGTTTCGGCATTGAAATTGCGATGCTGCAGCCGATGTATAATCTGGTCAAACGACAGGCCGAAGTTGAAATTCTACCGATGGCGCTGTCAGAAGGCTTTGCCCTCTGCCCGTATTCGCCGCTGGGGGGCGGCTTGTTGACGGGAAAATACGCGCGTGGTGACACAGGACGTTTATCGTCAAATAAGAACTATGCCTCGCGGTATCGCGATGAATGGATGCATGACACCGCAGCGAAACTGGCAGATCTGGCATCGGATATTGGGGTCAGCGCTGCGACACTTGCCGTTGCATGGGTTGCCAAGAACCCAGCAGTGACGGCACCAATTATCAGCGCGCGGTCGGTGGAACAGTTGCGCCCTTCGCTGGAAGCGGCTGCCTATGATTTGGATGACCAAACTTACCAGAAAATGTTGGCGCTTTCGATAACACCACAGCCTGCAACAGATCGTAGTGAAACGACCTAATTGGGTTTAGGCTGCGAAACGTCAGACGGTCCTAGACGTGCTCTGGCAGATACTCGACCCCGGTTACAAACTTGTATTTCCCGGCCGGGTAAGCGTCTGGTTGCCGTTTCAGTTGCGGAAAACACCGAACCACATTGTCACGCAAGGTTTCATCCAAAGCGGCAAGATTTTTCGCTGTCGGCAGAAAGCTTTCCGAGAACAGGCCATCGGCGCTAAAAACCTGATGCGTATCAAATATCAGCGTAAAGTAGGTAACAACCTCGGCTGAACGATCAACATATGCGGCGTCACTGGCTTCTGCAAATTCGAGCGCACTCAAAAGACAACAGCTGGTTTTCTCTTCGCCGAGCAAGCGATAGCCGGGCACCAAAATACGATGGTCCGCGGCAACACACACATCTTTTTGCGGCATCATCGGACCCACGGCACGCGGTTTGAAACGAACAGGGGCAAGCGCCGGGTTCACTGCGATATCGGCCAGTGACACCTCTCGTTTCCAGATCATACGCACAGGCTGCAAGCCCTCATCGCGCGTTACAATCAAATCCCCTGGCCGCACCATTTCAATCCGGCGCGGGCCACAAGGTGTTCTAACATTTGCTCCGAGAACAATTCCGCCGGGAAAATTCACCCGCAGTTTATTTGCGTCCTCGATCTTTTTTAAATACGACATGCGCCTCCCTCAAAAAAGGACTGCGCCCCCTTCCACGCGCTTGTTTTGATTAAGAATTGTGTCGGAAGTTGGGACAGTACCCCCTATTTTGGGTCGAAATGTTGACGATTTCGCTAATATGCGATCCAATTTCAAAAAAAGTTGCATTCTGTAACTACGTGGCGAATAGGCGGTTTCCCAAAATGGCAGCAAAAAAATTGAACCTTCCAGACACCGCAAGCGTCGCCGCACCGGGGCCGGACGGGCGTTTACATGCTCCGTCAGCCAACCGAAATGCGTCAGCGATTCGCAACATAATTCTAAAGCATGCGGGCCAATCCGGCAGAGCGTTGGAAATCGCCAGCGGCACGGGTCAGCACATTGCAATGTTGGCACAGGCCCTACCGGGGTTCACTTGGCAACCGACAGACGTCGATGCAGACCGGCTGGAAAGTATCGCTAGTTGGACGCAATATTGCGGGTGCAAAAATGTTCATCCCCCGGCGTTGCTCGATGCGACCAATGCTGGCTGGGCGGCACGGCATTATGATTACGACCTTGTTCTTATGGTAAACCTTTTGCACCTGATCGACGCAGACGGGGCCAAAAATGCCGTGGACGGTATCGCAAACGCTCTGGCACCGGGGGGGACAGCCATGATCTATGGGCCGTTTCTGCGTGGCGACAAATTTGCGTCCAACGGCGATCAGGCGTTCCACAAAAGCCTGATCGATCATGACAGTGCCATCGGTTACAAATCGTTCCAGACGGTGCAGGGCTGGCAAGAAGCCAGCGGACTTGTGTCAAATCCCGCGATTGAAATGCCTGCCAACAATCTGATGCTGGTTGCCCGCAAACCAGCACGGCCCTGAACCTAGCCGTTAAGCCTGATCGCGGCATTGCTTGGGTCATAGGGTGAGTCTTCCACCACCACGGCCTCCCGAAGCTGGTCCAGCATTTTCACCTTCAGCGCCTGCCCGGTTTCAGCCAGGTCCGACCGCACATAGCCCATGCCAATCTGCTTGCCAAAATGCACCGAATAACCGCCCGAAGTTAGCCGCCCAACCTTGGTATCACCATCATAAAGCGCCTCGCGCCCCCACGGATCGGCGTCCGGTGGCCCGTCGATCAGCAGCGTCACGCATTTTGACCGGATACCGGTTTTCAGCATCGCTTCCTTGCCGTGAAAACCTTTGGAAAGGTCAACGAAACGATCCAAGCCGGCCTCCAGCGGCGTCGCGTCCCGACCCAATTCAGTCCCGAACGCGCGATATGATTTTTCCTGCCGAAGCCAGTTCTGCGCCCTTGCGCCAACCAGCTTCATCTCATGTTTCGCGCCCGCCAATACCAACTGATCCCACAGGTAATTCTGCATTTCTATCGGATGGTGCATTTCCCATCCCAACTCGCCGGTGTAGGCTACCCGAATGGCGCGCACTGGGCACATTCCCAGCTCAACCTCGCGCATCGAAAGCCAGGGGAACCGTTTGTTTGACAACGCTGTATCAACATCCCCGTCACACAGGATTTCTTTTAAAATGTCACGAGACCGCGGACCAGCCAGCGCAAAGACACCCCACTGGCTTGTCACATCGTGGATATCAATCCAGCCAAAAGCGTCGATCTTGTCGCCAGCCGCTTTCAGCAGGAAATCAGCGTCATAGGCAGTCCATGCACCGGCGGACACCAGATAGAATGAATCCTCTGCCAGCCGCACGATCGTATATTCGGTTCGGGTCGTTCCGGCAGCGGTTAGCGCGTAGGTCAGGTTGATCCGGCCCACAGTCGGCAGCTTATTGCAGGTAAACCAATCCAGAAACTGCGCGGCACCCGGCCCACGCACCAGATGTTTGGTAAATGCAGTTGCATCTATCAGACCGGCGGTTTTACGGATCGCCTGTGCCTCCTCCTTGGCATATTTCCACCACCCGCCCCGGCGAAAACTGCGCGCGGCGTGATCGTCAAACCCCTCTGGCGCATAATAATTCGGGCGTTCCCAGCCGTTCACCTGACCAAATTGTGCGCCTGCACGTTTTTGGCGGTCATAGGAAGGCGAAGTCCGCAGCGGACGGGCGGCAGGGCGTTCCTCGTCCGGATGGTGCAATACGAAGACATGGGAATAACACTCTTGGTTTTTGCGGACCGCATATTCGGTTGTTATCCAGTCGCCGTAACGCTTGGGATCAAGCGACGCCATGTCGATTTCGGCCTCGCCCGCAACCATCATCTGCGCCAGATAGTGGCCGGTGCCACCCGCGGCGGTTATGCCAAACGAAAACCCTTCGGCCAGCCACATATTTTGCAGGCCCGGGGCAGGCCCAACCAGCGGGTTTCCATCGGGTGTGTAACAAATCGGGCCGTTGAAATCATCTTTCAGACCCACCGTTTCCGTTGACGGTATCCGGTGGATCATCGACATATATTCTTCTTCGATCCGGCCCAGGTCCAATGGGAACAGATCGGCACGAAAGCTATCGGGAACCCCGTATCTGAAGCGCGCTGGCGCACCCTGTTCGTAGGGGCCCAAAATCCAGCCGCCGCGTTCTTCACGCACGTACCACTTTGCATCGGCGTCGCGCAGCACCGGGTGTTCGCCGTGCTGATTGCGATACTCGACCAGCGCCGGGTCGGGTTCTGTTACGACAAACTGATGTTCAACCGGGATCGCCGGAATTTTGATCCCAAGCAGCCCGGCCGTGCGTTGCGCATGATTTCCAGTCGCCGTCACAACATGTTCTGCAGTGATTTCCGCTGTTTCCTGCGACGCCACCAGATTGCCACCCTTTTCGATCATCTTGGTGACACTCACGACCCATTCCGACCCGGTCCAGCGATACCCGTCCACTTGCCATTTTCGTTCGATCACGCACCCATGTTGGCGCGCGCCCTTAGCCATCGCCTGCGTGACATCTGCCGGATTGATATAGCCGTCTGTTGGATGAAGTATTGCGCCCTGAAGGTCGTCGGTTCGCACCAACGGCCAGCGGTCGCGAATATCGTCCGGCGTCAGCCACTCGTAGGGAATGCCAAGCGTTTCGGCGGTGGATGCGTAAAGCATGTATTCATCCATGCGTTCCTGCGTTTGCGCCATGCGCAGATTGCCAACCACAGCGAACCCGGCATTCAAACCTGTTTCCGCCTCCAGCGATTTATAGAAATTCACCGAATAGTCGTGAATATGGCTGGTCGCGTAGCCCATGTTGAACAGCGGCAACAGGCCCGCAGCGTGCCATGTCGAACCCGAGGTTAACTCGTCCCGTTCTAGCAGCATCACCTCCCAACCCGCCCGCGCCAGATGATAGGCAACACTCGTTCCAACCGCTCCGCCGCCGACGACAAGGGCTTTGACATGGGTTTTCATGGCGCGGACTCCGCTGCTGGATACTGACTAGGTCCAGATTGCCGAAAGCCCGACAAATGGGGAAGGCAGGGCCGACATTTGATCGAATGAAACCGACAGCCAGACAGGAATACCTTGCCGAAAAAACAGTCTTAAGCCGATCAGCGGCGCCTTTTACCGCGGATCAATAAGGGTTCTTCGGCCCCCGATCATCCGACAAAGAGGATTGCCGGCGTCCGACCAATAATTCAATCGCATCAGCCAGATGAATCCGGTCGATATGGTGATCGCCCCGCCCCACACGAATTCGGTGCGCTTCGATCATCACATCGGCGTGGCTGCATCCCATTGGCGGTTCAAACCGGTAGGATGCAAGTTCAATTAACTGTCCAAGCGGGTCCTGAAAATAAATTGAATCCATGAACCCGCGATCTTTGGGGCCACTGTGCCTGATACCGCGCTCATCAAGCCGCTCAACACTTTGCCAGAAAGTCGCCTGACTGACGGAAAATGCGATGTGATGCACGGTGCCAATCCCGGTCGATGTTCGCGTCGGGTCGGGTTTGCGGTTCTCATTGGTGAATATCGTGATCAGCCGTCCATCACCGGGATCAAAATAAAGATGTCCTTCATTCGGATCATCCAGATTGGGCTGGTCAAACACAAACGGCATGCCCAACACGCCTTCCCAAAAATCGATAGAAGTCTGACGGCCAGCCCCAATCAAAGTGATATGGTGAACGCCCTGTGTCTGCAGCTTTCTCATTCGTTTTCTCCTGAAACTTCAATTGCAAGCAGTCTATAAGATTGTCACGCACCGAATAAGGACCGGCTCCAAGGCCACCAACTATGACCCTACCCAAAAAATTCCACTGGCAGTAACGTAAAACTGACCGCTTATTTATTTGTGCTGGCCCAAAATTGCCCGCACAATGGGCGCATGTGCGGTGTGCCAGGTTTTCCAGATGTTTGTGGCCACTTCGATTTATAGTTAGCAATCGGTCCGGCGCGGCCAAATCCCCAAGGTGGAGAATCTCGATGGGTCGTTATTTTATTTTCGGGGCTATTGTCGTGTTTGCAGCAACATCGGGACTCGGGCTGGTTTGGAGCCAGTGGTTTCTGGCACCGTTGCTGGTATTTAGCGCCCTTGCTGTCGTTGGCATTTACGATGTCATTCAGCCGAGCCATTCGGTCCTTAGGAATTATCCGGTCTTGGGGCACATGCGGTTTCTATTTGAAGGCATTCGCCCGGAAATTCGGCAGTATCTAATTGAAAGTGACCAGGACGAAGAACCGTTCAGCCGGGATGACCGCTCAATTGTTTATCAACGCGCCAAGGGTGTTGAAGATAAACGCCCCTTTGGAACACGTGAAAATGTCTATGCCCCCGGTTATGCTTGGCTGACCCATTCAATTCAGCCGGTCCACATCACCAATTCAGATTTTCGTGTCATGATTGGTGGGAAGGACTGCAAACAACCCTATTCGGCCTCGCTCTATAATATTTCCGCGATGAGCTTTGGGGCTTTGTCCGGCAATGCAATATCAGCCTTGAACAAGGGGGCCAAAGCGGGCGGGTTTGCCCATGACACCGGCGAAGGCGGCATCAGCAGATATCACCGTGAAGGTGGCGGCGATATTATCTATGAAGTTGGATCTGGCTATTATGGCTGCCGGGCTTCGGACGGATCGTTCGATCCGGATCGGTTTATCAAACAAGCATCCGACCCACAGGTTAAGATGGTCGAAGTGAAAATAAGTCAGGGGGCGAAACCGGGCCACGGGGGGATGCTGCCTGCGTCAAAAATTTCGCCGGAAATTGCCGAAGCACGCGGTGTGCCGATGGGTGCCGATTGCGTGTCACCTGCTTCGCACAGCGCATTTTCGACCCCTATCGAGATGATGGAATTCATTGGGCGTCTACGCGATCTTTCGGGCGGCAAGCCAACTGGGTTCAAACTGTGTATCGGGCATCGGCGCGAATTTATGTGCATTGTAAAAGCCATGCTTCAAACGGGCATTGCGCCCGATTTCATTGTCGTGGACGGAAAAGAGGGCGGCACTGGCGCGGCCCCGTTGGAATTTGCCAACCATGTGGGAATGCCGCTGGTCGAGGGGTTGTCATTTGTCCACAATACATTGCGCGGTGCAGGGCTGCGCGATCAGATAAAAATCGGAGCGGCGGGAAAGCTGATTACGTCTTTTGATATTGCTCGGGTATTATCGCTTGGGGCGGATTGGGTTAATTCGGCACGCGGGTTCATGTTCGCCATCGGCTGCATTCAGGCACAGGCCTGCCACACCAATCGGTGTCCGGTTGGCGTGGCCACGCAGGACGCCTTGCGGCAACGCGCTCTTGTCGTCCCGGACAAGGCCGAGCGGGTTGCCCGCTTTCACCGCAACACAATGAAAGCACTGGCCGAGATGGCTGGCGCTGCGGGTCTATCGGACCCCAACGACTTCTTGCCCCACCATTTCCAAATGCGGGAAAAACAAGGTGGGATGATTTCGGGCGACGAGGCCCGACCCTACCTTCCGATCGGTTATTTGCTGAAAGACGGGAAAGATATGGATGGGTTTCGCGCTCGTTGGAAAAGGGCAGATTCGGCCAGCTTCGCGCCCTTGGATTGATTATTTTCCAGTCGCACGAAAAACCACCGCGATTGTTTTGACGACAAGGCGCATATCTGACCGGAACGTCAGCTGCTGGGCGTAAGTTTCGTCAAAATCTATTCGTTTCTGAAACGCGCCATTGTTCCGACATTCGACTTGCCACAGGCCCGAGATACCGGGGCGAAGCCGGTAGTAGGCCAGA
>JAHRVC010000242.1 GCA_019090885.1 Marinosulfonomonas sp.
AAACTCGGCTGTGTGTTTCGTTCCCATAATTGTTCTCCTTTTGCGCATAATATGCGGTTAAAGGAGCGGCACAATTCCGCGACAGGACCACTTTTTTATGAAGTTGGCTGATAATCGGAGCGATCAATCATTGTGTTTGCCGTCTCAACCCCCGAGGCGGAGTTTTGCATCGCGGCATTAAGCGACGCACAATTCACTGCGACGCAACAGTGCGACCGGCCGCCCATTCCAAAAGAGTCGGTGTGTGGTAGCGCACAGCGGCGCGGCCAAAAATCACGTAGGGTGGACCATCCGGATCACGGTGGAAGCGAGCCTTTTCAAGGAACGAACGCGACAAGCCAAGAAGCGTCGCGGCGTGATCTGTGTTCACATAGAGAGGCAGATTTTCGTTTTGCATGTCGGTCTCCGAGCTTGGATATACCCAGAGATTACAGCACAGATTTTCAGATAAACCTAATCAGTGCAAGCACTTAGATTCTTTGTGCAAGCACTTGGAATCTCAAGAATCCTGAGTACTTTCACTTTTGGCCTCCGCTTTAATCTCGTTTACCCAGTTATACACGGTACTATCAGAAGGAAGGTTTTTGCTCGGTTCGTCGCCAAATTTGTCGATCAAGTCACAGATTATTTCGTTCGGTTGAAAACCCATGTTCACCAACTCGTGCACCACCGGGAAGAATCTCTTCCGTTTGGGATCACGTGCTTTTTTCGCCTTGCCCCCTAATGATGCAATCTCTTTTTGAGTCCTCTGGACAGGCTCGGTATCGGGCCTTTCGTCAAGTGCTCCAAGCGGCAGGTATTTTTGGCACTCAGGATCATGCAGCGCATAATCTATCCAAGGCGGGCTGAGACCAAGCTTAGCCCCCAGCCTGATAAAATCCACAGGGGTCGTTCCCTCAAGCAACGTAGTTTCGTTAATAAGGGTTTCTATTTCTGT
Source organism: Marinosulfonomonas sp. (assembly GCA_019090885.1). Lineage (GTDB taxonomy): Bacteria > Pseudomonadota > Alphaproteobacteria > Rhodobacterales > Rhodobacteraceae > NORP110. Next base: position 938 of record JAHRVC010000242.1, read on the forward strand.
AATGTTTTCCGCTGTGATTTTCTGCCCGATCTCGGGTGAATGTTCCCATTTTTGCAGCCCGGGCAGATATACACCAAAATCGCGATTATCCAACCTGCGCTCCGGAGGGCAAACCCCGGCTAGGAGGCAGGCGGCCTGTCGCACCGTCAGCACACGGCGCGCTAGCCACACATTCAGAGCAGCGAGCTGTCTCGCTAGAAGTTCAGGATTCGGCTCGGCAGCAGGCTTCCACAAATCGTCTATTTCTTTGGTCATGCCCGCTTCCCCCGTTGTGCATTATCAAGTTTCACCACGTTGGATTCGAGCCCCAGCGCCACGCTAATTTCGGCCCCGATCATATCCGCAGCACGGCGTTGCGGGTCCACAGCGAGGTGGGCATACCGCTTCGTTGTGGTGGCCTGAGAGTGCCCAAGGAGTCCGCCAATCTGGTGCAGAGACAACCCGGCACCGGCCCCCACGGCAGCATTGGAATGACGCAGATCATGCAGACGGGTTCCCTCAATTTCTGCTTCACGACAAACCGCGCGCCAAAGGCGATTAATGTCGGCCCGTGGCTTCTCGTTTACTGTCCCTGCCGAACTGGACGCAATGACGTAGCGTCCGGCCCGAGGCAACCCGTCGAGCACCGTCAGCGCGGCCGCGCCGAGAACAATCACCTTTGCGCCCGTCTTCGAGTCTGGGAGCCGTAGCATCCCGCGCTCAAAATCTACATGCTGCCATTCCAGATCAAGTATCTCACGCACCCGAGCACCAGTCAGCAACAACAACCGAATAGCTGCAACCGAATGAACATCAAAGTGAATCTTACGCTTTTCGGCTGCAGGGAGATGCTTTGCAGCGGGGCCATCCAACTTAACTTGCCACGGCAAGCCCTCTGTTTCAGCCATCCGAAGTGCGTTTCCGAGTTGCTGCATTTCAACCGAGGAAAGAAACCGTTCACGGCCCTTTTCTTGGAAGGCTTCTACGCCCGAGGCTGGGTTCGGCGTTCCGTCCGGCAGCAAGCCTAAGTCAATCGTCCAAGAGAACATCGCCTTGATCACTGCAAGCGCCCGGTTGGCAATGATCGGGCCACCTCTCGTCTTCTTGGCAGCGGTCCGTTTCGCGTCCGGTTTCTTCGGACCAGTGGACTTTCGGGCAATGGCGCTGTGGAGTTTCGCCACATCGCTTCTGGTAAGAGTCACTGCCTTCCTAGAGCCGATAGCGGGTAGAATATGTGTGTTCAGAACGCCGTGATACAGCTTAGCCGTCGCGGCCTTGCGTTTGGGTTCAACATGGCGAGAAAGCCATTCTCCTGCGATCTCGGCCACGGTATCTGCGGCTCTTGCTTCTGCTCTTTCAGCTGCAGGGTCCGCCCCGAGGCGAACCTTGGCCAGCATGTCTTTGGCCATCGCCCGGGCCTGCTCCGGAGTGACAGCCTCAGGATTACCCAGCACGACGCGCTTTTTAGCTATCCCTCGCCCACCGGCCCCGGGTCGATATTCCAGTATCCATGAGCGCGATCCGGAGGGGCGCACGAGGAACCCAAATCCCTTGAGGGAATCGTCATAATAGACAACCGGCTTTTTCGGTATCTCAATTGCCGCAACTGTGCGACGGGCGATTTTGATAACAGGCATTGCGTTCTCCCGGTTGCCGGTGGCGATTTGACGGTGGAATCGCCACCGAGTCGCCACCGCACTCTGAAACAGATAGATAGGCAATCCGGTGAAAAAGCAAATATGAAAGCATAAACAGTGCGTTACTGAAACTATGTGAAACCAAATGAAAGCCTGTAAAACTATAGATTTATAACTGTTAATCAATTTGTCGTAGGTTCGACCCCTACCGCCGGAGCCAATATTAAAACTTGATCAGACAGGTTGCGTTTGGCATTTGCCAGCCGCATAGATTTTATGCGCTACACAATCGCGCGCCTGACCAAACCCCGGCACTTGAATTGCGCCAACTCCTTTAAAATCACTCCTTACCGATCACCCATCTGGTTCATCAGCCGCTCCAGCCCCGAAATGATCTTCGGATCCAGTGTCTGTGCTACATTGAAACGCAGGAAACTTGCGGCCGTTTGTGAATGACTGAACGCATTTCCTGGCGCAAGAACGATGCCGCATTCATAGGCCGATTGCGCCACTTTGACCGAATCCAATCCCTTGGGTAACTCGCACCAAAGGAACATCCCGGCATTCGGTTGGATCCATGGCTTAAGACCAATGGCTTTCAGGTTCGCGCTGACCGTCCCCATCGCGCCCGCAAGGCGCGTGCGCAGCCCGCCCACGTGTTTTCGATACGCACCCGATTGCAACAAATGTAGCGTCAGTTCCGCAGAAAAAGCGCCGCCACCAAAGGATGTTGCAAGTTTCAGGTCCACGATTTCGTCAACCCAGTCCTGTCTCGCGGCGATATAACCGCATCGAATGGACGCCGACAGAGTTTTGGAAAAACTGCCAATATGGATTACACGCTGCAGGCCATCAAATGCAGCCAGTCTCGGCGCGGCCTGATGTTCAAAGTCTGCGAAGATATCATCTTCAACAATGAGCAAGTCATGCTGTTCGGCAAGACGCAGAACACGGTGCGCAGCAAGTGGTGAAAGCATTGCACCGGTCGGGTTATGTACGGCCGAATTGGTTATATATAGGCGCGGTGCATGTTCGACCAAGGTTTGCTCAAACAGCTTCAAATCCGGCCCCGTAGCGGTATAGGGAGTGCTTACAACATTGACACGATGTGCCTTTAGCAGCGCGTGAAAGTTAAAATAGCACGGGTCATCCACCAAAACCGTATCACCCGGCTCCAAAAAGAACCGGCAAACCAGATCAAGCGCCTGTGTGCCGGATTCTGTCAGCATAACCTGATTTGGCGATGCTTGGACGCCTTGCTCTGCAAAACGCCGGGTTAACAAGTGGCGCAACGCCGGCAAACCCTGTGGGGTGCCGTAGTCGGACAGGCTGTCTGTGCTGGCGCGCGCCAATGACCGCAAAGCGCGCCGAATATCATCCTCTGGCATCCAAGAGGCCGGAAGCCACCCGCAGCCGGGTTTAAAAAAGCTGCCATTTTCAGCCAGCGATTGTCTGGTGAGGCGAAGCGGGTCAATCTCACTTTGGAGCGACGGCCCGATGTTGGCCAATGACAACGGCGGCAAATGCCCTGACACAAAAAAACCCGACCCACGGCGCGACTGGATAGCCCCCTCGGCAACAAGGCGGTCATAAGCATCCACCACCGTAGATTTGGAGACCCCCAGTTTTTGCGAGAGCGCACGGATCGACGGCAACTTGGCCCCCGACGCTATCTGCCGGCTCGCGATTTGGTTTCGGACGGATGCCATAACCTGCTCGACGAGCGTTGTTTGTGCTGTTTTATCTATGTTTTGCATGGCACCTGTACTTCTGATTATACCAGTACAGTTTATTCTAATCATACTGGTTTGTCCCTATCAAATCCGGCCCCACCCATTCAGACATGCCCCAAAAGGAGTTGTCTGATGAACCAGAACAAAAGCGGGTGGATAAATGGGTTTATCGGCGTCGTAATTTTCAGCGCCTCGTTGCCCGCAACTCGTGTTGCGGTTTCAGGTTTTGATCCGGTGTTTCTTACCGTCGCCCGCGCTGCAATCGCGGGCTTGCTGGCGGCGATCCTATTGATGTTTTTTCGCCAAAAAAAACCCGACCGCGGCGACATCTTATCGCTAATCATTGTGGCATTTGGCGTCGTTGTAGGATTCCCACTGCTAACGGCAATGGCACTGCAACATATCACATCGGCGCATTCGATTATATTTATCGGCCTTTTACCACTTTCTACGGCGCTTTTCGGGGTTTTTCGTGCAGGGGAAAGCCCGCAACCGACCTTTTGGCTGTTTTCCGTTGCGGGCAGCGGCCTCGTCGCGGGGTTCGCCCTAAGCCAGGATATTTCCGCTTCTTGGGCGGGCGATATTCTGATGTTTGCTGCCATTGTTGTATGCGGGCTGGGCTACGCAGAGGGGGCAAAACTGTCGCGCAGCCTTGGCGGGTGGCAGGTGATTTGCTGGGCGCTGGTGTTGTCGCTGCCGATTATGGCGGCATTTACGTTCCTTAGAATGCCCCCAACATTTTCAGATGTCAGCCTGCCCTCATGGTTTGCGCTAGGCTATGTGTCGTCCTTCAGCATGCTGATCGGCTTCGTTTTCTGGTATCGCGGATTGGCCCAAGGCGGGATTGCTGCCGTCAGCCAGCTTCAGCTTTTGCAACCGCTCATGGGGTTAGTGTTGGCTGCGACATTGCTGGGTGAAAAGGTAAGCTGGCCAATGATTGCAGTCAGCCTTGCCGTTGTTGCCTGCGTCGTTGGCGCCAAAAAATTCGCTCACTAACCGGCGGGTTCGCATAGATAGGGTACGATAGCGGCGCTCAAATGCCCGATCAGATCCCGCAGGCCGCGCCCATCAGCCGATAGGCAATCTGCGCTGCGGTAAAATCCCATGCCCGGTTGCCATTGGGCGCCAGTTCCACAACATCCAGACCGACGCATTTGCGCCCCTTTAGCGCGTGTTCAACCAGATGCAACGCCTGATAATAGCCCAAGCCCCCCGGAACCGGCGTGCCCGTTGCTGGCATGATCGAGGGGTCAAGGCCGTCCACATCGAAGGACACATACACGTGCTCGGGGAAGTCGTGCGGCAGATCGACGGCCATTATATTTCCGGTCACCAATTCTTCGGCGTCAACGTGGAAAACGTTGTTGCGCGCGCGGCTTTCAACCTCTTGCTGACACAGTGCCCTCACCCCGAATTGCGCCAGACGCACGCCGCGCTCGCACAGCAGATGCATCACCGAAGCGTGCGAGTGTTCTTCGCCCTGATAGGCCACCCGCAGATCGGCGTGCGCGTCGATTTGCACGATGCCGACCGGCTTGCCCAAGGCAGCCATAACGCCCGTCACAGCACCGAAGGTTAACGAATGCTCGCCCCCCAGCGTGACCGGGATTTGTCCGGCGTTGACGGCCCCACCTGTGGCCCGCGCGATACGTTCCATCACATTGGGCAAGGGGCCGGTGCAGTCGACCGGCGGTCCGGTGAATATACCGCGTGTGCAGGGTTCGGCCCCGTTGCAAAGCCGCTCCAATTCATTACTTGCGCTCAGGATCGCCGCAGGCCCGGCGGCGGTTCCTGCCCCATATGACACCGTGCGTTCCAGTGGCACCGGGATGACGTGAAACAAGCCCCCCTCGCCCTGTTCACTGTCGCTCAGCTCGCTTTGCAGAAAATCGTTCATTCAGGACAACCTGTTGGCAAAATCATCGTAGGAAAATTCGCGGATCATTTTCAGCGCGTCGGTTTGGGAATTCCACAGTGCAATCGCTGGCAGGGCGACGCCGTTGAACGTATTGGTTTTAACCATCGAATAATGCGCCTGATCGAGGAAGGCGATGCGTTGGCCGATTTTCAGATCAGGCGCGATATGGTAGTCACCGATCACATCCCCCGCCAGACAGGACGGGCCGCCAAGCCGATATAGGGTGCCTGCGTCCGCCTGCCCCATCAAAGCGGGTCGATAGGGTGCCTCGATCACATCGGGCATGTGGCAGGTGGCCGAAATGTCGGTGATCGCAAGGTTCATTCCGTTATGGGGTAAATCAAGCACCTCGCCCACCAAAATCCCTGTGTCCAGCGCCACCGCTTCGCCCGGCTCAAGGTGAATTTCCAGCCCGGTGCGGGCGCGCAAATCCTTGATGAAGGCAACCAGCGCCACCCTGTCATAATCGGTGCGGGTGATATGGTGACCACCGCCGAAATTAAGCCATTTCAAACCACTTAGGTAGGGCGTGATCTGATCCTCAACCGCGGCCCAAGTGCGGGCAAGCGGCGCAAAACCCTGCTCGCAGAGCGTATGAAAATGCAGGCCATCGACCCCTGACAGGGCTTCAGGCGTCAGTTGAGAAATCGGTGTTCCCAATCGCGAATGCGGCGCGCAGGGGTCGTATTTTGGCACCGGCGCTTGCGAGAATTCCGGGTTAATCCGCAACCCGACCTGAACCGGGTGCGACGCGGCTTTGACGTTTGGCAAGAACCGGTCTTTTTGGGCAGGAGAGTTGAAAATCACATGATCTGACAGGGCAATAACTTCGTCGATATCACCGGGTTTGAAGGCCGCGGAATATGTCACCACTTCGCCGCCAAATTCCCGCCGTGCCAACCGCGCCTCATACAGGCCGGACGCGCAGCAGCCGGGCAGATAACGCCGGATCAGCGGCGCTAGCGCGAACATCGAAAATGCTTTTAGGGCCAGCAAAACATGCGCCCCCGATTGATCGGCAACGTCCTTTAGGATCGCCAGATTACGCTCAACTGCCACCTCATCAACCACGAAGCACGGGCTGGGAACGCGCGAAAGATCAAGATCGGAAAATGCCCCCGCCGCGCCCGCCTGTGTTTGCATCAACCCGCTCATTCCCTAAAACGCCACCGGCGCGTCAAGCTCCTGCACCACCCATGGCAAGCCTTGCGAATTGAGCATTTCCATGAACGGATCGGGATCAAGCTGTTCCATGTTCCACACGCCCGGCGCACGCCACAGCCCTTGCAAAACCATCGCCGCACCGATCATCGCGGGCACCCCGGTGGTATAGGAAACCGCCTGGCTGCCCACCTCGGCGTAACATTCCTCATGGTCGCAAATATTGTAGATGTAATAGGTCTTTTGCACCCCGTCTTTGTCGCCCGTCACGATGTCGCCAATGCAAGTCTTGCCCTTGGTCAGCGCGCCAAGATCGGACGGATCAGGCAGCAGGGTTTTAAGGAATTGCAGCGGGACAATTTCCACGCCCTCGTGCATCACCGGCGCAATCGAGGTCATGCCGACATTTTGCAGCACGGTGACATGGTTAATGTAGGCATCGCCAAACGTCATCCAGAAGCGGGCGCGCTCAATTCCCGGAAAATGGGTTTTCAGGCTCTCCAGCTCTT
>JAHRVC010000243.1 GCA_019090885.1 Marinosulfonomonas sp.
CATCTTATTCAACCCGCCACCGCCAGTTTCGGGTTTTAGCTGAAGGCACCAAAGCCCCTGCGCCTGCGCCTTTTTGCGCAGAATGGCCAGCGCGGCGTCGTTGATATTGCCATGCTCGTCATAGGCAGAACGATCGGCCTCGACAGGTAGAATTTCCGTGTCGACAAAACCCGCAATCCTTTGGCGCAGGTCTTCAAGTTCAGAAGGGATAGAAAAGTCCATGGGGGCCTCACAAAGATAGTTTCATGTAGCGCCGCTCTTGCCCGGGACAGGTAACATCCAACGGCTTTTTCGCTTAAGATGCCGCATCGGACGCTAAAAACCGAACGAACGTTCATTTTAATTTTGTTACCATTTGAAAGCCAACTTGGCAATTCATTCGAGCCCCCAAAAGCAGAATAATTATTTGACAGCCCGGGCAGAGCGAATATTAGGGTCAGAATTGTTGGTTAAAAAAAAGGTCGCCTTTGTCTATTCCAAAGATATTGCACGATTTCGGTGATTTCAGCAGCATAGGGCGGTGCAAAAGAATTGCAGAGCGTCACGCTGCCACGATTAAAGTCAAAAAACCGCAGGTAGCCGCCAAAAACCTCGAACGAATAATCTCGGCGGTCTTGCGCCTGTCGAACCGGACCGGATTCCACGCAATGTCGATGCAGTCACTTGCCAAGGAAAGTGGGCTGAGTATCGGTGGTCTTTACGCCTATATTGACAGCAAGGACCAAATTCTGGACATGATTCTTGACGAAGTGCTGGCATCCGTGACGACGCTATTGGCCTCACCTCCGCCAGAGGTGAAACAAAATCCGCACAGACATCTTAGCTGGCTGATCAAAATGCATATCTTTCTGACCGAAGCGATGCAGGAATGGTTCCTGTTTGTTTACATGGAGGCAAAATCTTTCCCAGCCGCCACTAAAAAGCGAGCCATAAAAAGCGAAGCGACAACTGAACAGATTTTCGCGGGCACTCTGCGCCAGGGATGCAGCCTTGGTATTTTCACGACAGACGATCCGGATTTTTGTGCAGCACTTATCAAACCCATGTTGCAAGATTGGTATGTAAAGCGCGGCAAGTGGCGAAGGCGTGGCATAACGCCAATGGCCTACGCCAAACAACTTGAGAGATTTGTTGAGGCATCAATCCTTACTCTAGACAGCGGACAAGCCAATTTCCCACCCGACCAAGATTGAGCGACCACGGCCTGACGACTACCCTTCATTCAATTTTCTGCCCCGCTCGCGACACGGCCGAACTGCGCGATCGCGCCATTGCCTGAAAATTTGTTCCAAAACTCAGCGACCTGATTACTGGCGGTATAAATAGTTGACAGATTCGCGTATCTTTCGCGTATCTATCGTTTAGTAATGATAGATAGCATTCTGGATACAGAATTTTTACGTGTTTGAAGCAGAACCAACTAGGACCTGTCACGCTTTGGTTCCGCCCCATAAACTCGTTTAAGCGGCGATTCTTTCAAAAGCCAAGGGACTTTGACCTGCCCAGTGCTGATTGTTTTCGGCGCGGGTTATAGAAGCGATTAATGTACTCGAAGATAGCGATCTCAGCCGCTCGGCGTGTTGGCCAGGAATGCCGCCAGATTAGCTCCGCCTTGATGGTTTTAAAGAAGGTTTCCATGGCTGCATTATCGTAGCAATTTCCTTTGCCGCTCATAGATATTTCAAAGTCATGCTGACGCAGGATTTTCTGATAGTCGCGCGAACAATATTGGCTGCCGCGATCCGAATGATGAATGCAGCCCTTGGGTGGCCTGCGCAGGGCAATAGCCATGTTCAGTGCCCGGATCGCCAAATCGCGTTTCATTCTGTTCCTGACAGCCCAGCCAATAACGCGGCGTGAATGCAAATCCAGAACAACCGCTAAATACAGCCACCCCTCACGAGTCCAGATATAGCTGATATCCACCACCCATTTCTGATTGGCCTGATCAGCCGAAAAGTTCCGGTTCAACAGGTTCGGTGCAATGTTGAACTTGTGATTGCTGTCCGTGGTTACTTTATGTTTACGGGTTCTAATCACCGAGATGTTGTTTTGGGGCATCAAACGGCCTACACGACGGTGCCCAACCTCTAGGCCAAGTTCCTTCAGTTCTTCGGTCATTCGTGGCCTGCCATAACTGTTTAAACTGAGACGTGATTGCTCCTTTATGTGTGCCAACATGACCATATCGGTGCGCTGCCTTCGGCTGGCTGGGCGACTGCGGCACGCCCGCAAACCGCGCTAACTAACTCCCATGACGTCACAAAGACGATTAGCCGGAAAGCTGGCTCTGTGTTCTTCAATAAACCTAAATCTTATTGCCTTAGGCCCGCGAAGAACTGTGTTGCTTTTTTAGGATGTCCCGCTCCTCCTTAAGAATGCAATTCTCGCGCCGAAGCCGATCATTCTCGCGGGCAAGCCCTTGATCCTCTTTCGACACCACATCCAAGTCTCGATGCGTCGTGATCCATTTATTCAGCGTCGACATACCAACACCCAAATCAGAGGCTACCTGCTTGCGTGTCAGTCCACTGGTCAGCGCTATGCGCACTGCATCTTTGCGAAATTCGTCCGTCCTTGTTCCTCCGATAATCCATCTCCTTTGTTGCATAATATGCTATCAAAAGGGCGGAACCAAAGCGTGACAGGTCCAAAAACCCTGACGACGGACAGAAACGGCATGCTGTCACCGGTCTACTTCGAAAGGCAGTAAAAACCGAACCGGAAAGGCGCCTCAAAAACTAGCGGCAATTCAATTTGCCGTCGACGCCGCGGTACTATACTGGCCCTTTGCCCGCCCGGCGGAAATTTTCAGCCGGAAAAGCATAGTCGGCCCGGCCCGGCCCGGGTTTCTGTCAGTGCATCAAGGCACCTTGATGGCAAACAACCTTGGCGGCGGTAGCTTGGGCGTCTTCAATCGCTTGCAGAACTGATCGCCCGCAAAGCCGGGCGGCAATGTAGCAGCCGTTAAATGCATCCCCAGCGCCCGTGGTGTCCACCACGCGACCAGCAGCAGGAACCGCAAAAGAAAACACGTCTTTCCCGTGTGCGACCAAAGTATTGCCCGTGCCGTTCTTCACCACGATCTCTGTGGCACCGGATTTTCGATACCGGTCCACGGTCACCTTGGGGGTGGCGTCGCCAAACAGGGCCGCGTCATCGTCAAAGCTGGGTAGAACTGTGTGGGACAGCGCGGCGGCCTGCATCACTGCGTCCCGACACGTCGCCGGGTTTTCCCACAGAACCGGGCGGACATTGGGGTCAAACAGGATCGGGGCGCGGATTTTGGACAGGGCTGAAAACAGTCGGCTGCGCGCAGTGGATGACAAGATTGCCAGGGTAATCCCCGACAAGAACACCGCGTCAGCACGGCCAAGGGCAGCACTTAGGCGCGCGCCATCATCAGCCAGACGCCGTGCAGCAGAACTGTCGCGCCAATAGGTAAACACCCGGTCACCGTCCTTTTCGCCAATCAGATACAGGCCCGGACGTCGATCACTGTGACACCGGATAAAACTGGTGCCAATTCCGGCTTCATTCAGAAAACGCATCATGTCTTTTGATGCACTATCCTGCCCCAAATCGGTAAAAAATGACACGTCCCAATTGTCGGGCAGGCCGCGGCGCGCGTACCAGGCGGTGTTCAGCGTATCCCCTGCAAAGCCCATGCGAAACGCCCCGTCATCCTGTGGGGCCATTTCGACCATGCATTCACCAATTGAGATAAACAGGCGCTGATTACTCATTCGACAAACATCCGTTTTGCGTTGTGATAACAGATGTCAGCCACCAGACCGTTCAGCAAAACCTCATCTGCGGGGACTGCTCCTTCTACCTGCCAGCGGCCGACCAGACGACACAACAGGCGCCTGAAATATTCGTGACGCGGAAACGATAGAAACGAGCGGCTGTCAGTCAGCATTCCCGGAAATGTGGAAATCAGCCCCATTTGCGCCAGCGTTGTCATCTGCGCCTCCATGCCGTCCAACTGATCGTTGAACCACCAAGCAGTTCCGGCCTGAACCTTTCCCGCGATGCTGCCATCCTGAAAATTCCCAGCCGTCGTGACCAGCACCGGATTGCATGAAGGATCAAGCCCATAAAGGATGGTGCGTGGAAGTTCATCGCTACGATCCATCCGGTCAAGCAAGGTATTCAGCGGTTCGGCCAGTGCTGCGTCACGAATTGAATCACCCCCCGCATCGCGCCCGTTTGTCTGCAAAAGCCGGGTGCGGGTATTGCGCATCACGTTCATGTGCAACTGCATGACCAGCCCGCGCGCAGCGTAGGCTCGCCCCAGCGCAACCAGCAACGCTGCACGGAAACCGGCAGCGATTTCGGGGTCGATCACCCCGCCGGCCATGCGGGTTTTTATGGCGCTGTCCAATGCCGTCGCGGACAATTCGGCACCGACGTCAAGCCGGTCAATCCCGTGATCAGAAGCACGGCAGCCATGGGCCACAAAATGATCCAGCCGCACACAAAGCGCCGCCACCAGATCGTCAAAATTTTGGATTGGATGGGTCAGTTCGGCAAGCGCCTGGATATAATCGGCAAAGCCAGCGTCTTCGATTTTGATCGCGCGGTCCGGGCGGAAACTGGGCACCATGCGCAAATCGCCCTGGCCGGAAAATGCGGCGTGATGTTCCAGACTGTCCAGTGGATCATCGGTTGTCCCGACCAGTTCAACCTTCATACGTTTCAGCAGACCGCGGGCGCTGAAGCCCGCCGCAGGCAACGCGTCGGCTGCCGCATTCCAACAGGTCTCAGCGGTATCGCCATTCAGCACCGTTCCTTCCAGCCCGAAATAGCGCCACAGTTCCAGATGGCTCCAGTGATACACGGGATTGCCGATCATCTGCGGCATCGCGCTGGCAAAAGCGTCAAATTTCGCGCGCCAGGGGGCTTCGCCAGTGATCAGATGTTCATCGATACCGACCCAGCGCATTACGCGCCATTTATAATGGTCATGACCAAGCCAGAGTTCGCCTGGATTGTCCCAACGGTGATCTGTCGCAATCTCCTGCGGTGGCAGGTGGTTGTGATAATCAATGATAGGCAAGTCGGCCGCCACGTCGTGATACAATCGCCGTGCGGGCGCAGTATCGAGCAGGAAATCCGGACCCAAAAAATTGCTCATTGTCGCGCATCCATTCCTGATAATACGGCTATGACCCCCTGTTTTGACAGCCGCTCATAGGCGTCGCGCAGGGTCGTTTCAAATATGGGATCCATCGCAAGCGGCGCAGGGAACACCGCCCGGATCGCCAAAAAAGCAGCCACGGGATCGTCAGACCGGGCCGCCATCCGCAATGTTTCAGCCAGCGGATCATTCAATGGCAGATCATTGCCGGCCTCATCCGCGCCACCAGCATAGAGCATCCAGCCCGCCACGCCCAAAGCCAGCAGGGGAAAATCGCTGCCGTGCCGTAGATGCCAGGTGATCGGGGCCAGTATCCGTTGCGGTATTTTCTGACTGCCATCGGTGGCGATTTGGGTTGTACGGTGGTTCAGCCGGCGATTTTGGAACCGGGCAATCAGCGCGTCGGCATACCCGGCCAGATCCACCCCCGGTAAGCTGGATAAAGTCGGCACCTGTTCGCCCATCATCAACCCATGGGCGGCACGTTTCAGCACCGGCTGATCCATGCAGTCCGCGATCGTGTCCTGCCCCGCAAGCGCACCAAGACAGGCAAGAAAACTATGCGCGCCGTTCAACATCCGCAGCTTCATTTCCTCAAATGGGCGCACATCCTGCACCAATTGCGCACCACCGGCGGCAAAAGGCGGGGTTCCGGCGGCAAAATCATCCTCGATTACCCATTGGCGAAAGGGTTCACAAACAATGGCGTTGGGGTCCGGTGCGCCAAGCGCGTCCGAAATCAGCGCATGCCCCTCGGGCGTCATTGCCGGCACGATCCGGTCGACCATCGAGCCGGGGAAAGTCACATGTTGTTCGATCCATACGGCAAGGTCCGGATCACAGGAGCGGGCAAAATCCGTGACAGCAGCCCGGATCAGGTGGCCGTTTTCCGGCAGATTGTCACAAGACAGGATCGTAATACCGCCAAGCCCGGCGCGCAGGCGCGCAGCCAGGCCACGAACCAGAACGCCAATCGCGGTGCCGGGGGTATCCGGTGTTTCCAAATCGGCTTTGATACCGGCATGATCCATGTTCAGGCGGCCATCCCCGACGCAGTATCCTTTTTCAGTGATCGTCAGCGTGACCAGTGACAAATCGGGGTCAGCAAAGCGGGCAAGTAGCGCGCCGATCCCGTCGCGCCCCGGATGGCAGGTGGCGATCACCGCACCGATTTTACGTATAGTCAGACGCGTATTATCGGCTTGGAGCACATGATATTGCCCGGCAGCAGAATCCAGCGCCGTCAATGCCTCGGCACCAGTGTTCAGGCGCACCGCGACGACCCCCCAGTCGCCACCTTCAACCGCAAGACCACTGTCCAGATAGACCATCAGATGCGCCCGCGCGAACGCCCCGAACCCCAAGTGCAGAATACGGGGCCGCAAGGCAGCCCGGTCATAGCCCGCTTGCGCCAACTCGGCTCGCATTATTGGTCCTCCAAGGTTATTTCGCTGCCGTGAACTACTGCATTTCCGGCCATGGTCAGCGCCCGTGTCTCGCCCTGAGGCAACAGGATGCGTGCGCGCCTAAATTGCGGCGCGCGGGCACCGGTTCGAGCGATTTTCAGTCCCATCTCATCTGCCGAATTGCGCAATGAAAAGGTACTGACGCATTGGCTGCTGTCGCGACTTTCACCATCATCCTCAAACATAACACTTTCGCTGGTATCGGCGCTGACGCCAGAGCAGCTGGCGGGCTGTGGAAACACCGCCAAATCCAGCCCTTTCGCCGCGCTGTTATCGGCCCGGTTTGCGCCGCGCACCATCGCAATAACCGCACCGGCACGCACAAACATCGGGATCGTCCCCTGATCGACCGGCACGTCAATGTGCTGCCCACCAGCATGCCAGACACCTGCCCGGAAATCCCACCAACCAGCGGTGTTTTGCGGCAGATACACACGGCGTGAACGGGCGCCGGGCTCCACAACTGTGGCCACCAGAATATCCCGCCCCAGCATGAAATCATCGGTATCTTCCCAACAGGTGTCATCATCGGGATGGTCCAGGAAAGTCGGGCGCAACATCGGTTCATTCTGCGTTGAGGCCTGCCATAGCAGCGTATAAAGATACGGCAGCAATCGATAGCGCAACCGGATCGCGCCCCGCACATCGTCCAGCACCTCATCATACATCCAAGGCTCGTTGACACTACCGTCGTCATTCCATGAATGGATGGTAAAACGGGGATGGAAAATGCCATTCTGAACCCAGCGCAGAAACAGTTCAGGCCCGGGGCGCGGCCCGGCAAAGCCGCCGACATCATGCCCAATATTGAAAAAACCAGACAGGCTCAGCCCCAGCCCCATGCGGATATTCCAGCGCAGTGTTTCCCAGTTGGTGCGGTTGTCGCCGGTCCAGGTTTGCGCATAGCGCTGGCTACCGGGGGCCGCTGACCGGGTAATCAGAAACGGCCGTTTGTTCGGCAAGTGATTGATCTGCGCCTCATAGGAGGCGCGGGTCATCAACAGCGGCTGCAACGGGCGGATCAAACCGACATCAATCGGGTTTCCGAACCCCGCGCATTGGGCGTGATGGTCCCAAACCTCATATTCGTTATTGTCGTTCCAAGTGCATTCGATGCCATAGTCAAGCAATTGGGACGTCAGGTTCTTTTGCCACCACGCAACGGTTTCAGGATTAGTAAAGTCCAGATGTGAGCCTTCATCATCCCAGAAAACCGAACGCTCTGGCGCGCCGGTTTCACTGTCGCGAACAAACAGGCCGGCCAGCTCTGCCTGTTGATAAAGCGGGTGGTCCTGTAGCAGGCAGGGTTTGATATTGGCGATCAGGTGCAATCCCGCATCAGTGAAATTGCGCACCATGGCCTTTGGGTCAGGCAGCTTTTCCCGGTTCCAGGTGAATACATAGCGCTTGGATCCAATCGAGCTGTAACCAGACGACAACTGAAAGCTGTCGCAGGGAATGTCATGGGCAGCGATTTCATCGACAAACCCGGCCAGTTGATCCTGTGCGTTTTCTGCATCGGTATAGGCCATGGTTGAACCGGAATACCCAAGGCTCCAGCGGGGCGCAAATGCCGTGCCTCCCGTCAGATGCGCCTGCCCCCGCACCAGCCCCAGCATGTCGGGCGACCAACGCATGTAATAGTCCAGATCACCGTCTGCGGCCCGATAAGAACGGTAGGGCAGATGATAGTTATCCAGCTCATTTCCCAGGTCAAACCAGGCGGTTGCCAAGTTGTCATAGAACAGACTGTAGCACCCCGCCGCACCCGTTCGGGTCAGGGTGAATGGGATATGTTTATAGAGCGGGTCGGTGTTTTGAGCGTCATAGCCCATCGCGTCAAGATTGCGCATTTCAAACCGCTTGCCGCTACGCTCAAGCGGGCCGGTTTTTTCACCTAGACCGAACACGCGGTCACCATCAAATCGGTGCAGAAAGTGCGCATGGGCATGGTTGCGAACACCAAGTTGCACAGCGCCGGTCCGGCGATCTTGTGCAAACACGCGCCAGTCACCATCGATCCACGCGGCCCATTCGAATTGCAGCGGGTGCTTCACCGTCAGGCGCAGGGCTGCGGTCTTGATAACAATCCTTTCCGGTGCCGGATCAAACCGGAAATCCGGGCAGCTAAACCCATCGGTATCGGCCCGTGCCCTGCCGTTCCATGGCACGTCACCATCCGGCGCAACGCTCCAACTTCGGCCCTGCCGCCAGTTGCCTGTTTTTTGCAGGCTGACCCGGATCAGATCATGTTCCAGTACCGCAATCGACATCTGATGTTGCCCATCGACCGCAAAGCGCACCACAGCCCCGTCACGGATTGGATCCCCCCAGTCTTTAAGCGCCTTCATTGGTTCAATATCCCAGTAACAGGCGCGGCAATGTCAGGCTAAGGGCGGGCACATAGGTGACCACCAGCAGCAGCACAACCAACACCCCGTAAAAGGGCAGCAACGGCCGGATAACCTGACCGATTGTAGTGCCCCCGACGGAACAGCCGACAAACAACGCCGAGCCAACCGGCGGTGTGCAAATGCCGATACAAAGGTTGAACGTCATCACGATGCCAAAATGCACCGGGTCCATGCCAAGATCCCCAACCACCGGCAAAAATATCGGCGTGAAGATCAACAAGGCGGGCGTCATATCCATGAAGGTTCCCACAATCAGCAAGGCAATATTGATCGCTAAAAGGATCAGAATCGGGTTCTCCGACAGCCCCAACATGAAGTCAGAGATTGCATAGGGAATATCACCAAACGCCATGGCGCGTGACATCGCAATCGATGCCCCGATCATCAGCAAAACGATGGACGTCGTCACCGCAGAATCCAACACAATTTTGGGCAGGTCGCGCACGCCGATTTCACGATAGCAAACCAGTGCCAGAAACAGTGTATAAACGACCGCTGCGGCAGAAGCTTCGGTGGCGGTAAACACGCCACCAATAATGCCGCCCATAACAACGATGATCAGACCCAGCGGCGGGCCCGCATCACGCGCCGCGATTAGAACCTCTCGCATCGGCGGACGGCTGGACACCGGGTATCCCCTTCGTTTCGCGATAATGCCAGCCACGATCATCAGCCCCAGCCCCATCAGAATGCCCGGCACGTATCCAGCCACAAACAATGCCGCGATCGACGTGCCGCCAGTGATCAGTGAATAGACGATAAGTGTCGCACTTGGCGGAATAAGCAACCCCGTCGGGCTAGAGGCAATGTTGACCGCAGCAGAGAACGCCGGATCATAGCCTTCTTTCTTTTGTAACGGGGCCATCACACCACCGACAGCCGCTGCCGAGGCCACCGCCGACCCGGAAATTGAACCGAACATCATGTTGGCCAATATGTTGCAATGGGCAAGCGAGCCGGGCAGCTGACCACCCAGAACCTTGGCAAATGAAATCAGGCGCATCGCGATGCCGCCCTGGTTCATTATGTTCCCGGCAAGAATGAAAAACGGAATTGCCAGCAAGGTGAAACTGTCCAACCCCGAAGCCATCTGCTGGGCTACAATAAACATCGACTGATCAAAGCTCATGAACAACAAAAAGGTGATTGCTGCCGCCGATCCAATTGAAAATGCGATCGGCACGCCCAGAACCATCAGGAACCCAAATGAGCCAAAAAGAAGTAATACAGCGCTTGTCATAACCGCCCCCTAATCTAGTGGTCCGCCAACGGCAGCAGCATCGGCCGCCTTCGGCATCCGCCCATTGGCGAGTTCGTATCCGAACACACCGCAATAAAACAAAATAATCACGCCCGAAAACGGGATCGCGCCGTAAATATATCCCATGGGCAAACGCAATGATGGCGTAACCTGCCCACTGGCCAAGGTCCGCATGACCAGTTCGCCGCCTCCACGCACCATGACGATACCCGCAAACAACGCCACAATAAGGGTGACCACGGCTTCTGACATCAACTTGCGCCGCCCAGTCAAATTCTGCGTCAGCAGATCAATCGCTAAATGCCGCCGCATTCCATATGTATAGGCCCCGCCAATCAGCGCCAGCCACATGAACAGGAAACGGGCCAGTTCATCAGTCACAATGCTAGGCACCCCCAGCGCATAACGGGTAATCACCTGCCAAGTTACGCATACCAGAAGTATGGAAAAAATGGTGACGATAACTACGCGCAACATCATTTCAAATAAATTTTTCATCGCGGGGCCCCAGTGGCGGGTTCAAATGACATGGCTGTATCCCCTCTGTTCAACGGATCATTGCCCGTATGATTAGCCCCAAGATTGGGCAAAAACTATTTTTGGTCAACCAATTTTGCAAATTGGTTGACTTATTTTTGTTTTTGGTGAACCTTTCGTCGCGTGAGGCCAACCGATTACAGCTTACAGTGACTGCGGCACCTCACCTAAAGTTACTGGGAGGAGATACCAATGAAATCTGCAACACATACGCTTGCCCTTGTGGCCGGTGCGCTGTTCGCTTTCAATACGGCAGCAACCGCAACCGATTTGCGTCTAAATCATAACAACCCCGAAGATCACCCGGTTCATATCAGCATGCAGCGAATGGCTGATCGTCTGGAAGAACTGACAAACGGCGACGTCAAAATTCGTATCTATGCCAACGCGCAACTGGGCACACAGCGTGAATCTATGGAGCTGGTGCAAAACTGTGCGCTGGAAATGGCCCGCTCAAACGCGTCAGAACTGGAAGCGTTCGAAGAATCATACTCCGCAATGAACCTGCCCTATATATTCCAGTCCGAAGCACATTTTAACGATGTTATCACCGGTGATATCGGCAACGACATTCTGCAGGCTTCGCGCGATGATGGCTTTATCGGTGTTGCCTTTTACACCGAAGGTGCGCGTTCATTCTATGCAGACCGGGTCATAAACAGTCCCGCCGATCTGAGCGGTATGAAAATCCGCGTTCAGCCAAGCCCGTCCGCAATTCGAATGGTCGAGCTTTTGGGCGGCAACCCAACACCAATTTCATGGGGCGAGCTTTATTCTGCGCTGCAACAGGGCGTTGTGGATGGCGCAGAAAACAACCCGACAGCATTGACCAGCGCGCGTCACGGCGAAGTTTCGAAATTCTTCTCTAAAGACGAACACACAATGATCCCGTCAGTTGTTGTAATTTCCACCTGCGCATATGACGCCCTAAGCGATGATGAACGCGCGGCCCTGAAACAGGCGGCGTTGGACTCGATGGACTATCACCGGAACGCCTGGAATGCCGCATCGGATGCCGCATTGGTAACGGCTGCAGCCGAAATGGGTGTAACAGTGACTGAAGTGGAAAAAGGCCCCTTCGTCAAAGCTGTTCTGCCTATGCACGACGAAGTCGCTGCTCAGTCGGAAAATCTGGCTGATCTGATCGCCCGGATCAAAGCCATCGCGCACTGATCTTAGAGGACAGGCACAGATGCTTGAACGTTCAGAACTTGCAGAAAACGCTCTGCATTCACTGCATGATGAAGACTATGATTTAGCTTTCAACACGCAGAACCTGAATGCGAATACGATGATCTTCACGGGGGGGCGCAAACCGCGCTCCCTCGACGGAGATTGGAATTTCTGTGTAGATCTGCTTGATACAGGCCTGCGCCAAAAATGGTTTAATCTGGTGCCGATGGCGCCCGAAGACCGTACTGAACCATGGGATTACGACCCCTACATGGGCGAGACCGTTCCGGTCCCATCCAACTGGCAAATGCTAAAAGAGAAATGGTATTTCTTTGAAGGCAGCGCCTGGTATACCCGCTCTGTCGACATGGCCCCGCTGCCCGCGAACCGCCGCCGGTTTCTGCGTGTCGGCGCCGCACAGTATGACTGCAAAGTTTTTGTAAACGGCAAATTCCTCGGCAATCATTATGGCGGATCAACACCCTTCTTTGTTGAATTGACGGATGATCTGACGCCGGGGCGCAACTGGATCATGTTTTGCGTCAACAACACCCGCACCCTTGACCGGGTTCCGATGCGCAATACCGACTGGTTCAATTATGGCGGCATCTACCGCGAAGTGGCGATCTATGAAACGCCCGCCACGGTGATCCGCGACATGTTTCTGCATCTTGATGACGCCGGGAATATCAGCGCCCAGATCACCGTCGATGGCCCCGCCGACAGTGCCCACGTATCGATCCCTGACCTTGGGATCAACGTCGCTATGGAATTACGGGCTGGCAAGGGCAGTTGCAGCATTTCGGCCGCCCCGGACTTGTGGTCGCCGGACAGTCCACGCCTTTATGATGTGACCGTCACGGCCGGGCCTGATACAGTATCCGACCGCATCGGATTTCGCCGCATTGAACGGCGCGGCACCGAAATTTATCTGAATGGTGAAAAGCTGTTTCTACGCGGCATATCGGTTCATGAAGATGACGAGATATTGGGCAAAGTCACAAACGAAACCGACTTGCGCCGTCGCTTTGCCGATGCCGCAGCCCTTGGATGCAATTTCCTGCGCCTTGCCCACTACCCGCATCATGAACGTGCGGCCCAAATCGCCGATGAACTTGGCTTTCTGCTATGGGAGGAAATCCCAGTTTACTGGGCAATTGATTTTGCGAATCCGGCCACAAGGCGCGACGCTGAAAACCAACTGCGGGAATTGATCCGCCGCGACCGCAACCGCGCCTCTGTGGTGATCTGGTCAATCGGCAACGAAAACCCGGACACCGACGCCCGGCTTGACTTTATGCGCGGCCTTGCCGATATCGCCCGCCAGGAAGACCCCAGCCGTCTGCTTTCAGCCGCCTGCCTTGTGAACCACGCCAAGCTGCGCATTCAAGACCGGCTGGCCGATTATATCGACATTATTGGGCTAAATGAGTATTATGGGTGGTATGAAGAAAACTTCGACGAACTGGCCCTTATTGGCAAGAACTCAGCGCCAGTTCGCCCTGTGGTAATTTCAGAAACCGGCGCTGATGCCGACATTTCCAGCCAAGGGCCTGCAAACGGGTTGTTTAGCGAGAATTACCAATCCGATGTTTATCGCCGCCAGATCGACACCCTGCAAACGCTGGATTACGTCAAAGGTATATCGCCATGGATCCTGTATGATTTTCGGGTCGAACGGCGCCAGAATATTTTCCAACGTGGCCGCAACCTAAAAGGTCTGATTGCCGGGGATAAAACCACCCGTAAAGCTGCCTTTGGACTTCTTGCCAAACATTACGCCAGCCGAACTGAAGCGGAGAATTGCAAATGACCCATACGCGTCGCTATCAGGATGTTGCCCGCGACTTGCGCAAAATAATTGCCGAGCGCGGGGTTCAGGTTGGCGACCGTCTGATGACAGAACGTCAGTTTTCCGAAGATCTGGGCGTATCGCGTTCATTGGTGCGCGAGGCGCTGATCACACTGGAAATCGAAGGCCTAGTCGAAGTGCGCAAGGGTTCGGGCATTTACCTGACGAAACCACAGGAAATAAAGACCACCGCCGTTGCTCGCGACGATATTGGCCCGTTTGAATTGTTGCAGGCACGCCAATTGTTGGAAAGTAATATCGCCGGGTTCGCGGCACAAATGGTGACCCCCAATGACATTAACCGAATGCACGAAGCCCTTAACCTTGAACGACAAGGCATCGAAAATGAAGCTGGAGACCTTTCTGGAGACGAAATGTTTCACCATCTAATCGCCGAAGCGACGCAGAACAGCATGTTGGTAGCAACTGTCGAAGGGCTTTGGTCCAGACGGCAGAAAAGCCCGATGTGGGACCGACTGCACGACCGGATTTTTGACATGGAATATCGTCGTGCCTGGCTGGATGACCACCAAACCATTCTGAAGGCGCTGCAATGCAAAGACGCAACAGGCGCACAAAAAGCCATGTGGCAGCACCTCGAAAACGTGCGCGAAACCCTGATGAAACTGTCGGACGTCGATGACGCGGTCTTTGACGGCTATATGTTTCAGCGCGTCAATACTGCCAGCTAACACTATGACAGGAAGCCACATGATTGAAACCTGGCGCTGGTTTGGCCCTTCGGACCCAATTTCACTCGCCCAAGTGCGCCAGACCGGAGCAACCGGCATCGTCACAGCGTTGCATGAAATTCCCAATGGGGAGTTGTGGGGCATAGATGCCATAAACGCACGCAAGGAAATGATCGCGGCAGCGGGGCTGACGTGGCTGGTGGCCGAAAGCGTGCCGGTGCATGAAGACATCAAAACAGCATCCACAGGCTGGGAAGCACTGGCAGACACATGGGCCGAAAGCGTGGTTAATCTTGCCCGCTGCGGCATCAAAACCATCTGTTACAATTTTATGCCGGTATTGGACTGGACCCGCACGGATCTGGCCTTTGAATTGCCTGATGGAGCGCGCTGCCTGCGCTTTGACCATGATGTGTTCGCCGCGTTTGACATGTTCATCCTGAAACGCCCCGGCGCACAGGCAGAACATGGCGATCACGCAGCAGCCCGCTCCGTGTTTGACGCCATGTCTGAACCAGCGAAACGCACATTGACAGCGACAATTTTAGCGGGACTGCCGGGCGCCGAAGAAAGCTATACGCTGGACCAGTTTCGCGACCAGTTGGCGCGTTATGATCTGATTGGGGCCGCCGAACTGCGCAACAATCTTGCAAGGTTTCTTGACCGGGTTCTGCCCAGCATAGATGCCGCCGGGGCCAAGCTGGCAATTCACCCAGATGACCCACCTCGCCCGTTGTTTGGCCTACCCAGGATTGTCTCTACTGCCAAAGACTTGGCTGCTATCGCCGCCATGTC
>JAHRVC010000244.1 GCA_019090885.1 Marinosulfonomonas sp.
GATGTTCTGGTGGCTGGAACGGCTGCGTTTTCGGGTGGCTCGGTTTCTAACCCAGCACCTTATGCCGCCAATATAGCGGCGTTGCGCGAGGCGGCTGGCTGATCGTTGGCGGCTGGCACGCAGGTCGCGCTGAGCATTAATAAATAAAGAAGAACCGACATCAGTTGATCGACAAAGCTGGTTGAAAAAGTCACCGCCAGCAAAAGCGACAGGCCAAAGCCATTTGCTAGCAATCTGGCATGACGGTCCGCTGGCGTGGCGCGTGGCAGGGATCGGTGCAACTGAAAAACCCCGGCCAAAACGAGCAGAAATGCCAGTAGGCCAACGATTCCACCCTCAAAAAACGTTTCCAGAAAAATATTGTGCATCTCCAGCTGGAAATGGCTCGATGTCGCCGATTGACCTGCGCCAAATCCCAGCCATGGCTGCTCGATCGCCTGTTGAAAACCCAGGGACCAGTTCACTATTCTCCAGGACACGGAATTATCCACATAGCGATAGTCAAATGCCGCGTCCGCGAACGAAAAATTTTGCAAGAAAAACGGTAGGCTGGACAGATCGGAGAACCGCCCCGACATCTGGCTTAGCGCGACGCCTGCAAGGGTGACTGCCGCGGCTATCAAAACTCGCCCAATCGGGCTGGCGCGCAAAAATATTGCGAAACCGGCGCTAACGGCCAGCATCACCCAAGCCGTGCGCGCATATGTTAAATACAGGGCCAGCAGGCCGAGGCTGCCTAAAATCAGATGGCCCAGTGACAGTGGCAGGCGTCGTTTGATGCGAATTACCTCTAGCCCGATCAATGCCGCAACCATCTGAATTGCAAATGAAACCGGATGCACATCGCTGCCGATCGCGCGCTGGGTGGAATAGTTTCCGGCTTCTACAAAACCCGATCCTGTTGCTATCTGCGTGACCGCCAGACAGGTGCCAATAATCATAAAGGCGATCAGAAATTTTCGGATCGCGCGTAGGGATGACAGGTCTGTCATGTGATAAGATGTGGCGTTCGCAAACAGGGCGTAAAGCGCCAACAGGGCCAGCAAAGCAATTGCATCAAGGTTCCCAGCACCGTTTGCCGCGACAGATAAAACGGCCGCGAACATCCACGCCAGAAGCCCCAAAACAAGGGTTTGCGATTTCGCTGAAAGGCGCATGCGCTGCATAAATCCGAGGAATAGGCATGCAGTCATGAAGACTGCCGACACCTCTGATATCGCAGGGATACCATAGTTTTCGCCAATGCCAGCGACCCAGCGTGTTGTAAGCAACGCCAGGATAATCTTGACGGGGTTTTGGGTAACAAGACCCCGTTCGCCGCGGTCTGGCCCGGGGATTACCAATGCCATTGATGTCAAAGTACTATTTCGCGATGGGGCCGAAAACTGGGCGGAAAAGCTGCAAGAATATCCGTACGAAGTGACATTAACCCAACGGTTTGTCGCCAAAACAGAAATTTGCGCAGCGCTGTGGCCACCAAAACCGCAAGGGCAATACCTGTTGATCCGCCGACCACTGCCCCGATCACTAGAAAAACAGCACTGGCCACAAGCGCAATCGCACTTGCGTGCATTGCCTGCCGCTCAAATCCACACATGTTCAGAACGATGTCCGCAGGGCCAATTACTGCGTTCAGAACGGCCGCAAGGATCAATAACCGAAACACCAGATCAGCCTGCACAAAATCTGATCCGAACAGGCGCAGGAAGTAGGGTGCCGCGAAAAACAATATGGCGCCGAGGATGGCTGTTAACAGGGTTGTGCGCCGGGTTGTGCTGTGCACCATTGCCGCGATCTGGTCGCGTTGTCCCCAACCCCAAGCTTCTGACAGCATGGGCGCCAAAACAACATTGTGGCTGGTCAGGAAAAACGCCAGCAACATTGCCAGCCTGTTGGCCGCAAAATAATAGGCCGCGGATTCTGGGCCAAGGAACAATCCGACGCAAATCACATCGGCATTGGTCAGAAATATATTTGACACCGAAGTGATCCAGAATGGAATGATGGTCTTGCGCCATTGCTGATCGCATGGAATTTTTTGCACCAAGGACAGGCCGGGCGTGGCGACCCTGAATTTAATCCATCTCATCTGCGCGATGTTCAAAACAATCAGGGTTGTTAAAAGGAAAACCAAAACAGTGACAACACTGGGGCGGGCCATAAGTGAATAGATTAAAACAAGGCCTCCGACGATCAAACGCCAAAGGAATTCTTTGGGGATAATCGCCGCCGGAATACGATGATACCCACGCACAAAATGTGCCTGAAAGTCGGCCCAGCCGACGGCAAGTATTAGGCTAAGCCCCAAAACTACCGATAAAACCGAAAAGGTCTGAACACCTACCAAATGTCGCGCCAATAAGGTTGCGACGATCAAGATGGTGAAGGCCAGCACTGTTCCTAATGCAGTAAGGCGCGCTGCATTGGACAAAAGGCCACGCAATTCCGGGCTGTGAATATTCTTTCGTCGCGGCGGCAAAAAGCGAAGCAACGACACTTGTTGGCCACAAGCCCCGATCACGGAAAACAACAAGGCGAAGTTCAGGTAAAAGGCGACCTGCCCAAAATCAGCCGCCGTCATAACCCGAGCCAGAAGTATCATAAAACCATAGGTCACACCGGCCGCGGCCAGTTTGATCAACAATGTCGTATTTGCCCTTTTGTTAAGCGTCATCATTGATCCTTCTCGCAAGATGCACAGCACGTCAGAACCGATCACCAAAGGCCCGGCCGTTGTTGTCGCTATTTTTGTTAATGCTGGTTTAACCGAGTTTTTCTTAACGCCCCGTTAAGGATGAATTCGCTAAAATTTTTATGAACCACAGTATTTTAACTGTTCAATGCAGCGACAACGGGGTTGGGCGAAAGGATACCATGCAACAGTTTGCACATGTTAACATCATGGGAACACGCGGCGTGCCCGCAGCACATGGAGGATTTGAAACCTTCGCGGAAAAGTTGGCGCTCTATCTGGTGTCCCGGGGCGTTTCGGTAACGGTCTATTGTCAGACCGAAGGCGCCCACGACCTACATGGCCGCGAAGACTATTGGCGCGGTATTCACCGCGTTCACTTTGGAACTCGTCGCTCGGGCGCACTTGGCACGATGGAATTTGATCTGGCCTGTGTGCGCCATGTGCTTAACCAACCCGGATGCGATTTGGTTCTTGGCTATAATACTGCGGTGTTCAATTTGGCGCAGCGTTTTCATAAGCGTCAAATCTATATGAATATGGACGGTATCGAGTGGAAACGCGCAAAATGGTCGTTGCCGGCGCGGGCTTGGTTGATGATGAACGAGGTGATCGGTGCGAACCTATGTCATCGCCCGATTGCAGATCACCCCGAAATCGGACGCCACATTTCCAAACGGTCCCGCGTTCTTCCTGCCGTTATTCCCTATGGCGCGGATATTGTCGGCGCGGCGGATGCCGGGCCCGTTCGTGATTTGGGGTTGGAGCCGGGGAAATATTTCGTTTCCATTGCGCGGATCGAACCCGAGAATTCAATTCTGGAAATCATCCAGGCGTTTCAAAAAGCGGATACCGGAATGGATCTTCTGGTTTTGGGACGGCTGGATCAAGGTAATAAATACCACGATCTTGTCCGCGCAGAAGCGGGGAAAAATGTCCACCTTGTCGGTGCTATCTACGATGATCACATTGTGAAATCGTTGCGATTCCACACCCGCGCCTATTTCCACGGACATCAAGTGGGCGGCACGAACCCGTCACTGGTAGAGGCGCTGGGCGCTGGAAATGCGACTATTGCCCATGACAACAAGTTTAACCGCTGGACCGCAGGCGACGGGCAGCGATTCTTCTCTTCCGTTAAGGACTGTTGCGAACATGTTCGGGTTCTGGCGCGCGATGATTTAGCCGTCTACAAGTCCAGAATTGCAGCACGAGAGCGTCACGCCGTGGACTTCCGGTGGGATGATGTCCTAGCGCAATATGAAGCGCTTCTTGTTGGCGCACTTTCCGTTCAGATCGCCGCCGAATAGCCATCGTAATCTGGCCCACGGTGTCGGGCCTGACTTTGTGTGAGAACCGGCAATAGCTGCGCAGAAGGCGACATCGCCATCCGCAATGGTTGCACCGCAGAACGCAGATCAGACTGACCGGTCGCGGCCCATTTTACCGCTACAATGACCGCGTCTGCATGCTGGACGATGTAACGGGCATCGACCGCAGCCAGTAAGGGCGGTGAATCGATTATAGTGATGTCATAGACCTCCCGTACCTGATCAAGAAGTGCCTCGAATGTCTTTGAATTTAGCAATTCATCCGTCGCCACTTCGGCCGGCCCGGCGCTCATTATCACTGCCAGTGGGCTTGCACCGTCGCGCGCATAAAACCCACTGGTCATGTCGTTCTGGTTCGGGTCACGAAGGTAATCCATGAACCCGGTTTTTGGTGCCAAACCAAGGTGCCTGTGCAAAGACGGTTTTCGCAGGTCGGCATCAATCAAAAGCGTTTTTTTACCCGCCAATGCATATGTTCGCGCAAGCGCAAGGGCCGTTGTTGTTTTCCCTTCGGCAGAAAATGACGACGTAACCAAGACGATCTTACCACCGCTTAACGAAGGTTCGGCGGCACTCATAACGGTGGACCGAAAGGTCTGTTCGACCGCAGCACGCAGGGTGCGCAGTGATTCCGAATAATGTGAAAGCGGCGCGTCGACCACGGTATCGGCCACACTAAGTTGACCGGTATTGGACGTCCGAGAATATGGAATTGTAGCGGCGGTGCTTGTCTGCATTAATTCGGACAGTTGCGTGGGGGTGGTAACGCCGCCGATATAAAACTCATTGAGGAAGGCAAGGCTAACACCAAGCCCGGTGGAAACTGCCAGCGCGAGCAGAGCAACCAGCGTTTTGTTCGGGAATGCCGGTGACACGGGCGCCAATGCAGGCGCAACAATCCGGCTGTCGGCAATTTGAATTCGGGCTTGTGTTTCAAGGTCCCGCATCCGGGAAATTAGTGTTTGATACTGGGCGCGCGCGATACTTGCTTCCTGTTGCATGGCATAAACCTCAGTCAGCAGGTCAGCCGAAAGCTCGGCACCGGATATCGCTTGGCGAATCTGGCGCCGTGTGTCGATGGTCTGAGTATCCAGCTTTTCGATGGCCAGCGACATCGACGTCAGCGCTTGCCCGGACTTGTTGTGTAGCAACGTCTCCAAACGCGTTAATTCTGCCTGGAGCAAATTGTTGTCCAGATTTTGGGATAGCTCTTGCTGGGGTAACAGCAGCTTTTCGCGGTATTGGCTTAGTTGCGTTAACTCTTCGTCGCCAATCGTTTTTGCCGCACCGCTCCAATTGAAATCACCGACCATGGCAGACAATTCTGTTTTCGCTTGCGAAAGTCGCGAGGTTTCGGCCAGATTGTTGGCAAGATTGTTTCGCAGGCGGTTAATTTCTGTATGCCCCTCGGCTGCAAATCGCGCCGAGTTTTCCTCAAAAAACCGGTCAAACTGTTTTTCGAACCCAGCCAATGCCAGCCGCGCGGCTTCAATTTCATTCTGCAAAACATCACGAGCCGAAAGTGATGCCGAAATTTTTGCAGCGACTTGCTGGTCAATGTAGGTTTGTGCCATCGCATTGGCCAGTTCTGCCGAAACCCCGGCCGATTGTGCCCAGGCATTGACAGAAACCAAAAAAGTAAGTCCCTTTCGCTGAACCGTGATTGCCTGACGAAACTTCAGCAGTGTTTTGGCTATCATCTGGTCGTCTGACAGCGTGGCTGCATGGGCCACGCCAACAAAATTCGCCAATTTTTGGGCGATACTTGGTGATGGGCCAAATTGTGGATCCAAAAACAGTTCTTTGTCACGGATGACGGCCACGGCCACCGCGCTGGATCGAAGAATTTCAACTTCGCTATCCACGCGTGCATTCTCCGATACCAGCGGCCCGGTTGCAGGGCCACCGGATTCAAGGATGTTTTTGACCTCGGGGTTAACAAAGATCAGGGCTGATGCGCGGTATTTTGGTGTGACACAAATCAAGGCCAGACTTGCTACAGCAAAGACCACCAAGAATGTGTAAAGGATAATCCGGGATTGCCGACCTAAGACGCCAATTAACGCCCGCAAGTCTACATCTTGATTTTCTTGGGACTCTTTAAAGTTCAAAGTGTTGATCCTTTGGGTGTGTAATTGCGGTCGAGCCCATTGCGATTAACGTCAGAAACAGAAACATGTTGGCTTCAATTTCCAGTCCGAAATCGAACAGCGAGTGCAGGCCGACTAACAGAAGCGCAGCCATGGCAGCGCTCGTAAGATGTTGGTTGTCGGGATTAGAGCGGGCTTGTGTCCGCAAAACGGCCGCGGCGATTATTCCCAAAACAATCGGGATCGAGCCAATGATTAAACCCATTTCTGCCCATAGAGTCAGATAGACAGAATGGGCTTTGTCCCACACAAGGCCTGCGGTTACCGGTGCGGCGTGGAATTGTTCAAATGCGATCGGGAAACTATCTATCCCATGCCCGCCCAAGGGGCGAGCGCGTATCATGTCCCAGACCTGAATATAAAGGGCCCCGCGCGTCGTAATTGCCGTGTTCAAATCCGTAAATCTGTCGCTCAACCCCTGCCCAAAAACGGCTATCAGCCCGAACCCCAGCACTGCCAAAATGGCAATAGATTTAAGGTTGCTGGTTCTTGATCGTGGCAAAGCCAGCAGGGATGCACAGGCTGTCGCGGCGATGCCCATTCGTGATTGGGTCGCTATTAGTGCGAGCAGAATTATCGCCAAAGCGACCCAAATCGCCAACAAAGACAGCAGGCGGGTGGGCGCGTGCTCTTTGTCAGGGCCAATGCCCCGACTTTGCGCCAGCCCAAGCACCAGCCCCATGCCAAGAAACATTGCAAAGGCGTTTCGGTTTCCAAAACCACCGGTCGCAACGCCGAAATATGCCGTTTTTTCAATCAGCAGGGCGGTGTCGCCAAACAACCTAAGTGCGCTCATCGCGGCCAAGGCATGGCCAGTAGTTCCAATGATTAAAATGAAAGACATCAGTCTAGCGATCTTTGGTCGTTGGCACACATCGACCATCAAAATGAAGAACAGAAGGTAGCTGAATGTTCGGATTGCACCCAGAAAGCTGACCGAGGGCGCGGTGCTATAGGCGAACAAGAGCCAACGTGGCACCGGGAAAGCAGGCAATGCCTGAAGGCTTGCAAAAAGCAAGAATACGCTGCCTAATCCCAAGGCAACGCGGCTGGGCAGGCTTTCTGGAAGCACTGCCAGTTCATGCCTTACTGAATAAAATGTAGCGATCGCCCCAAGTAGGATAGCCCAGAAAAGCCACGCCAACGGGTGATTGCTTGCCACCGGAATGGGGGCGAGCAAAACGATACCCATAAGAATGCCTGCCCGCACCTGACCGGAGCTATGGCTTTGGCGTCGGCCGACATCCTGAAAATGCGCCTGATACTGTGGAATTGACACAGGATCTGTTGGACCATTTGATAAAGTGGTGGCCAATTCGCTCATCCGGACGACAACTTTTGGCGCAGTAGATTAATGAACCGTTGCTCTTGGGCGCGAGTGGCGGACAAGAAGGCTCGATTAATCCGTGCTGGCAAATCAACAGAGTGGCTGTAGTAAAGCGCCAACAGTTCGGCACCTGACTGGGTCGATAACAATGTGCTGATATCGGCCTGTACCGCATCCATCAATTCTGGATCCTCAGCATTGACGGCCAGAACGAAGCGACGTTCCGCGATCCAGCCTTCAAAGGGTGCATTTGTTGCAGAGTTTCGAAAGTTTCGCAGGCTTTGTGAATGCTCGCCGAGTTCGCGCGCCGCCGCGGCCGAAACGAAATGCGCAAAACCGTGGGTTGGAATACTATTTAATGTGTCTCGGGCGAAAGATGCGCAGGTTTTGGCGAACGCCAGCCTCTGGCGCGACGTCCTGAAGGCAGAGACCCTTTCCAGCAATTGGAAATCGCAATTGCGCAGAGCCATTTGGATGGACCAATGGGATAAACCAATTTTGGGCGTAGCCGTGTCGCCCGACTGACCCGCGTGCGCAATACTGGCCGCACTCAAAAACGCTTGCAGTTCCAACTTCATCGCCCAGCCTGAAACGGCGGTGAATAAAATCAGAGCAATAGTTTGGCCGCGCATTCGTTTGGACATGCAGCTTCCTCAAAACGTGATAATCAGTTTCTTTTCCCTCCAAAGCGCGAGAAAGGAAAAAGTACAATTATGATAAAATGCCGAATAACATTAAGAAAACATTAAGCATTTCTTGATTAGACCGGTCATGTAGAATGATTGACAAAATGGAATCGAAATGATTTTCGCAAGACTTCCAGCCACCGCCCTTTGCCTGTGTTTCGCTTTTTCGATCCCGGCAAAGGCGCAAAATGTTCCCCCCGATGTCGTACGCGCGGTCCGTGAGTGTCTGGGATCAAACTGTTTAAAAATTGCCGTTAAAGCTGCCGAAGCAATTTATACCCAGCCTTTGAGCGCTGAAACGCAGAACTCTCAGCTTGGAGTGCTGGCGGCGGTGCTTTTTGAGCATGCCCGATCGGACAATTCCCCCCGAGCGGGCCGGGATGCTGCACGGGCCATCGAAAGTCTTGCAGCATATTCGACTGATCCAATTCAGCGCCAGTCGTTTCTGCAGATCGCTAAAGCGATCCGTCTGGGAATTGCCAGCGAACTTGATTTGGAGTTGCCGGTTGCCGCTAGCCCGTCGTGAATTCCGGCGCATGTGGGCACTCCGAAATGCCCATTTCGATCAAACGTTCGCCAGAGACAGTATGAAACCCAACGATGCGGTACCGACCGGATTCAAGGAACCAGGATTTTAGAGGCTCTGGATAGTGTTTGGCCATGTAACCCGACCAATACTCGAAAGAAGGCCTTGGCAGCGCGATACCATACATTGGGCTACTTGGCCCATGAAAGCCAAATAGGGTGTTTGGCGAAATGCAGGTATTCTTTAGTCCAAGGTATAGTGTGCATGCTGACAAACAATAACGCCCGCGAAGTTGCACGCGGGTCCCGCGAACACGAAAATTATTAATAGTTTCGGTACGTTCGATAAGAGGTCCGCCCCGGTCGTCGCGAATAACAACAACATCGGCAATTGCGGCCATTGGCGCCAATGCACAGGTGCCAAATGCAAAAAATGTCGCAGCGGCCCGGCATGATTTTTTAATGCCGAACAACATAGAATAGTCGGCCGCTAATATGGCCAAATCGATCCGAATCATTTGGTTCACCCCAATAATTTTGACCTGCAAATGGCAGTGCTGGTCACACGCTCCCCACGAGCGCCAATGCAACCTACAGCAAAAAAGTAAAAAAATTTTGCACGAATGACGCGAGATCGTTTCTTTTTTCGAAACAGTCCTAAAATTTAATTTGAATTATGCGGCAATTCTTAAGGATAATTTAACTATCTAATTACCATTTTTTGACTTGGGTGAAATCGACTAGAGTCATCGTCACAAGGTCTAACAATGCAAGCTGAACTGATAAAAATGAGTAATACGTTTCTGAGTGAAGGTGTGAAAAACACAGAGCCAACGGCAGGCACCCGTCGGCTATATGTATCTGTAGGGAAGCGGGTTTTCGACATTGTCTTTGTTGTGCTGAGCTTACCGTTTGTACTGCCAATTCTGGCCGCCCTTTGGTTGTTGATACTTTTGGATGGCGGCCAAGGTATTTACGGTCAACAGAGAGTCGGGGTCGGGGGGCGTGTTTTTAAATGCTGGAAAATTCGAACTATGGTTCTGGATGCAGATGCAGTTCTGGCTAGGCTAGTTGATGAAAGGCCCGACCTCTCGGAAGAATGGAATACGAACCAGAAATTGGAATGTGACCCGCGGATTACTTGGTGGGGTCGGCTGTTACGCCGGGCAAGTCTGGATGAGTTGCCGCAATTGTTGAACGTTCTGAAAGGCGAGATGAGCCTGA
>JAHRVC010000245.1 GCA_019090885.1 Marinosulfonomonas sp.
ATTTTTCGACGATCCCGGCTTTGACGCCCAGATCAATCAACTCGCCCCGTTTTGAAATGCCTTCGCCATACATGATGTCAAATTCCACCTGTTTGAATGGTGGCGCGACTTTGTTTTTGACGACCTTAACGCGGGTCGCATTACCAACAATTTCATCACGATCCTTGATCGCACCGATACGGCGGATATCCAGACGAACCGATGAGTAAAACTTCAACGCATTGCCGCCGGTTGTGGTTTCCGGGCTGCCAAACATAACTCCGATTTTCATCCGGATCTGGTTGATGAAAATCACCATACAATTGGAACGCGCGATTGAACTGGTCAATTTGCGCATCGCCTGACTCATCAGGCGGGCATGAACACCAACACTTGCGTCGCCCATATCGCCTTCAAGTTCAGATTTTGGTGTCAGGGCAGCAACAGAGTCGACAACGACCATACTGACGGCCCCCGAGCGCACCAACGTATCGACGATTTCCAAAGCCTGCTCGCCGGTGTCGGGCTGGGAAATTAACAACTCTTCCAAGTTAACGCCCAGTTTCTTTGCATAAAGCGGATCGAGCGCATGTTCTGCGTCGACAAATGCGCAGACCCCGCCCTTTTTTTGTTCCTCGGCAACGCAATGTAATGTCAGCGTCGTCTTACCGGAGCTTTCGGGACCATAAATTTCCACAACCCGGCCTTTGGGCAGCCCGCCAATGCCAAGTGCAATATCCAAACCAAGCGAGCCGGTAGACGTGCTTTCAATTTCCTGTACTGGATTATCAGACCCGAGCTTCATGATAGAGCCCTTGCCAAACTGCCGTTCGATCTGAGCCAATGCTGAATCGAGGGCTTTTTGTTTTTCGCCGTCACGCTTTTTTGTCATATCCAGAACTTCTGCCATAGCCATAATTTCATTCCTTATTCCACACCCTGTCTGGGGCGGCAATGCTGCCTAATGTTCGCCTCTTGTTCTTATTTTTAGTTATGAGATCAAAAGGAGAACATTTCAAGTAAATTGTTACTATTTTATGTTTGCAGCACTTAGTTAAAGAATGGTGTAGGGATTTACAGAAATTCCGGTCGATAATTCAGGCTTACTGACGAGGTACTCGTAGATTTCGGAATATTGGTCAATTTTCCCATTTCCGGTCAATACTTCGCCAAGCTTAATGCAACTGTTCGCTAACCGTTGCAGTGAGTTCATTCAGGCTGAACGGTTTGGGTAAGAACACCGAATTAGGTATCCGTTCCTGTTTCTGGGAAAAACTTTCCTCGGCGTAACCGGATACGAATACAACTTTGACACCGGGACGATCCTGCAAAGCTCTGGCAACCCAACTTGGTCCATCCATTCCCGGCATAATGACATCGGTAACGAATATATCCACTTCCAGTGAGCTATCCTCAAGTGTTTCCAATGCATCCTCGGCGCTCTCAGCCTCGAGCACCGTATAGCCGCGCATTTTTAGAGCACGGGATGCAAATGCGCGGACTGGTGCTTCGTCCTCTACCAACAAGACAACACCGCCCGAATGTGAATGGGTCGGCTTTGGGATGTCAGTTGCCATGTCGGCGACGACCTCCTTAATTCGGGCTGTGGCTGGAAAATACAAAGTGAAACTGGTGCCACTGCCCACTACGCTGTCGGCAAATATATAACCGCCGGTTTGTTTTACAATTCCGTAGGCCATAGACAGGCCTAAGCCTGTGCCTTCGCCAGTCCTTTTGGTGGTAAAAAATGGTTCAAATATTTTTGGCAGCCGGTCTTTAGATATCCCACACCCCTGATCGGTAACTGATATGATAATGTAGTCCCCCGGCGGAACTTCAGCACGGTCCCGCTCAATTGCGACGGATAGATGCTCCAGCCGGGTTTGGATCGACACCTCACCACCATCGGGCATAGCGTCGCGTGCATTGACCACAAGGTTCATTATAACTTGCTCAAGCTGCCGCTTGTCAGCACGTATCGGCAGCAGGTCCGGGTCATGGTGCAGTGACAGAACCACACGCTCGCCCACAAGTCGGTTTAGCAGATGGGCCAAATCATCCAGTGTGTCCTGAATTTCCAACAATTCCGGTTTCAGAGTCTGTTTACGCGAAAATGCCAAAAGTTGCCCCACCAGACTTGCCGCGCGATTGGCATTCTGACTGATCTGATCCAGATCACTAAAATCCGGATCACCTTCATCGTGGCGTAATAGCAGCAAGTCGCAATGGCCGCTTATTGCGGTCAACAGATTATTGAAATCGTGGGCAACACCGCCCGCCAGTTGGCCAATCGCCTGCATTTTCTGGCTTTGCACGAACTGCGCTTCGAGTGTTTTTAACTTGGTCGCATCATTCAAAACAACGACCAGATTTGTATCGTTCCCCTCTACGACCCGCGATAGCGAAACCTGAAGATAGACATCCCGATCCTGCCGGGATGCGCGTACGAATTCGTTCCGGCACGCGCCGCGTGGGTCGGCAGCTTCGCTTAGCCAATCTGTGATGGAACGCCCCAGGCCCTCAACCAGATCACCAAAAAATTCGGCGGGTTGGCCGTCGACGGCCAAAAGATCGCGGGCCAAACGATTGCACAAATGTATCCGTCCGTCAGCCGATACTTTCATTAAAGGGACGGGCAGTTCGTCAAACAAATCCCACATGCCGACCGTATCAGAATCTACGCCATCCGTCGGCAACAGGAATATTTCTTTGCGCCCGCCGGTTCCTTCAACAACACAAAGCAACGCCTTTAGCGGACCATTTACACCGGCCACTTCATGCACACTGCCGGGGCGCAGCGGCAAATCGTTTATTATCTGATCCAGCCGCGCCTCGCGGCCACCAAGAATTCGGCGCAACACGTCATTCATAAACAGAACTGTGCCCGCCTTGCTGGTTGTCATCATTGGCAGGCTGATGCCTTCTGCACTGCGGCCAGGGTTGCTGCGTTCAATGACATCTTCAAGACGCCACAAAAATCCACTGTCGGCCAGTTTGTGGGCCGATAGCCGCAAATGCCCACGTCGCAGCACCACATCTTCGCGCGCAAAACCGCTGGTTTGGGCGCGACTTTGAAGGCGGCGCAAGGTTTCCGAAGGGGCCGCAAAAATGTCACCCAATGAGGCCAGTAGTGTTTCTTGGTCCGTGCCGAAACGATCATTGGCAGACTTGTTCCGATAGATCACCAATCCGTCGGTGTCGGTGGTGAAACTAGGTGAGGCATCCCATTCGACAAATCCAGCGACAGTCTTTTGAAAAAGGATTTGTTCACTCAGGTGGCGAACGGCCAATCGTTTAATAGCAATGGTCAAAAACAATAGCGTGCAGCCAGTGCCAAGCAGCACCAGTCCGGCAACCGGGCTTGGCACGTAAAGAGCCGTCGTCAATATCACCAATGACAAAGCCAGCAAATAGCCAGTTTTGGGGCCAAGGCGTATTGCCTGATCTGTCATTGGATGGCGGGATAACGCCGAATTCAGCACCACAAATACCCTCTTGATTCGTCCTGAGTGTATTTCGAGCGGAATTCGTTAATTGCCGATTAATCTAGATCGAAACACAACGTATAGTTGTGTAGTATCTTTATGATACGCGCGTCAATAGAGCCAGATAGAACCCATCGCCGCCCTGAAGTGGTGAAAACCGGTGATCCTTAACCAGTTGCCAACCTTTACGATCTGCAAGGAATGCATCGATCTGGGTCCGGTTCTCGGACTCAAACAATGAACAGGTGACATAGGCGAGCGTTCCGCCAATCTTTGTGTAAGGCGCAGCGTTGCGCAGAATTTCGCCCTGCAAGCTGGTCAATTCTAACAACCGTTCCGGCGTTAGCGTCCACTTTGCTTCGGGTTTACGCCGCCATGAACCGCTGCCGGAACAGGGAACGTCACACAGCACCAGATCAAATTCACGGCCTGTTAACGCTTCGGGTTCGGCAACCTCGATATTGGCCCCGGCCCGCTCGGCCCGCACAGGCAGGTCCTTCATGCGCTCGACAATCGCGTCATGTGCCACAATTTGCGTCACACCACGTGCCGCGATGCCAAGACTTTTGCCACCGCCCCCGGCGCAGAAATCCAGCACTTTGCTGGAGGCATCCAACGGCAAAAAGTCTACGACCGCTTGTGACGCCGCGTCCTGCAGTTCGACCAAACCATCCGCATAGGCGTCACTGGCCGCAACGCGGCGTGGGTTTTTGGTGACTTCAATCGCAGTCGGGGACAAATCATGGGGCTGTGTCTGAACCTCATGTTTGGCAAGCGCCTCGATTGCGGTGGCCCGATCGCCTTTGGCCGCGTTTGCCCGCAGAAAAACTGGTGCGCGGGTTTGCAGGGCGGTCAGGATGGCGCTGCTGTTTTCGCCAAGATCATCGTCAAAACGAGCCTGCAACCAATCCGGGCAATCTAGCTGCACTGCGCGCGGCGCCTTAGCAATGTCGGGCTGATCCTGCTCGGCCTCGTCCAAGACGGGTGGCGCAAATTTATTGCCCGAAAACAGGGCATTAACTTCCAATTCTTGCGCGCGCGCCAGTCCGAGCATCAAGCCGCGCCCGGTTTCTGCCCCACCGAGCCAAGCAAACGAACGCCGACAGCGCAGCGCATCAAATACATGGTCGCGAATTGCGGCCCTGTCGCCGGATCCGGCATAGCGGTTGGCCCGCCCCCAGTTGGGCAGCACCTTATCCACCGGCTCGCCAGTCAGGGTCATATCAAGGATTTCAATCGCGGCAGCGATCCGGGCAGCAGGTATCATAGGGCCTCATCAATTCACTTTAAGAACGCCAGATAAACATTTGTTTACATAAGGCGATAGTTCGGGCTTTCCCGGGTGATCTGCACATCATGCACATGGCTTTCCTTTAGCCCGGCACCGCTGATCTTAACGAATTCGCAATTTTTGCGCATCTCTTGAACCGTGGCGTTGCCCGTATAGCCCATGGCCGCCCGCAATCCGCCAACCAACTGATGCACAACCGTGCCCGCAGGCCCCTTGTAAGGTACCTGCCCCTCGATGCCTTCGGGCACCAGTTTGTCGCTGGCCGCATCTTTTTGAAAATATCGATCGGCCGAGCCGCGCGCCATCGCGCCAAGGCTGCCCATACCGCGATAGGACTTAAAGCTGCGACCCTGATATAGGATCAATTCACCGGGGCTTTCGTCGGTTCCGGCGATCATGCTGCCGACCATGGCGCAGGACGCACCGGCGGCGATTGCCTTGGCGAAATCACCGGAAAACTTGATGCCGCCGTCTGCAATGACCGGGGTATCACCCGCTGCCGCTGCGCAATCCATAATCGCCGTTAACTGTGGCACACCGACACCCGCAACCATCCGTGTAGTACAGAGATCCCGGTCCAATCCCGACCTTGACTGCATCTGCACCAGCACCAATCAGCGCGCGTGTTGCTTCACCAGTGGCGACGTTCCCGGCCATCACCTGCACGCTGTTTGACAACTTTTTGGCGCGTTCAACTGCAATTGCGACGCCTTCGGAATGGCCATGGGCGGTGTCGATCACAATCATATCAACGCCCGCATCAACCAAGGCCTGCGAGCGTTCAAATCCGGCGTCGCCAACTGTGGTTGCCGCGGCAACACGCAACCGTCCCAATTGATCCTTGCAAGCTTGCGGGTTCAGCACCGCCTGTTCGCTGTCTTTCAGGGTCAACAAGCCGGTTAGCTTGCCCTTGCCATCCGTTACCAGCAGTTTTTCGATCCGGCGCGCCTGCATCAGGCTACGCGCTTCGTCCAGATCGGCGGGTTCGGTCAAAACCGCCAGTTTGTCAGATGTCATCATTACCCGAACCGGCGTTTTATCATCAGTCGCAAATCTCATGTCGCGGTTCGTTACGATGCCAACAACGCGCCCCGCCTCATCAACCACCGGAAACCCGGTGACGCGATAACGTTCCTGTAACGCCTTTGCATCGGCCAGCGTTTGATCGGCCGTCAGGGTGATCGGATTAAAAACAATGCCGCTTTCAAACCGTTTCACCCGGCGCACTTCGCGGGCTTGTTCCTCGACCGTCAGATTGCGGTGGATCACCCCAAGGCCACCGGCCTGCGCCATGGCAATGGCCATCTGCGCCTCGGTCACGGTATCCATCGCCGAGCTTAAAAGCGGGATGTTCATGCGGATCGAACGGGTAACAAATGTGGATGTATCGGCGGTGGATGGCAGCACGCTGGACGCGGCTGGAACCAGCAAAACATCATCAAAAGTAAGGGCCTCGCGAATCTCCATTTGGGGTCTCCTTGGAGGATTTCGTTTGACGGCTCCCTATTTCATGGCTTGCTGGGAAAGAAAAGGGGGCAAAGGGGTCTGGCCATCAAAAACCGCCTAAATCCGGGCGGCATTGGTGATAACGGCCAGCTTGCCCGTGCTCCAAAGCTTCATGATCCGGTAAGCGATGATCGGAACAATAATGCTTGCTGCAACCAAAGACACAGCCCCCAGTATACGGAACAATCCGTTGTCGGGCGACAGGATCAGCATCAGGTTGGCAAAGGCGGCCACGGGGAACGTAAAGGCCCCCCAAAACGGGCTGAAGCCACTTTGCGTCAAATAGCGAACCCGCAGGGTCAGTATTGCGATCAGGATGACGGCCAGCCAGCCAAAGACCTGCGCCAACACGGTATATCCAAGCATCGAGCCCACGATTCCAAACAGGCAAAGCGGGGCCAGATGGATTGAAAGCGCCGGACGCAGAGGCGCGGGCACGCCGCTGCGCCAGGAAACCACAAGATGGCCGATCCAGATTGTGGCGGCCAATGGCATCGTCACAAACATTATCAGTTCAGACATTTGCTCTGCACCAAGCGGGATTGCAGCCAGCGGTGCCACGATGAACCCCACGAATGTAAGGTGCCAGACGGGCGTAATGCGGCGTTGGGGCAAAGGTGCCGGTGCCAGAACATAAACGACGGCAAATGCCACAGCGGAATGTGCCACCAGCCCCAACAAAAGTACAACCTTTGCAACAGTGTCGCCATAGGGGATCAGGGTGGCGGCGAACAACAATGCGGCAGCACTGGCCCCGGACAGGCCCGAGCGGCCCGGCAGGATTTTCAGATCACGCAGAAAAACACCGCCGTCACGTACAAGTTTTGCAAGATAGGCAAGCACACAGAACACAAAAAGCAGGCTGACCGCCCCGAGAATTATCTCGGCCAAATCTGTGGGTGCGCCAAAAACTTCGGCCGCGCGGCGCCATGCCAAACCAAGACCAAACAGCCCAAGTATTGGTGGAAATATAGCAGGGGGTGTTTGCCGAAACAAGCCGGGCGCGGGCTGCGCAGGAGATCCTATTTTACTCATGAGGCATCCTGACCCTACGTTACACTTTCGCCCAGAATTAACCGTCACTATTGAATAAATAAAGCAGACAGTGGCGCTTGCGGATTGAAACGCCAGTTTTTCATTGATGATTGTGGATTTCTGGTTACGCTAACGCCCACCAATTTAATATTTTCTGGGAGGAAACAAAATGAAACATCTATTTGGCAAAGCAACAATTGCCGCGCTGGCAATCTCTGCCGCCACCGAGGCCGCAGCGGTTGAATGGAACGTCTCGGTCTGGGGATCGCGGCGCGCATTTACCGAGCATGTTGAAAAACTGGCCGAACTGGTTGCTGAAAAATCCGGCGGCGATTTCACTATGAACGTCAGCTATGGCGGCCTGTCCAAGAACCGTGAGAACCTTGACGGGATTTCGATCGGCGCGTTTGAAATGGCGCAGTTTTGTGCCGGTTATCACCGCGACAAAAACCCAACCATCACGGTTCTGGAACTGCCATTTATTGGCGTAGCAAACCTTGATGAAGAGGTTGCTGTCAGCCACGCGGTGTATGCGCACCCTGCGGTTCAGGCCGATCTGGCGCGTTGGAACGCCAAGCTGCTGATGACCTCGCCAATGCCACAGTATAATCTGGTCGGCACAGGCGATCCGCGCACCAAGCTGGCGGATTTCGCTGGCATGCGGGTTCGTGCAACCGGCGGTCTGGGTCAGGCTTTCACAGCTGCGGGCGGTGTTCCCACATCTGTGACCGCGACCGAGGCTTATAACGCGATGGAATCTGGTGTCGTTGATACGGTTGCCTTTGCCCAACACGCGCATCTGTCGTTTCGCACGATCGATATTGCGGACTGGTGGACGGAAAACCTGAACCCCGGCACGGTGAACTGTCCGATTGTTGCCAATGTCGATGCCTACAACGATCTGTCTGACGCGAACCGCGCCATTCTGGATGAAAGCATCCCAGAGGCAATCGAGCACTACCTTGCCAATTACGCCGATCTGCTGACCAAGTGGGAAGGTATACTGGCAGAAAAGAACGTCGC
This sequence comes from Marinosulfonomonas sp., assembly GCA_019090885.1. Lineage (GTDB taxonomy): Bacteria > Pseudomonadota > Alphaproteobacteria > Rhodobacterales > Rhodobacteraceae > NORP110. The sequence goes on from JAHRVC010000245.1 coordinate 8,320, forward strand.
GAAAATCACAATCGACGACGCGGTCATCGGCGAGTTCCGCAAGGTTGCCGCCGATCCGATCCGTGCCAAGTGGATTGCCGATATGACGGCGCAGGGACTGCCTGCTCAGGAGCTTTATGATCTGGTTCAGGACACCCTGAAACAGCATCGGGCCAACAACTAAATATCAAAATCTCTGCGGGCTGGTTTCTGACCGGCCCGCAGCATTTCAGGCATTTCAACCGGGGCACTGAAAGCCATGTCTTCCTCTGTTTTATCTGACGCAACGCGGCTGTCCAAAATGGACCGCACGTTCCTGCGTCTGGAAAGCACGATGAACCTGATGTCAGGTATCGTGGTTTTTTTATTGGTCATGCTGGCGGTCGGCAATGTGTTGGGGCGCAAGTTCTTTAACATGCCTGTGCCCGGCTATGTGGACTGGACCGAACAGTTCATGGCGGTTTTCGCCTTTCTTGGTCTGGCCTATTGCCAGCGCGAGGGCGGACATATCCGAATGGACATCGTGGTTGGCAAACTGCGCCACCGTCCGCTTTGGTTTGCAGAGTTTCTGTCCACCCTGCTGATGCTGATCCTGACAACGGCGCTGCTTTACGGCACATTTTTTCACTTTGCCCGCAGTTTTGACTGGGGCAGCCCGCTTTGGTCGCGCGACAGTTCAATCGATATCGCCCTGCCGCTTTGGCCTGCCAAACTGGTGGTGTCATTCTCAATCGGGGTGCTGTGGGTGCGGCTTGCCTTGCAGCTTTGGGGCTTTGGCCGCGCGTTGCGCACAAACGCTGACAATCCGGTTGCTGTGCCGATAATCGAAGATCCAACGACACAGGCAATGCATGAGGCCGAAGGCGTGGGAGCCTCTGATGGATAATCTGATCGACATGAAGGCGCTGATGGAAGGCGTTGATATATTTACCGTGTCCCTGTGGCTGTCCGGGCTGTTGGTGGTGATGGTCATCATCGGCGTGCGGGTTGCATTCGCGACGGCGTTTATCGGGATGTTGGGGTTGTGCCTGTTTTTCATGCAAAAGCAGGGGTTTGACCGGGGTCTGATCACGGCGATGAAACTTGCCGGGCAAGTGCCGCACTCAAAATCGACAACCTATGCGCTGTCGCTGATCCCGACGTTCATTCTGATCGGCTATCTGGCCTATTACGCCGGGCTGACGCAGTTCCTGTTTGAAGCGGCCAAAAGATGGGTCGGCTGGTTGCCCGGTGGCATGGGCGTGGCCACGGTTTTTGCCACTGCCGGCTTTGCTGCCGTGTCCGGTGCATCCGTCGCCACATCTGCCGTCTTCGCCCGCATCGCCATTCCTGAAATGCTTAAACTGGGCTATGACAAACGCTTTGCCGCCGGGGTTGTGGCTGCTGGCGGCACGCTGGCCTCGCTGATCCCGCCATCGGCAATTCTGGTGATCTACGCCATTATCGTTGAACAATCCGTCGGAAAACTGTTGCTGGCGGGCTTCGTTCCGGGGGCTGTGTCGGCCCTGATCTACGCCGGGCTAATCATCGGAATGGCGCGCTATCGCAAAGACCTTGGCCCGCCGGTGCGCGGCTTTACATGGGGGCAGCGCTTTGCCTCGCTGCCCGGCACGATCCCGATCATCTTTGTGGTCTTTGTGATCGTCTATTCGATCTATTTTGGCTGGGCGACGCCGACCGAGGCCGGGGCCTTGGGCGCATTCGTCGTGCTTGTCATGGCGCTTTGGCATGGGATGAAATGGCCCCAACTCAAAGGCGCACTGATGGAGTCCGCCAAGCTGACGGTGATGATCTTCACGATGATCTGGGGCGTGCTGATCTATGTGCGATTTCTGGGCTTTGCCAAACTGCCGCAAACCTTCGCCGACTGGATTTCGGGGCTGGAACAACCGGCCTATGTGACCTTGCTGTGCATCCTAGGGGCCTATGTGATCCTTGGCATGTTCATGGACGCGATTGGCATGTTGATCCTGACCTTGCCAGTGACCTTCCCGGCGGTGATCGCGCTGAACGGTGGACCCGATGTCACCCGCGAGATGGCCGCCCTTGGCATGACAAGCGAGGAATGTGCGATCTGGTTTGGCATTATCGTAGTGAAAATGGCCGAACTGTGCCTGATCACCCCGCCCATTGGCCTGAACTGTTTCGTGGTGGCCGGTGTGGCGCAGGACGACAAATTGCCCATTTCGGTGCAGGATGTGTTTCGCGGGGCCTCGCCATTCTTTGCGGCCGATGTTGTGACAGTGGCCGTCCTGATTGCATTCCCGGGCATCGTTTTGTGGTTGCCCAGCCTGCTTTAGGTGCTGTTCAGACGCGGTCGGACCACAACGGTAAAACTGTACGAAGTGCCAGAAATAACAAAACCCCGGTCATTGGCCGGGGTTTTTCCACATCTTTAAAAGCCTCAACCCTTTTCTGTGCAGACAGGCCTGCCAAAGTTCTGGGGTCACGCGGGTGTCGACCACCGGCGTTGCGCCATTCAGGGCGCTGCCAATTATCGGCCATTTTCCCGATGGAAGTGCAATTTCACCTTGGGTATCACCAAGGTGAAAAGCGTAGAATGTCGTCTAATTCCCGGCTGATGGTTGGAACGCAAACACATTGCCCTGAACTATCATCGCTCTCTGACTACCGATCCGCAGTGGGCATTGGCCTGACGCCGGCGCAGGAGACAGCATGGTGTGTAGCGCGTCACGTCAAGGTTGGAAAACGCCCGGCAGGCCCATCCATCGGCGGGACCCCCGTCAAACTGGGCACCCAGATATTTCTGCAGGTAAAAAATACCACCAAGTACACCGAGTTTGCCCCAACAACGATGTGGCTAACCCCCAGTTGCTTCCTAAAGCCGCCAAAAACCGCTGGTCTGCGAAATATTAACCCTTGTGAATGTCGGCATTGGGACGCAGAAACACGAACCAATGGCCAGTTGTTACGGCTACAGAAACCCTTTCACCCGGACCCGAGCACATGAGCAAACACCCAGCTGACACCTACGCACTGGTCGCCGATATCGGCGGCACCAATACGCGTGTTGCTTTGGCTCAGGGGCGCCGAATTCTACCTGAAACGGTACAAAAATATGCCAACACCGATTTTGACGGGCTTGAAACAGTTTTGCGCAGCTATATTGCTCAGGAGGGCGACGTCGATTGCGCGGCCGTCTGCGTGGCAGTTGCAGGGCCGGTGCGCGATGGCGTCGGCGCCCTGACCAACTTGGACTGGACGATTGACGAAGCAACACTGGCGCATGCTGCGCGGGCACAAAAAGTTGCTATATTGAACGACTTGCAGGCGCAGGGGTACGGACTTGGGTCTATTGATCCCGGCAACATTCGATCCATTTTAGCCGGAGCAGCCGCACAGAACAACGCGCCACAACTGGTTATTGGAATTGGAACCGGCGCCAACGCCGCCCCAGTTATTGAAACGAGCCATGGGCGTATGGTCATGCCGTCCGAATGCGGCCACGCCAATCTTCCGATCCGCACCGAGGCCGATCTGCGGTTGTGCCAATATGTGGAAACGACCCATGGGTTTCCCGGTGTCGATGATGTCTTGTCGGGACGTGGTTTGGAACGGGTATATCGCTGGCTGGGCCTGGAAGCAGGTGATGAGGTCGCAAAAAGTGCGGCCGACATTATGGCAGGCATGGAAAACTGCAATGATCCCCGAGCGGTAGAAACCGTGCGGATTTTTGTGCGGATCATGGGCACATTCATCGGCAATCAGGCTTTGATCCACCTGCCATTTGGCGGCATTTATTTGATCGGCGGCGTCGCCCGAGCCATGGCCCCGCATCTGAATGACTTTGGGTTCAGGGCCGCCTTTTGCGACAAGGGTCGGTTTGGGGAATTCATGGATAGTTTTCCGGTCGCAGTGATCGAAGACGACTATGCGGCCCTGGTTGGATGCGCCAGTTATTTGGCGACCACGGAATAAAATTCACGGCTGATTAAGCTTAACATGCCTATGCTGAATTGTTCGGTATTTGATGGAACCGACATTTTTCATAACCCAATTGGGAAGGGGCGGTTTGTGGCTTTGCGTAAAGACCTTAGCGTGCTGGTGGTCGACGATATGACAGTCAGTCGACAAATCTTGTTGCAATTACTGGAACATATGGGCGTTCAAAACGTGCGATCGGCGGCGGGTGGTGTTGATGCGATGCTTAGCCTTGAAAGATGGCCCGCAGATATTGTGGTTTGCGATATGAATATGCCGGATATGACCGGTTTGCAGCTGCTGCAACATCTGCGCGGCGACGCTACCCACCAACGGGTCGGCTTTGTGATGACCAGCGGTGAAGATGACAGCGACATGATCCAAGAGGCCTGGCACGAAGGAATGGATCAATTCCTGCCAAAACCATTTGAGATGGACAGTTTGATTACCTGCCTGGAAGGTGTCGCCGGGCGGATGTAGAAACGTCTGTGAACTCAGGCCTGCAACTCGGCGTCCCAATAGAGGAAATCCACCCAGGTGTCGTGCAGGTGATTTGGCGGAAACTTCCGGCCCATATTGCGCAATTGTTCGGCCGCCGGTTTACGGATCGGTTTGCGCAGCGACATGACCGTCTGATGCAGGCTGAGCGAGCCTTTTTTCAGATTGCACGGTGCGCAGGCGGCAACGACATTTTCCCAACTGGTGATCCCGCCTTTGGAACGGGGAACAACATGATCAAACGTCAGGTCGCCCTGTGATCCGCAATACTGGCAACAAAACTCATCACGTAGAAATAAATTAAAGCGCGTGAAGGCCACGCGCTTTTGAGGTTTTACATATTCTTTCAAAACGACGACCGAAGGGATGCTGATCGTGGTTGTCGGACTGCGCACCACCTCATCATATTCAGCAACGATATCGACCCTTTCCAGATAGGCCGCCTTGATCGCATCTTGCCAAGACCACAGCGACAACGGGTAATAAGACAACGGTCGATAGTCCGCATTCAGCACCAACGCCGGGTGATGCTTTGCCCCACTTGCTTGTCGAACAAAACCGGTCCGGAAATTACCATCCATGCCCTATGTCACCTTCGTCCTTTTTGCCGGAACACTCCAATTGTCCAATGGCCGCCTGTTCCCGCTATAGCTGCAACTATATATGGCGGCAAAATTCAAACAAGTCCCTATATACCGGATATTTGACCCGACTTGACTGTCAATAAACTGGCTTCTCAACATGCACATGACACGCGGGACGGGCGCGTGTAATACGGCTGGTCGCCGGACTTAAAACCCCAGTTTGTCTTTCAAGAATGCCAATGCCACGCCCAGACCGTCGGGCGCGATCCCATGCCCGGTGCCCTTCATTACATGGGCATAGACATCTTTCCAGCCAGCCTGTTGCAGTCCTTCGACCGCGTCGGGCAGCGATTGGGGCGGCACGACTTCGTCGATATCCCCGTGTATCAGCAAGATCGGCGGGCGGGTCAGAACCTCGTCTTTCAACAATTCCGGCTCGATCAAACGACCTGAAAAACCGACGATACCGGCCAGTTGATCTTCGCGCCTTGGGCCAACACAAAGGCTCATCATTGTGCCTTGTGAAAACCCGACCAACGCAACTTGTTCGGGCAGCAAATCTTCGTCCACCATCAGCGCGTCAAGAAACGCATTCAGGTCGGCAATTGCGGCCTGCATTCCAGCCGCAGCGTCGTCTTCGGATGTGCCATCCATCCACGGGATCGGAAACCACTGAAACCCCATTGGCGCACCGACGCAGGCCTCTGGCGCATCGGGGGCCACGAATAACGTGTCGGGCAGATGCTCGCCCAATGGGTCGGCCAACCCCAACAGATCGGCGCCATTGGCCCCGTAACCATGCAGAAACACAACTGCAGACCGTATTTCGCCTGATACGGGCTCTTTGCGCCCACTATCCAATACCCGTGTCATTTAATTCCCTCGCGTTCTTTTGCCACCCGGTAGTATGCCCACAGCAGCCGGGCTGCAACGCTTCGCCACGGCGCCCAGTCTTGCGCCATTTGGCGAAACGTTTTTTCACGGGGGCGTTCGGGTAAATCAAACAGAATTCGAGCTGCTTCCTGCAGGGCCAGATCGCCGGGTGCAAAGACGTCTGCCCGGCCAAGCGAGAACATTGCATAGATCTCGGCTGTCCACGGCCCGATGCCGGGCACGGCGACAAGTTGGGTGATAACAGCCTCCGTCGGTTCATCGCGCAGCCGGGCAAATCGAATACCGGATTTCGCCAGCTCGCGACCATAGCGAATTTTCTGTCGGCTCAACCCGCAGGCGCGCAGTTCTTCGTCACTGGCGGCAGAAATTTTACGCGGGCCGGTTAATCTTGCCTCTTTCAACCGCCCCCAGATGGCATCGGCCGCCGCAACGCTGACCTGCTGGCTGACGATTGCGTCAAAAAGTGCTGCAAACCCATCCTTGCGCAGGCGCAGTGGTAACGGTCCGGTCAGCTCAAGTGCTGCGGCGAACCGAGGTTCGATGCGGGCCAGATAGTCCGCACCTTCTGCGATGCAATCGGGTGTCGATAAAATGCGCCCTACCATTCAAGCCCCCGCGCCCAGTCAAGCGCGCCCGCCGCGGTTTCAACGCGCGGCGCATCCGGTTGCGGTGGCCTGCGGATCATCAGGACCGGAATTTTCAGCTGGGCTGCCGCTGTCAGTTTGGTCCGGCTGGCGCTGCCGCCTGCGTTTTTGACGATCAACCAGTCGATCCCTAGCTTGGTGAACAAAGCTACTTCGTCGGCCACGGAAAACGGCGGCCTCCCAACCAGAAAACGACCATTTGGATAGGGGAACGGGCCGTCAGGCGCGTCTATCTGACGGCAGATCAGCCGTCGCCCAGACAGGTTGGCAAACCCCGGTAAGGTTTGGCGACCCGTGGCCAGAAACACCGTGGCACCATTTTCAATATGGCGCGCTGCATCCTGCTCGCTGTCGATTTCGGTCCAATTGTCGCCCGGTTCGGCGCGCCATGCAGGGCGCAGCACCTGAATATAAGGCAGGCCCCGGCGCTGAGCGATATCTGCCGTGCGAAGCGATATCGCGCTGGCGAATGGATGCGTGGCATCAATAATGGCCCGGATCGCGTTTTCATCAAGGAAGGTTTCAAAAGCAGCCGCGCCGCCGAAACCACCACGCCGCACCCTGATCGGCAGGTCTTTGGGGTCGCGGGTGACACCGGCAAGCGAAGCGATTGCGGGAGTTTCAGCCGCTGCCAATCCGCTTGCAATAACCCGCGCCTCGGCGGTTCCGGCCATCAGCAACAGCATCAGGCAGCACGCGCCAGAATGGTGCCAGCGCGATCTACAATCATCACATCAACCTTTATGTCCGCACCCCGCAACAGTTTGACCGCCGCCGCCCGGGCGCTTTGCGCCACCGCCAGCGCCAGCGGCTCGCCCGCAATTTCCAGCGCGTGCAGGGCTGTTTCGGCCTGTGCAACTCGTGCGTCACCGACCAGCTTTGCCAATGCTTCCAAATCCACCTGACTGCGCGACGAATGCAGATCAACCGCGCCCTGCGCCAGTTTGGTCATTTTGCCAATACCACCGCCAATGGTCAGCCGGGAAACCGGGTTTTTGGCCAGATATTTAATCATCCCCCCGGCGAAATCGCCCATATCCAGCATCGCGTGATCGGGCAGGCCGCAATCGGCTTGAACCGCCTTTTCGGACGTCGCGCCGGTGCATCCGGCCACATGCAACACGCCCCCTGCCCGCGCCACGTCAATTCCCCGATGGATAGAGGCGATCCACGCCGAACAGGAAAACGGCCGCACGATGCCGGTTGTGCCAAGGATCGACAGACCGCCCTGAATGCCAAGCCTTGGGTTCCATGTTTTCAGAGCAATATCCGCCCCGCCGGGGATTGAAACGGTAATTTCGATGTCACCGGGCTGATTATAATGCTCGGCCATTTCCTGAACCACTCCGCTCATCATCTGGCGTGGCACCGGGTTGATCGCCGGTTCGCCCGGCCCAATCGGCAGGCCCGGCTTGGTAACTGTGCCGACACCCTCGCCTGCCGCGAAAACCACTCCGCCGGGCGACGCCGTGACCCGAGCGATCACCAAAGCCCCGTGCGTTACGTCCGGATCATCGCCCGCGTCCTTGGTTATCCCAACCTCGGCCCAGCCGATCCCGCTGACCTTATGCGCCAGCGCAAATGTCGGCGTCTCGCCGCGCGGCAGGGTTATCGTTACATCGGGCAGGAACCCACCACCCCATAGCTGCATCAGCGCCGCTTTGGTTGCGGCGGTTGCGCAGGCACCGGTGGTCCAGCCACGGCGCAGGTCAGATGCAGGTTTGCGTGTCATCACGCGGACTATAGGTGCAGGCATGGCCGCCGCCAATCGCCGATCTGCCCTGTGCCAAGCCTTTTCGTCGCCGCCCCAACGCGCCATAACGACCCCATGAACGACTCACCCCCCCTTCCCGCCGCCGACTGGCCTGAACTTTTGCCCGGTTGGGTCTGGCTGTGTGGCGCTGGCCCCGGCGATCCGGGTCTGCTGACGCTGCACGCGTTGAATGCGCTGCGTCAGGCTGATGTGATTGTCTATGACGCTTTGGTGGCACCCGGCATTCTGGATTGGGCGCGCCCGGACGCGGAAATGATTTACGCGGGAAAGCGTGGCGGAAAACCGTCGACCAAGCAGCAGGACATATCCTTGCGGCTGGTTGATCTGGCCAAGGCAGGCAAGCGCGTTTTGCGCCTGAAGGGCGGCGATCCGTTTGTTTTCGGGCGTGGCGGGGAAGAGGCACAGACCCTCGTGCAACACGGCATTCCGGTGCGCATCATTCCGGGAATTTCGGCCGGGATCGGCGGCTTGGCCTATGCGGGCATTCCGGTGACGCATCGCGACGTGAACCAATCGGTGACATTCGTGACCGGGCATGACCAGTCCGGCAACACACCAACGTCCCTGAACTGGCACGCAATATCAAACGCCAGCCCGGTGCTGGTGATCTACATGGGAACCAAGCATATCGGCCAGATTGCGGCGGCCTTGATGGCGGCGGGGCGCGGCAGCGACGAACCGGTTGCAATCGTTACCAACGCCACAACGCCCGACCAGAACGTGCTCGAAACCACCTTGGCCACGGTTGAGGCTGATATAAAAACCTCTGGCATCGCGCCCCCTGCCGTCATCTGCGTCGGGCGTTCGGTATTACTGCGTCAGGTGCTGGACTGGCAGTCGTTTGCCACCGGTGAGGCGCCACGCAATCTTGATCCGCTCGGGCGCGGTCGCCCTGCCGAAGCCCCATGAGCAATTGCGTGGTGATTGCGGCCCCGTCCTCGGGCAGCGGCAAGACGACGATCACACTTGGCATATTACGCGCGCTCAGCCAAAGCGGCGTCGCTGTGCGCGGTGCAAAATCCGGCCCGGATTATATTGATCCACGCTTTCACGAAGCTGCCTGCGGTGCGCCCTGTCTAAACCTTGACGCATGGGCGATGACACCAGATCGCATTCGCACCCTTGCCGCCGGGCCGGGTTTGCTGGTGGTCGAGGGCGCAATGGGGCTGTTTGACGGCGCGCCGCCAAGCGGCAAAGGCGCGACTGCCGATATCGCCCGCATCCTGAACGCGCCGGTGGTGCTGGTGGTGGATACCGCCAGCATGGCGCAATCGGTGGCCGCATTGGTCAGCGGGTTTGCCAATTTGGACGCGTCGGTCACGGTGGCCGGTGTGATCCTGAACAAAGTCGGATCACCGCGCCACGAGGCGATGTTGCGCGGCGCCCTTGAACCACTGGGTATCCCGGTAATCGGGGCGGTTTACCGCCAGACGGGCCTGACCCATCCGTCGCGACATCTGGGGCTGGTGCAGGCAGGCGAGCACCCTGATTTGCAGGCATTCCTGAACGGCGCGGGCGAAACAATTGCGCAAGCGGTTGATCTGGCGGTATTGCAAAAACTGGCCGCACCGCTGGGTTTAGCCCCTGCTGCAGGTCGCACCCAAAGCCCGGCACGCCGTATCGCGATTGCACGCGACGCGGCTTTTGCCTTTACCTATCCGCATCTTCTGAATGACTGGCGCGACGGCGGCGCTGATATCAAATTTTTCTCGCCACTGGCTAACCAGCCGCCACCCGCAGCCGACCTGATTTATCTGCCCGGCGGCTATCCGGAACTGCACGCCCAAACGCTGGCAGCAGCGGATAAGTTTCACGCCGGTATGCAGGAAGCGGCGCAATCAACCACGATCTACGGCGAATGCGGTGGGTATATGGTGTTGGGCCGCGGGGTAACGGATGCGCAGGGCACGCGTCATGAAATGCTCGGCCTGCTTGATCTGGAAACCTCCTTTGCGCGGCGAAAACTGCATCTGGGCTATCGCGACTTATCCCCGCTTGGCGGGCCGTTTAGTGGGCCCATCAAAGCCCATGAATTTCACTATGCCACCACCCTAAGTGCTGTCGGCGATCCGCTGTTCACAGCGCGCGATGCGGCGGGGAACAGCCTTGGTCAGATCGGCCTGACCTGCGGCAATATCAGCGGCTCTTTCGCCCATGTGATAGAAACCGCCGTTTGAGGCTTTAAGTTTCCAACAATCAACGATACCCAACCGGGATGAAGGATACGACGCACCCCCCCGTAGACGCCCGCACGAAACGCAATGTATCGCTATTAGTGGTCGCGCAGGCGTTCCTTGGCGCACAAATGTCGATGATTTTTGTCATCGGTGGCCTTGCCGGGCAATCGCTGGCCAGCAACATCTGTTTTGCCACGTTGCCAATTTCGCTGATCGTTCTGGGTTCGATGCTGTCGGCCACGCCGCTGTCAGCGATTATGCAGAAATACGGGCGCAAGGTTGGCTTTTTGATCGGCACGCTTGGCGGCAGCGTTGGCGCTGCAATCGGCGCATGGGGGCTGGCGACATCATCGTTCACCCTGTTCATGATCGGATCACTATTCACAGGAATTTACATGTCAGCGCAGGGTTTCTATCGCTTTGCGGCGATTGACACCGCCAGCGTAGAGTTTCGCCCCAAGGCGATTTCCTATGTCATGGCAGGCGGGCTGGCGGCGGCGTTTATCGGGCCTAATCTGGTCAAAGTCACGTCTTCGGCGATGGTCGTGCCGTTCATGGGCACCTATATGGCCGTCATTGCGATCAACCTGATCGGCGCATTGCTGTTCCTATTTCTGGACATTCCCAAACCGGCGCCTGTCTCGGCTACGGCCCCCAAAGGACGCAGCCGGATCGAGCTGTTGAAAACCCCGCGCATCGCCGTGGCGATCATCTGTGCGATGGTATCCTATGCATTGATGAACTTGATGATGACGTCGACACCGCTGGCGGTGGTTGGCTGTGGTTTTACCCAAAACAACGCCGCTGACGTAGTAACGGGCCATGTGCTGGCAATGTTCGCACCGTCATTCTTTACCGGCCATCTGATTAATCGCTTTGGTGTTGAAAAGATAATCTCTATCGGGTTGGTTATTCTTGCGGGCGCCGGGGTGGTTGGCCTGGCTGGTGTTGAGCTGGAAAACTTTTTCATCGCACTTATCCTGCTTGGTGTTGGCTGGAACTTTGGCTTCATTGGTGCAACCTCGATGCTGGCGGGCGCACATAAACCCGAAGAGCAGGGCCGGGTTCAGGGCCTTAATGACATGATCGTATTTGGCTGTGTTACACTCGGCTCGCTGACGTCGGGCGCTTTGATGAACTGTTCGGGCGGCTCGGCCGTCGAGGGCTGGACAGCTGTCAATCTGGCGATGATCCCGTTCCTTGCACTGGCAGGTGCTGCACTGATCTGGCTAACCATGCGGCCACGCACGGCTTGATTATCGCACCCTGCGCTACAGATTGCGCAGCGGCGGATAACTGTTTCGCCAGTAGTGGGTAACAGCCTGATTTCTGCGAATTCTTTTGTAATTCCGTTCTGATCCTGCAAGTTAGTCTCAAGATTTAACTTCGGGACCTGACGTATGAGATGACGACTGTAGCTGACACCGACACTGGTTTTATCAACAAGCCTTGCCAGTCAGCACACACAGTAACAAGCTCGCTTTTTTCCGAAATTCAGGAATATGCAGCCCGCCGTTCGGGACAACGGCGGGGTTGGTGACGGCGGCACGTAAGGTGCCGCCGGCCTGCCAG
>JAHRVC010000010.1 GCA_019090885.1 Marinosulfonomonas sp.
AAAGTATTTCGGTTTATGCCAAGTAAATCGGCGCATTTCGCCTGATTTCCGCCAGTCGCATCCAGCGAAATTTCCAAAAGCGGCAGCTCTACTTCGCGCAAGATACGCTGATAAAGCCCCGGCGGCGGCAAAACGCCCCCGTGCAAATCAAAATAGCGCCGCAGATGACGCGTGATTGAGGCGCTTAGCTTTTCGTTGGGGCCACCCCCATCAACCGGGTCCATCGCAGGTTGATTGCCCATCACAAACTCTATCTCGGTGCGACCAATCACTTCTACCGAAGACGTAACCGCCAGACGACGTATGGTATTTTCAAGCTGGCGCACATTGCCGGGCCATGAATACGTGCGGATCAAGTCCAGCGCGTCATCGCTAAACCGGCGCAGGGTTAGGCCGTCCCGCTCTGCACGGGCAAGAAAGTGATCCGCCAAAAGCGGAATATCTTCGACCCGTTCACGCAACGAAGGCACCCCGGCGGTGACGCCACTTAGACGGTAATATAGATCCTGCCGGAACGTCCCGGCGTCCATTTTAGCCTCAAGATCTGCCTGACTGGTCGCCATAACGCGGGGCGCATTGTCTGTGAAACTGTCGAGCATTCGAACAACGCGGGATTGTGCGTCCTGATCCAGATCACCGACCTCATCAAACAGCAGCGATCCGTTCCGCGCCCGGCTGAGCAAAGCGGCAGGGCCGTCCATGGACTCCAGATCACCCGCCCCCGCCACGACAAATGGCAGAGTGCGCCGGTCAGAAAAATCATGGATAGCGCGCGCAATCAGTGACTTGCCGGTGCCACTTTCGCCAGTAATCAGAACCGCCAGATCGGTGTTCATGACCCGCGCCACCAGACGATAAAGTGACTGCATCGCCGGGGTGCGCCCCACCAGCGGCAGATCATCGCCCTGCTCGGGCTCTTCGGGCCGGGTTGAAGGCGCGCGGCGCTTCACTTCTAACGCGCGGGCCGAACGTTTCATCAGATCGGGCAGATCAAAGGGCTTGGGCAAATAATCAAATGCCTCGGCCTCGGCGGCCTGAATGGCTGTCATGATGTTGTTTTGCGCCGAGATCACGATCACCGGCAGGCCGGGACGCAGGGCGGTGATCTTGGGCAATGCCTCAAGCCCGTTGCCGTCGGGCATAATCACATCCGAAATAACCAGATCGCCCTTACCTTCTTCGACCCAACGCATCAGCGTCACCATCGAAGAGGTCGCATGAACCTTGCACCCGGCGCGCGTCAGCGCCTGGGTCAGAACGGTGCGAATTGTGCGGTCGTCATCGGCAACCAATACGGTTCCGTCCATCAGTTTTCCTCCGTAGGAGTTTTTGGTGCAACGGGCAGCGATATGCGAAAGACGGTGCGTCCGGGAACCGAATCCACCGTTATCCAGCCGTCGTGTTCGGAAATAATCTTGCTGACCAATGCCAGCCCCAGCCCGGTGCCATTTTCGCGCCCCGACACGAAGGGCTCAAAAATATCAGCAGCAATCTCGGGCGGCAGGCCGGGGCCATCGTCGATGATCTCGACCTGAAGCGGCAGCGGATTGCCCGAACCATCCTTGCGGCGCAGGCGCAGCGACAGGTCGTAAAACGTGCGGATACGGATTGTGCCACCGCCCTCGCCTGCCGCTTCGGCGGCATTTTTTAACAGGTTCAGAAAGACCTGTAAAAGCTGATCACCATCCACAAAGGTCGCGGGCAATGAGGGGTCGAATTCCTCGACAATTCGCATATTAGCGGCAAAACCGACGCGGGCCGATTTACGCGCCCGGTCAAGCAGATCATGCATGTTGATCGCCCGCCGCTCGGGCGGGCGGATATTGCCAAATTGTTCGACCTGCTCCAGCAAGCTAACGATCCGCCGGCTTTCAGCCACGATCAGGTCGGTCATTTCCAGATCGTCCTGCGACAGGTTCATCGCCAACAATTGGGCCGCCCCGGTAATACCGGCCAGCGGGTTCTTGATCTCATGGGCCAGCATCTCGGCCATGCCGATCGCTGAGCGGGCCGAGGATTTTACCGAATGGGATCGCCCAAGGCGATCGGCCAACTGACGCGGCTCCATCAACAGTAAAACGTGATCCGTGGCGCCGGTCATCGGAGCAATCTGAATGTTGCACTGAACCGGGGCAGAATTGCCGCCCGACACATCCACATTGTTGATGAACAGCGCCGAGTGATCGTTACGAACCCGGTTGAACGCACCTTCCAGCGGTGCATCAATCGCCAACTTGTCAAACACCGGCGCGCCGCGCAGGCTTTTGGCCGAGGTGTTCAGGAATTGTTCAGCCGCCGGGTTAACCTCGACGATATTATCGTCCGCCCCAAGCAGGAAAGCAGGCACCGGCAAAGACGCCCAGACGGAGTTAATCAGATCGCTCATGCCGCTTCCAATCGCGGCGCGTGCAGGGCGTCAGGCAAAGCCGCAAGAACCCGCGCCGGTGTGTTTTGGGTCAGAATTTCGCGGCGCAAACCCGCGGGCGTGCCAACCCCGTCCATATACCAGCCCAGATGTTTACGCGCCACGCGGTGGCCCATTGCGGCACCGTAAAACTGCAAGGTTTCTTCGTAGTGATCGGCCACAAGTTCAACCAGTCTTTCGCCTTCGGGAACCACTGGTGCTGTGCCAAATCCAAGCCCTGCGGCAACCTTTGCCAGCTGCCACGGCCTGCCCTGCACGCCGCGCCCGATCATCACACCATCCGCCCCGGACATCGCAAGGGCCGTCCGCGCGCTTGCCAGATCGACGATATCCCCGTTCGCAATCACCGGGATATTCACCGCCTCTTTGACCTGTCGGATCGCGGCCCAATCGGCACGCCCCTTGTAAAACTGACAGCGGGTACGACCATGGATTGTTAGCATTTGCACACCAGCGGCCTCGGCCCGGCGGGCCAGTTCCGGCGCATTCATCGCCGCGTTGTCCCACCCTAGCCGGGTTTTTAACGTCACTGGAATATTGACAGCCGCCACGACCGCCTCGATCAATGTCAGGGCGTGATCGAGGTCCTTCATCAGCGCCGAACCGGAACTGCCGCCTGTGACTTTTCTGGCCGGACAGCCCATGTTGATGTCGATGATCCGCGCGCCGTTACCCGCCACCATACGCGCCGCTTCGCCCATCCAGTGCGCGTCACGCCCGGCAAGTTGCACCGCGGTATTTTCCAGCCCGAACCCCAGTTCGGCCCGCTCGCGCACGCCCGGCTTGGCCTGCACCATTTCCTGACTGGCCACCATCTCGCTTACCACCAGCCCCGCGCCAAATTTTTGCACGGCGTTTCGAAACGGCAAATCGGTAATCCCGGCCATCGGCGCCAGCAGAACCGGCATGTTAACTTTTGTATTCGCCAATTGAATAGACAAATGCCTAATCCTTACGCAATCAGCCCTTCTCCTAGCTTTTTCGCCCGTGATTAGCAATTACAGGCGGCATATTTTGGGGCAAAAAGTCGGTATTGCCTAATTTTTAAGCATATTACCCGTGTATTGCTACCCGGTCCCCGGCCACATAAACAGGCCCGATACGAAAGGAACCCGATGACCACATCAGCGGTGATTGTTGCAGCAGGGCGCGGAACACGTGCCGGCGGTAGTGTAGCCAAACAATGGCGCATGCTGGCCGGACGCCCGGTTGCCGCCCATGTGCTGGAGCAGTTTCTGGCCGCTCCGGACATTGGCCCGATTGTGCTGGTGGTGCATCCTGATGACATAGCCATGGCAACCGACTTGATTGCCGGACGCGATGTTAAACTGACAAAAGGCGGAGCCAGCCGTGACGCTTCGGTTCGCGCCGGATTGGAGGCACTGAAAGCCAGCGCCCCCAGTCACGTTCTAATCCATGATGTTGCGCGTCCCTTGGTCAGTCAGGCGTTGATTGCGCGGGTCTGCGAGGCACTCAAAACCAACTCCGCCGCCGCCCCGGCGCTGCCGGTCACAGATACGCTCTGGCGCGGCGAGGCTGGGCTTGTCGCAGGCATCGTTTCGCGCGACGGGCTGTTTGGCGCACAAACCCCGCAAGGTTTTGAATTTGACGCCATTCTGGCCGCACATCGCAGCCATGAAGGCCGCGCCACGGATGATGTCGGCGTCGCGCAAGCCGCAGGCATACCGGTAACAATCGTTGACGGCGAGGCGCGAAACCTGAAAATAACCACCGAAGATGATTTCAAACGGGCAGAACAATTGATCGGCACAGCTATGGATATTCGCACCGGCAACGGATTTGACGTGCATCGTTTCAGCGACGGTGACGCGGTAACGCTTTGCGGTGTGCGCGTGCCGTTCACCCACGGGCTGGACGGGCATTCGGACGCCGATGTTGGCATGCACGCGCTGACGGATGCGATTTACGGCGCGCTTGCCTATGGCGATATCGGCCAGCATTTTCCACCGAGCGATCCACAGTGGAAGGGCGTCGCCAGCTATGTGTTTCTGGAACACGCGGCGGGTGCTGCGCGCGAGCGGGGCTATGGTCTTTCCAACTGCGACGTGACTTTGATTTGCGAAGCGCCAAAAATCGGGCCGCACGCCCGCGCCATGTCCCAACGACTGGCCGAAATATTGCAGGTCGATGCGGACCGGGTCAGCGTGAAAGCAACAACTTCAGAACGCCTTGGCTTTACCGGCCGGGGTGAAGGAATCGCCGCAATGGCAACCGCAACACTGGTGAAATCATGAGCCGCTTTATAGCAACCGTCGGATACATCGGCCTGCTGCGCCCTGCCCCCGGAACTTGGGGCTCCGCCGCTGCGATCCCGATGGCGTGGGTTCTGCACGGGCTGGGCGGTTTTCCATTGCTGGCCGCCGCCACGGTTCTGGTCTTTGCGCTTGGATGGTGGGCCACCGCGCGCGCGACAGCAGGCAAGGACGACCATGACCCATCCGAGATTGTGATCGACGAGGTCGTCGGCCAGTGGATCGCCCTGTTCCCGCTGTCGGCTGGCATGTGGTGGATGGGTGCTGACGCCTGGGTCTTTCCCTATCCCGGCTGGGTCACTGCATTTTTGATGTTCCGCCTGTTTGACATATGGAAGCCCGGCCCCGTCGGTTGGGCCGACCGGCGCAATGATGCGTTTGGCGTGATGCTGGACGATGTGATCGCCGGGGTGCTGGCCGCGCTGGTGGTTTTTCTGGCCGCCGGGTTTGCCCATTGGGGCGCTACAATTTGGGAATACATACTGTGGATCATCTGAAGCTAAGCGGCGAAGTTCTGGCCAATGCGCGGGCGCGCGGCGTGAAAATCGCAACCGCCGAAAGCTGCACCGGCGGGTTAATTGGCGGCGCGTTGACCGAAGTTCCGGGATCATCGGATGTTTTTGACCGTGGGTTTATTACCTATTCCAATGAGGCCAAAACTGACCTGCTTGGCGTCGATGCGCGGATATTGAAAAAGGCAGGTGCCGTGTCAGAACGGGTCGCCACACTTATGGCCGAGGGGGCGTTGCGCAACTCAAACGCAGGATTGTGCGTCGCCGTTACCGGCATTGCTGGCCCCGGCGCGGCCGGCCCAAAACCTGAGGGTCTTGTCTGTTTTGCGCTTGCCGGAACCGGGCGCGAAACTGTCGGCGAAACTGTGGAATTTGGCGCACTTGGGCGACACGAAGTGCGGCAAGCCACGGTCACACATGCGCTCAAGTTACTCAACCAAGCCCTGATCTGACGCATTTATTTTCCGCCCAAGAAACAGGCGAACAGCATGTGCAATCGCTGCTTAATTAATCATACTGCAAAATACCTGCACCTCTGAATTGGTATTTCAAATCTGCCTCTTTCTTTTGCAATGTGCCCAAGGTTTGTGCCCTAGCTAAGAACATAAACCTTTGGGAGGTAAGAATGGTCGGTGCAGATACAGCTTGGATAATCGTAGCAACCGCTTTGGTGCTGTTTATGACATTGCCGGGACTGGCGCTGTTTTATGGCGGGCTGGTGCGGGCGCGAAATGTACTGAGCGTGTTCATGCATTGTTATGCAATCGCCTGCGCCATGACGATTGCATGGCTGGCGGTCGGCTATTCCATCGCTTTTGGCGACGGCGGCGGCGGCTTGTGGGGCGGCCTTGGCAAAGCCTTTCTGAACGGCGTCACGGTCGACAGCGTCAGCGGCACAATTCCCGAAGTGTTGTTCTTTGCCTTTCAGATGACATTCGCTATCATCACCCCGGCGCTGATTGTCGGGGCCTATGTTGAACGCACATCCTTTGGGTTCGTCATGCTGTTCTCGACCCTTTGGATGCTGCTGTGTTATGCGCCCGTGGTGCATTGGATTTGGGGCGGCGGCATTCTGTCGGATGGCGGCATATTCGGCGCCGTCGGCGCGCGCGACTTCGCAGGCGGCATCGTTGTGCATGAAACCGCAGGTCTGGCCGCCCTAGTGATCGCGGTGATGCTGGGCGCACGTAAAGACAAAAGCAAACCACCCCATAACCCCGGCTATGTGATGATCGGTGCCGCAATGCTGTGGGTTGGCTGGTTTGGCTTTAACGGTGGCTCGCAACTGGCCGCTGACGGAGGGGCCGCAATGGCGCTGACCGTTACCCATATATCGGCTGCAACTGCGTCGCTGACTTGGGCGCTGTGGGAGCGGATCAAATACGGAAAATCCTCGCTGGTTGGTATTGTGACCGGAACAATTGCCGGTCTGGCTTCGATCACGCCGGCATCGGGTTTTGTTGGCCCGGTCGAAGCGCTGATCATTGGCGGTGTCGCCGGTATCCTGTGTCAGGAGGCCGTTGGCCTGATCCGTAACAAGCTGTCGATTGACGACACATTGGATGTTTTCGCAGTGCATGGGGTTGGCGGCATCTTTGGCACGCTGATGATTGCCGTATTCGGAACCCTCGGATTTGCCAATGACGCCACATGGGGCGCGCAGCTTGGCTCACTGGTTATCGTCGGTGTGTTCACCGTTGTGGTGACGTTTGTGCTGGTCAAAATCGTAGGCGCAATCGTTGGCTTTCGGGTGGACGCGGAAACCGAGCAGACCGGTCTGGATCTGGGCCAGCACGGCGAACGCGCTTACGATCACGTTTCATAATTAAGACGCCTAACGCGTCACTGAACATGGTTTGTGCCGGGCATTGCCCGGCGCATTCCGTTCTTGCAGGCGGCACATGTTCCCCCTATGTTCCAGCCGAATAGAAACCCGAACACAGGACCAAAAAATGATCAAGGGAAGCTGCCTTTGTGGCAAAGTCGCGTTTGAAATTTCTGGCGAGCCTTCTTCGCTAAGTTATTGCCACTGCTCCAGATGTCGCAAGGCAGCGGGCATATTTTCCGCCGTTCTGATCGGGAAAGCTGCTGATCTGAAGATCACCCAAGGGCAAGACGCCATATCCAAATTCTCGCCCGAAAGCGGGGCCAAGTTTGAGCGCTGCTTTTGCAAAGAATGCGGAACATCACTGGGTGATATGGCAACGGGTGACATCTATGTGGTCGCCGTCTCGGCGCTGGACGACGACCCTAAAATCCGGCCAACGTTTCATATGCATACAGCGTCAAAACCGGATTGGTATGAGATCGTTGATGACCTGAAGAAATTTGAAGGCGACCCTGCCCCAGACACATAGGTTGTGGCTCAGGTGTCGGGATAAAGCGCCACCGCACGCTCCTCAAACGCCCGCACAACCCGCGTCATTGCCTGATTAAACACCACGCCGATTAGTTTTTGCAAAATCGCGTTGCGAAATTCAAAATCAACGAGGAAATCAACCTCGCAACCGCCCGCAGAATCCCTAAATTCCCATGTGGAATGCATATGGCTAAACGGGCCTTCCAGATATTCGGTGTCGATCTTCATCACCTCGGGCCACAGCGTCACCCGGCTGGTAAAGCGTTCACGAAATACCTTAAACGATATCACCAGATCCGCCGTCATTACCTGCGCGGCGCCATCAGGAACCACCGAACGCACCCGCGCCGCCGCACACCACGGCAAAAATTCGGGGTAGCGCGCCACATCCGCCACCAGATCATACATCTGTTGGGCTGTATAAGGCAGGTGGCGTGTCTCGGAATGTCTTGGCATGGTGCCCTTTGGGGTGGTGACTTTCACAACCATTTCGTAAACTGGCGCGAAGAATGCAAGGGGGTGACATGCCGCATCGACCATATGTGATTGATCCGATGATTTCTGCCAAGACGATTGCGGCAAGGATCGAAGATCTGGCGCTCGAAATTCAGGCTGAATATGATGGTGTCGAAAAGCTGGTTGTCGTCGGCCTGCTGCGCGGCTCTTTCGTGTTCATCGCTGATCTGGTGCGCGAGTTGGACATGAACGTCGAGGTCGATTTTCTGGAAGCCACGTCTTATGGCGACAGCACCGAGTCCAGCCGTGAAGTTCGCATCCTAAAGGATTTGCGTGGCGAGATCGCCGGGCGCAACGTGCTGTTGGTCGAGGATATCGTCGATACCGGCTACACTTTGAAACATGTGCTGGCGCTGTTGAAAACACGCGGGCCCAAAAAGCTGAAAACGATTGCCCTGCTGGACAAACCATCCCGGCGTGAGGTGGATATCAAAGCAACCTGGACCGGTTTTGAAATTCCCGATGAATTTGTTGTTGGCTACGGCATCGACTTTGCGCAGCGCAACCGCAACCTGCCCTATATTGGTAAGGTGCGGTTTACCGGGGAATAGCAGATGAACCTGCGCCCGTTTCTGCGCATGGCCAAATGGGCGCATAACCCGCCCTCGGCCAGTCGGGTGAAACTGGTGTTTGGCGCGATTGCGATATGTCTGATAGTTTTTGCATTTGAACGGGTGTTTGGCTGGCCAGACTGGCTATCCATGCCCGACACGCCAAAAGGGCGGATCACCAAATAGGGCCGCGTAATTCCCCTAGCCGCACCCAGCCAGCAAATCGGCCTTGCTGGCCAGTGCCGTAACCAGCAAACCACGCACCGCCCGGATACGGGGCACGTCCGCCAGATCGCTATGGCTGGCCACCCACAGATCAACCGGCATCTCGGGCATAATTCCACGACGCCGTTCCAGCCGCGGATCATCATCCCCCAGAACGCAGGGCAACACCGCCTGCCCCAAGCCTTGCGCCGCCAATTCTTGCAGGGTCACAAAACTATCGCCCGCCCCGGTGATCGCCGAAGCCGGGACCGCCCCGGCCAGCCATTGCGCTGCAACAGAGCGCGAAATCGCGCCGCTCAGGCCCAGCCAGTGATCCCCATCCGCATCCGGGTGGGCATACACATCAAACGCCAATTGCGCGGCAACCTCGCCCGTCAGATCAGCATCAAGGCTTGCCGCCGGGCGCACCGTGATATCAGCATGCAGGCGGGACAAATCCAAATGCGCGTTGCTCGACAGCAGTTCAATCCGCAAGCCTTCGGCGGATTTCTGCATGGTTGCAACGATTCCGGGCAGCACCGCATGGCAGAAGGTATCGGTGGATGTCACCCGCACAACACCGCTCAACGGTGCCTGAGCCCCCTCAATCACTTCGGCCACCGAGCGGATCGCGGTTTCCACCTCGCGCGCCGCGTCAATGATCCGCAAGCGGCCATCCAGTATCGCGTAACCCTTTGCAGTCTTGTCAAAAATTTGGACATTGTAGCGGTCTTCAAAGGCCGCGACACGGCGCAGAACCGTCGCGTGGTTCACCCCAAGTGCGCGCGCAGCAGCTGTAACCGTGCCCGCTTCGGCCACCGCCAGAACAAACCGCATGTCATCCCAGTTTTCATCACTGTGCATAATATAACGAACCCGCTGCAAAATTACCGACTACACATTAATATTTTCACAGGTAGGATTTGGCTACACATTTCATGAGTCGCAGGGAGACTTTGTCACATGATCAAAAAAATCACCTTCGCCGCCGTCGGGCTGGCGCTTGCCACCACAGCAGTTTTCGCCGAAAGCCCGCATGATGGCGCAATTGCAGCCCGCAAAGCGCATATGCAGCTTTATGGCCATAACCTTGGCATTCTGGGCGGCATGGCTAAGGGCGCCATTGAGTATGACGCGGATGCTGCCTCGGCTGCTGCGACAAATCTGGCCACTTTAACCAAAATGAGCCAGGGCAGCTATTGGCCACAGGGATCAGAAGCAGGTGCCGTCGAAGGCTCGCGTGCACTTGGCGCACTGTGGCAGAACTTTCCCGATGTCGGCGCTAAATCTGGTGAAATGGCCGCCGCCGCCGCCGCAATGGAAACAGCTGCGGGCGGTGGACTGGACGCGCTTCGCGGCGCAATCGGCGGCGTGGGCGGCGCATGTGGCGCTTGCCACAAGGCATATCGCCAGCCAAAATAAGCTAACGGGGCGCCTTGCAGTCATTCGGCGCCCCACGCCAAACCCGGAGCCTGTATGAGACGTCTGCTGACAGCACTGGTTATACTTGGGGCAGTCGGCGCGGCTATATTCTGGGTCGTTACCAAACCTAAAATCACAGACATTACGGCGCTGGCCGGAATCGTTCCTGATCTTGAACAGGGCGGCGCGGTGTTTATCGCCGGTGGCTGCGCATCCTGCCACGCCGCTCCGGACGCAAAAGACGAAGCGCGCCTGGAGCTAACCGGCGGACGAGGCTTTCCAAGCGATTTCGGCACTTTCTTTGCGCCCAATATTTCCCCACATCCAAGCGCTGGCATTGGGGACTGGAGCGCGCTTGATCTGGTCAACGCCATGCGCCACGGCACCTCGCCCAAGGGCGAACACTACTTTCCCGCCTTTCCTTATACGACTTATCAAAACACCACACTGGCCGACATCGTGTCCCTGCATGCGTATTTACAGACATTACCCGCCACCGACGTGGCCAGCAAACCACATGATGTCGGATTTCCATTCAACATCCGACGCAGCCTTGGCGGCTGGAAGCTGCTGTTTTTGCGACCCGGTTGGGTGATACAGGAAGCGGCGACACCGGAACTGGAACGCGGGCGATATCTGGTTGAGGCTTTGGGTCATTGTGGCGAATGCCACACCCCCCGCAATCTGCTGGGTGCTGTGCAATCCAGCCGCTGGATGGCAGGTGCGCCAAACCCCTCGGGAAAAGGCACTATCCCAAATATCACGCCAGCCAAACTGGACTGGTCCGAGCAGGATCTGCTTTACTATTTCAGCAGTGGCTTCACGCCAGATTTTGACACCGCCGGCGGGCACATGACCGATGTCATCGAAAACCTGTCGCAAATGTCCGAGGCTGACCTGAAAGCCATCACAGCATATATCAAGGCGCTGCCCGCTGCGGAATAATACGTTAGAAAATTGTATTTACAGCGCGCGGTGCAGACCACGATTTTTCGTCGAAAAATCGCCCTACCCGCGTTCCATGCTTTTCAACCTAGCGGCGCGCAATCGGGCAAAATCATCGCCGGCATGATAACTTGAGCGGGTCAAAGGCGTTGCAGAAACCATCCCAAACCCCTTGCCATAAGCCGCCGTTTCATAGCTGGAAAATTCCTCAGGCGTTACAAAGCGGTCTACTTTGTGATGCTTTGGCGTGGGCTGCAAATATTGTCCTATGGTCAAAAAATCAATGTCCGCGGCCCGCATATCTTCCATCACTTGCAAAACCGCCTGACGTTCCTCGCCCAATCCGACCATGATCCCGGACTTGGTGAACATCGTCGGGTCCAGTTCTTTGACACGCTGAAGCAATCGAAGCGAATGAAAATACCGCGCACCGGGGCGAACCTGCGGATACAGGCCGGGCACAGTTTCCAAATTGTGGTTGAACACATCCGGGCGCGCCTTGACGACCAGCTCAAGCACTTCGGGCGCACATTTGATAAAATCTGGCGTCAGTATTTCAATTGTGGTATCTGGTGACTGACGCCGGATCGCTCGGATCGTCTGGGCAAAATGTTCGGCCCCACCATCCAGAATATCGTCGCGATCAACCGAAGTTATCACGACATGTTTCAGCCCCAGCTTTTTGACCGCATCGGCCACACGCCCCGGCTCAAACACATCCAGCGCCTCGGGCGGTTTTCCGGTCGCAATGTTGCAAAATGTGCAGGCGCGGGTACAAACCTCGCCCATAATCATCATCGTCGCGTGGCCCTGTGACCAACATTCACCGACATTTGGGCAACCTGCTTCCTCGCACACAGTCACTAGGTTGTGCTCGCGCATAATATTGCGGGTCTTTTTATAGCCATCCGATGTCGGCGCCTTTACCCGTATCCAGCTTGGCTTTTTGGGCTGAGCATTATCCGGGCGGCGCGCTTTTTCAGGGTGGCGCTGATTTGGTATCTTGAGGTCGCGCAAAAATCATTCCCCTTAAAATAGGCTGCCCCATTAGATAATCTGTTCCACAAGCTAAGGCAAACATCGTTTAAACATACCAGCCATGCTAAAGCGAACTGGCATTAACAATCAGGGGGCGGCCATTAAGAGCCGTTATTTTTATGACGAAAAAACTAATTGCAGAGGTCCTTGGGACATTCATTCTGGTGTTTTTCGGGTGCGGGTCGGCCGTCTTTATGGGCGCCGAAATCGGCATGCTGGGAATATCGTTGGCCTTCGGTCTGTCAATCGTCGCCGCAGCTTATTCCATTGGCGCAATATCTGGCGCACATCTGAACCCGGCTGTTTCACTGGGGATGGTCACCGCTGGCCGGATGAGCTTTTCGGATTTTATCGGCTATTCCCTTGCACAGATCGTTGGTGCGGTAATCGCAGCGCTCGTCCTGATCCTGATTGCGACCGAACAGGCCGACTACAGCGTGGCAGAAAACGGCCTTGGGCAAAACGGATACGGAGCAGGATACTTGGGTGAATACAGCCTGATCGCGGCACTTATATTTGAATTTGTCGCAACATTCCTGTTCGTCACCGTCATTTTGGGCGCGACCCAGTCGGGCGCACCGGCGGCGATGGCCGGGCTGGTCATCGGCTTAACGCTAACCGGCATTCATCTGGTCGGCATCAACATCACTGGGGTGTCGGTTAACCCGGCACGCTCATTCGGACCGGCGGTATTTGCTGGCGGCAAAGCACTGGCGGATTTGTGGGTGTTCTTCGCAGCCCCATTGGCTGGCGGGGCATTGGCCGGAATGGTGTTCAAATCCGGTGCGACCCGCGCTGCGGACTAGCGTCACCACCACAAACACCGGGGCCGCCTGTACGAACAAGCGATCCCGGTTTTTCGGGGCTGTGCGCAGCCCCGTCGACTTATCTTTTTTGTGCCGGGAACCCAACTCTCACGTTGATGGTTGCTTAGAACTGTTCTAATCCTGACGCAGAAACCAGAAACTAAAATGGATAAAGCTATGAAAACCGGCGATCAACTTCCAAATGTCACCTTTCACACCCGTGTACGCGACGAAAGCATTGGCGGCGACAACCCATTCCGTTGGGAAGACAAGACCACAGCCGACTATTTTGGCGGCAAGCGGGTTATCCTGTTTTCGCTACCCGGAGCGTTCACCCCAACCTGTTCAACCTATCAACTGCCCGGTTTTGAAAAGAACTTTGGTGCGTTCAAGGCCGCCGGGATCGATGCGATTTACTGCATGTCGGTGAACGACAGTTTCGTGATGAACAAATGGGCCGAGTCCCAGAACCTGAAAAATGTTGGTGTGATTCCGGACGGCTCGGGCGAGTTCACCGAACAGGCCGGTATGCTTGTAGCCAAAGACAACCTTGGGTTTGGCAAACGCTCTTGGCGTTACGCGGCGATCATCAATGACGGTAAGGTCGAAGCATGGTTCGAAGAGCCGGGCCGCAGCGATGACCATCCAGAAGACCCATATGGCGAAAGCTCGCCCGAGAACCTGCTCAAGCATCTCAACGGCTGAAGAGGTCGGGGATAACGCCCCATTTAAATGTTCAAAGGCGCATGAAACCTCGGTTTCATGCGCCTTTCTTTATTCGTCAGCACTGTGGGCCGTGCATTTTTAGCCGATCATGTCGCCTTTGCCCTGCCCGTCATAATGGCGTTTCAACCGCTGCAACGCGATCCGCAGCACGATTTTCCCAGACCGCGCCGACCAGCCCATCCGCTTTTCCGCCGTCTCCAGCCCTTCCAGAAAGCAACAGACCCGCAGCACCACATCCCCCAGCCCCGGCCCCAGATCACGCAGCACTGCCGCAACCCGGTCCTTGGCCGCCTGCCCGCCGTCTGAGCCACCAGAGGGCGAAAACGAGCCCCGATCCCCACCGGTCAGAAACTTGTCCCAGTTCTGCGCCACCCGCGGCCCCATCTGCGCCAGTTCAAAATCCTCGCGCAGACGTTCCGCAGCGCTCACCAGATCGACGCTCAGAAACGGCTGGCCGGCCTTGTCTTTGCGCCGGGCAATCGCCGCGACCGGGGATTCCGCAAGGTTATAACGCATCTGACGCCGGGTGTTGGTGCCCGGATCAGTCATCTCGCGTTGGTCCCAACTGCGGTGCTGATCGGCAAAGGGTGTTGCGGCCTCGCTAAATCCGGCGCGCGCCGCGTCATCCTCTGCCAGCAGGCGCTTTAACGCCGCCCGCCCGGCACTGGTAATTGTATAGCGCGTCACCCGCCCCGGTTCCCCGCAGGCAATCCAGTCGCGCAGTGCCATTGCCTGCACCACCGGGCGATCTGTAACAGCGGTGCGCACCGTGCGCCCGTCCTCGGTTTCGCGCACAACCACCGCCTTTTCCATATCGGCCGCAACGGCCAGACAGGCACCGGCCTCATTCAGGCGGCGCAACAAACGGCGCGCCTCGCGGTCCATTTTTGTTTCCTCGGCTGTGGTTTCGGCACTGCGCAATTGTACATTCATATGCAAGGCATCCTCGTATGGGTTAAAATCAAAATGGCAGGTGTCGCGATGTCTTGCTCCAAGCCTGGCAAGAGCGTCGTCAACAAGCGGATCATCGCGGCGCGCCTCGGTCTTGCGGATCTGACGCATAACCGTAGAGGCATGACAGCCCGCGCGGCGCGCCAACTCGCGAATTGAAACGCCGCTTTCAGTGTGAAACAGGTAGTGTCGCGCGGCCTCCGGAAGCCAGTCAGGCAGATCCACCACGCATCGGCTGGTTGGGCATTCTAAGATCATAACCTTCCCCCAAGATGGTTATTGGCACAAACATTTTTGGCCGCTGGCAGCGCAACAGAAACAAGTTGCCAGGTCTTTTTTTACCGGCGCAGCTGGCATGCAACCTAAAGTTGTATTTCTTACCAGATCGTTAATAGTGAACGACTTAATGAAGATTGTTTCAAATACTTTAACGCTATAGTAAGGCTCCGCACGCCAAAACACTACAAAACGCAACACCCGTTTAGGTTGTGTTTCATTCGGGCAAAACCCATAAAAAGGAAAGCCCGATGCCTGACCCAATACAAATCCTGAGCAACCTGCGACGCCCGCGCCTGCTAATCCGCGCAGCCCGCTTTGGTATGACCGATTACAATCGTGATCGTGACCTAAAACGTCTAACCCATACCACCAGCATCCCGACACCCGAGCGCGCGGTGTCAAACCTGATGGCCGAAGAATCCCGGCTGGAAGGTATCCGCAAATCCGGCGACGCTGCCTATAGCGTGTCGCGCCATGTGGAAATTTTGATTGCCCTGATGGCCGAGGTCCAGCTGCTGCCCAAAGGCCCCCAACTGGTCAGTTAGGCAGGGGCACGAATTTTCGTCGAAAATTCGTTCCGAAATGTCGGATACCCCATTACCCTTAGCCAACGGCATCCGGTGCATCCGCCTTTTTTCGCGCAACAAAATCGTTAAGCGCATCCCGGATTGCCGGATCAAGCTCGGGGGCCTGATAATCACCCAGCATTTTTGCCACCCGCGCGCCTGCCAGCGTTGCACTGTCACGCGCACCTTGTTCGTCCCATGTCTCAAACGGTTTGTAGTCGGCCACATCCGAGCGCCAGAACGCGTCCTTGAAATTCGCCTGCGTATGGGCGCATCCCAGATAATGCCCCCCCGGCCCAACCTCGCGGATCGCATCCATCGCCTGCCCGTTTTCCGATACATCAACACCCTTGGCCAGATGATGCAAAATCCCCAACTGATCCGCGTCGAGTACGAATTTCTCGTAACTGGCAACCAGCCCGCCTTCCAGCCAGCCACAGGAATGCAGCATAAAGTTAACCCCGGAAAGCAGCGCCGCGTTCAGCGAATTTGCGCTTTCATAGCCGGCCTGTGCGTCGGGCAGTTTTGAGCCGCAAAACGCCCCGCCAGAGCGGTAAGGCAACCCCAACCGGCGCGCCAACTGCCCCGCCCCATAGGTGATCTGCGCCGCCTCGGGCGTGCCAAAGGTCGGCGCGCCGGAATTCATGTCAATCGAGGTCACGAAAGCGCCAAAAATTACCGGCGCACCGGAGCGCACCAACTGGCTATAGGCGACACCGGCCAGAACCTCGGCCAAAACCTGGCTTAGCGTTCCGGCCACCGAGACCGGGGCCATCGCGCCACCGACAATGAACGGCGAAATGATGCAGGCCTGATTGGCGCTGGCGTATACTTCCAGCGCGCCCATCATCACCGCATCAAACGTCAGGGGTGAATTTATGTTGATAAGCGAGGTCATCACTGTGTTCTGATCTACGAAATCAGCCCCAAACAAAATTCGCGACATATCCACCGAATCTTGCGCCCGTTCGGGTTCAGTGACCGATCCCATGAACGGTTTGTCCGACAGGGTCATATGTGCGTAAAGCATATCCAGATGCCGCTTGTTCACCGCCACGTCCGTTGGCTCGCACAGGGTGCCGCCGGAATGATGCAGCCATTTGGACATCTGGCCAAGTTTTACGAAGGCGCGAAAATCCTTGATCGTGGCATAACGCCGCCCGCCTTCCAGATCGCGCACAAACGGTGGCCCATAGACGGGTGCGAGCACCAGAGAGCGCCCGCCAATCGTTACGTTGCGCGCCGGGTTGCGGGCATGTTGTGTAAACGTCGCCGGTGCAGAGCCGCATAATTTGCGCGCCAGACCGCGGGGAATAAACACCCGTTCACCGCGCACATCTGCGCCCGCCTCGCGCCAGCGCGTCAGAGCAGCCGGATTATCGACAAAACTGACACCGATTTCGGCCAGAACGGTTTCGGCGTTTGCCTCAATAATCTCCAGCGCTTCGGTGTTCAGAATTTCAAAGTTGGGAATATTACGCTTTATAACAGCGGCGGTTTCGATCCGCATCGCCGTGCGTTCAGCCCGGCGTGCAGCACCACCACCGCCTCGACGAGCTGGTTTTTGACCCTCTGCAGGCGACATTTTCACCTCCTGATTTGTCCCGCGTATTATTTCGGATGTAACCTGTTGCCCGGCCAGCCCGTGCGCGAATTCCGTCACCACAGGGGGAAAAGCGACATTTGCGCCATGCTGTCCCTGCCCGTGCCCTTGCCTATCGCCCCCAGCCGCCCTATTGCGCAGGCATGAGTGATACATCCCATGACCGCCTGCTGATCATCGACTTTGGCAGCCAAGTGACGCAGCTTATTGCGCGCCGCCTGCGCGAGCTGAACGTCTATTGCGAAATCCATCCGTTTCAGAACGTCACCGATACGTTCCTGCAGGAATTTGCCCCCAAAGCGGTGATCCTTTCGGGCGGTCCGGCCAGCGTTATTGATGCAGGCTCGCCCCGGCCCCCAAGTGCGGTGTTTGAACTTGGCGTGCCAGTTCTGGGCATTTGTTACGGCCAGCAGGTGATGATGCAAATGCTGGGTGGTCAGGTTGAACGGGGCAGCGGAACGGCCGAATTTGGCCGCGCTTTTGTCACCCCTGCGCAAGCCTCGTCCGAATTGCTGCACGGCTGGTTCAATGAGGATCGCGAGCAGGTCTGGATGAGTCACGGCGACCATGTATCCGACATCGCGCCGGGATTTGAGGTTTATGCAACCTCGCCCAATGCGCCCTTTGCCGCCACCGCCGACCCAAAGCGCAATTTCTTTGCCGTGCAGTTCCACCCCGAAGTGCATCACACGCCAAACGGTGCGAAACTGTATGAAAACTTCATCAAGATTGCCGGGTTCAGGGGCGACTGGACCATGGGTGCCTACCGCGACGAAGCGATCCGCAATATTCGTGAACAGGTAGGTGATGCCAAGGTGATCTGCGGGCTTTCGGGCGGTGTTGACAGCTCGGTCGCGGCGGTGCTGATCCACGAGGCTATCGGCGATCAACTGACCTGCGTTTTCGTGGACAACGGGCTGTTGCGCAAAGATGAAGCCAGCCAAGTCGTGACGATGTTTCGCGACCATTACAATCTGCCGCTGATCCATGCGGATGAGCAGGAATTATTCCTGAACGCGCTGGACGGCGTGTCTGACCCCGAGGTTAAGCGCAAGACAATCGGCAAGCTGTTTATTGATGTGTTTCAAAAACATGCGGCCAACGTGGGCGGTGCAAAATTCCTTGCCCAAGGCACGCTTTACCCGGACGTGATCGAAAGCGTCAGCTTTTCCGGCGGGCCATCGGTTACGATCAAAAGCCACCACAATGTCGGCGGCTTGCCCGAAAAAATGGGCCTGAAACTGGTCGAACCGCTGCGCGAATTGTTCAAGGATGAGGTGCGTGCATTGGGCCGCGAATTGGGCCTGCCCGCGTCGTTCATTGGCCGCCACCCGTTCCCCGGCCCCGGCCTTGCGATCCGCTGCCCCGGTGAAATCACCCATGAAAAGCTGGACATTCTGCGCGAGGCAGACGCGGTCTTTATCGACCAGATCCGCAAGCACAACCTGTATGATGAAATCTGGCAGGCATTCGTGGCAATCCTTCCGGTGCGCACAGTTGGCGTTATGGGCGACGGGCGCACCTATGATTTTGCCTGCGCCCTGCGC
>JAHRVC010000246.1 GCA_019090885.1 Marinosulfonomonas sp.
AATAAATCCGCGGCTTTCAGAGTCGCGGGTAAATTGTGATACCGGAACAGGAAATTCGGAGCATGGCAGGTTTTGCAGGTTTGTTTTCGTCAGAAATGGCGATTGATCTAGGTACGGCGAACACGCTGATCTACGTCAAAGGCAAGGGGATCATTCTGAATGAGCCCTCGGTCGTTGCGTATCATGTAAAGGACGGCGTAAAGCAGGTTCTTGCAGTTGGTGAAGATGCGAAACTGATGCTGGGGCGCACCCCCGGCTCGATCGAGGCTATTCGTCCAATGCGCGAAGGCGTCATTGCCGATTTCGATACTGCAGAAGAAATGATCAAACATTTCATTCGCAAAGTTCACAAGCGCAACATATTTTCCAAGCCGAAAATTATCGTCTGTGTCCCACATGGGGCAACGCCAGTTGAAAAACGTGCTATTCGCAATTCGGTTTTATCGGCGGGCGCCCGGCGCGCCGGACTGATCGCCGAACCCATTGCCGCAGCGATTGGTGCCGGCATGCCGATCACCGATCCAACCGGCAACATGGTTGTGGATATTGGCGGCGGAACGACCGAAGTTGCGGTTCTGTCGCTTGGCGACATCGTCTATGCGCGCTCGGTCCGGGTCGGTGGCGACCGGATGGACGAAGCCATCATCAGTTATCTACGCCGGCAGCACAATCTGCTGATCGGTGAAAGCACAGCCGAACGGATAAAAACATCAATCGGAACCGCGCGCATGCCCGATGACGGGCGCGGCGCATCCATGCAAATTCGCGGTCGCGACCTACTGAACGGTGTCCCCAAAGAAACCGAGATTAATCAGGCGCAGGTCGCCGAAGCATTGGCTGAACCGGTCCAGCAGATTTGCGAATCCGTAATGACCGCGCTGGAAGCAACTCCACCCGACCTTGCGGCGGACATTGTCGATCGTGGCGTTATGCTGACAGGCGGCGGCGCATTGCTTGGTGAATTGGATCTGGCCTTGCGCGAGCAGACAGGTCTTGCCATTTCTGTAGCTGATGAATCACTTAACTGTGTCGCACTTGGCACCGGCAAAGCGCTGGAATATGAAAAGCAGCTGCGCCATGTGATAGATTACGACAGCTAAACAGACCGGCCACCGTCGGTCCCCGAGGGTCCAGTGGCAAGAGACAGAGACAGCAACGGCGATTACATCCGACCCGTCAGACGCATTCTGGTGGGGATGCTGGTGGTATTTCTGCTGGCCTTTTTTCTGGTCTGGCGCATTGATAGCCCGCGCGTAGAACGATTTCGCGCAGCCATCGTTGACCGGGTAGTGCCGACATTTGACTGGGCGCTGGTCCCGGTGACCAAGTTCGCAGAAATGGTCGGCAGTTTCCAATCTTACGCGCGGATATACGAGCAAAATCAAGAACTTCGCAGCGAACTTCGACAAATGAAAGCCTGGAAAGAAGCCGCGCTTCAACTGGAACAGAAAAACGCCAAGCTTTTGGATTTGAACAATGTGCGGCTTGACCCCAAGCTGACCTTCGTCACCGGCCTTGTGCTGGCAGACAGCGGTTCACCGTTTCGCCAGTCGGTTATTCTGAATATCGGCAAACGGGACGGCATTGTCGACGGCTGGGCCACCACCGACGGGCTGGGGCTGGTTGGGCGAATTTCCGGCGTGGGAAATAATTCCTCGCGGGTGATATTGCTGACCGATTCCAACAGCCGCATTCCGGTGACAGTTTTACCCTCAGGGCAACAAGGGCTGTTGGTTGGCGACAACGCGACCAGCCCGCCGGTCGATTTTCTGGAAAGCCCGGAACTGATACGTGCCGGCGACCGCGTAGTTTCATCCGGCGATGGTGGTGTATTTCCGCCCGGACTACTGGTTGGACAAATCGCGCTTGGCCCTGATCGGCGCCTGCGCGTGCGCCTGTCGGCTGACTACGAGCGGCTGGAATTTCTACGTGTTCTACGCAGCCATTCGGTGGAACGCATAACAGACCCCGGCGGCCTGCTTGTGCCCGAAACAACCGCCCCTGCAACAAACGTGGTCGCCGGCGACGCGTCAGAAGCTTCAGATGGTTGATCCGGTCACATCCCAGCGTTGGGGGCACTGGATTCTGCTGTCCGCGATTTCGGCGTTTGTCCTGTTTACAAGGCTGATCCCACTGGACCTGTCGGCAGGCATGTGGCCGGGACCGGACTGGATTGTTGCAATCTCTTTTGCCTGGGTATTGCGTCGGCGTGACTTTGTTCCAACCCCGTTGCTGGCCATCATACTGCTGATTTTTGATTTGATGTTGATGCGCCCCCCCGGATTATGGGCAGCACTCGCCATTTGCGGATTGGAATTCCTTAGGTCGCGTTCGGTATTGTCACGGGATTTGCCATTTTTGCTGGAATGGGCGCTCGTCTCTATAGTTCTGGTTGCAATGACCATTGCCAACCGCCTGATCCTTGCGGTTTTTGTCACGGGCCAGCCAGAAGTCGGCAAAGATGCATTGTTGCTAACAGCGACAATTCTTGTTTACCCTTTGGTCGTTCTAATCTCTTCCCGCGTGCTGGGCGTCAGCAAGGTCGCACCGGGCGAAGTCGATAAACTTGGGCATCGGTTATGAAAAAAACACCTCGTGACAGCGGAGAAAGCGGGCGACGAATTTCGCGCCGGGCAATGTTTCTTGGCGGCACGCAACTGGCATTCATGGGCGTTCTGGGTCTGCGCATGCGGTTCATGCAGGTCGATCAGGCCGACCAGTTTCGCATGCTCGCCGAAGAAAACCGCATAAACATCCGGCTTATCCCGCCAAACCGTGGACTGATATTTGACCGCAACGGCGAAGTCATTGCCGAAAATGAGCAAAACTATCGTATTGTCGTCGTGCGTGAAGATGCAGGTGACATCGACGCGACAATCGCAAGACTGGCGCAATTGATTGAGTTTGACCCGGACGAATTGGAGCGCGCCACCAAAGAACTAAAACGCCGCAGCCCCTTTGTTCCGGTCACGGTTGCAGATCGTTTGACATGGAAAGACCTAACCCGCGTGGCCGTAAATGCGCCCGCCCTGCCCGGCGTCACACCCGAGGTTGGCTTGTCGCGCCACTATCCTCTGGGTTCGGACTTTTCCCATGTGGTTGGCTATGTCGGGCCGGTCAGCGACTACGATTTGAGTAAGCTGAAAAACCCGGACCCCTTGTTGCAAATCCCGAAATTCCAGATTGGCAAAATCGGGATAGAAACGAAACTTGAAACCAACCTGCGCGGACGCGCGGGCACATCGCGGATCGAAGTGAATTCGGCCGGGCGTGTGATGCGGGAACTTGAACGCCAAGACGGCATTCCCGGCGAAGATTTACAACTGACGGTCGACGCAAAGTTACAGAACTTTGTTCAGGCCCGGATGGATGGCGTAAGCGGCGCAGCGGTTGTTATGGATACGCAAAATGGCGACTTGCTGGCAATTGGTTCGTCGCCAACATTTGATCCCAACAAATTTGTGCGCGGCATTTCGGTTCCCGACTATCGCGAGCTGACCGAGAATACGTTTCGTCCACTGGCAGATAAGTCCGTTCAGGGCACCTATCCGCCCGGTTCCACATTCAAAATGGTAACCGCGCTTGCCGCGCTGGAAGCGGGCGTTATTTCAACGGATGAAACGGTGTATTGCGGCGGCTATAAACAACTTGGAAAACGCCGCTTTCATTGCTGGCGACGCGGTGGCCATGGGCACGTGGATCTGCAAAAAGGTATTTATCAATCTTGCGACGTCTATTTCTACGAAATCGCGGAACGTGTCGGAATTGAGAAAATCACTGAAATGGCGCGCAAGCTTGGCCTTGGCACCCGCCACGCTCTGCCGATGTCCGCAATTGCCGAAGGGCTGACACCCACCAAGGATTGGAAGCAAGCTAATCGCGATATCGGCTGGCTGGTTGGTGACACCCTGAACTCTGGCATTGGGCAGGGGTTTGTTCTGGCGTCCCCGCTGCAATTGGCTGTGATGGCAGGGCGCATTGCCTCGGGGCGTCAGGTTTCGCCGCGCTTAATCAAAACAGTAAATGGCGTAGAGACTGAAATCAAAGGCGGCGAGCCGCTGGATATCAATCCAAACAATCTGCGCGCCGTGCGCAAAGCGATGGCGTCAGTGTCCAATTCTCAACGCGGCACCGCCTATCGGTCGCGCATTGTGGCGGACGGATACCAGATGGCTGGCAAAACCGGGACCAGTCAGGTGCGAAACATCACCGCCGCCGAGCGCGCGCGCGGTGTTACCCGCAACCGGGATTTGCCGTGGGAACGGCGCGATCATGCATTGTTTGTGGCCTTTGCGCCGGTCAGCGCGCCGCGTATTTCCTGCTGTGTCGTTGTCGAACATGGTGGGGGCGGATCAACCGCTGCGGCACCGATTGCCCGTGACATCGTTTTGCAGGCAGAGTTTGGCGGATTGCCACCACTGAGCGCCTACCCCCGCAGCCAACGCGGCACGATCCAGTCGATGCGTGAAAAACTAAACCTGCGGGAATTCTCGCTGCCCCGTGACGGGCGCATTCGCACATGAGCTATCTTGAATACAGCGTTAAGACTGTCCCCAGCGGGTTTCGCAAAGTGCTGCATCTAAATTGGGCGCTGGTCGTGCTGTTGGTGGCGGTATCGTGCTTTGGCTTTCTGATGCTCTACTCGGTTGCCGGCGGCTCTATGACACCTTGGGCCGAGCCGCAGATGAAGCGGTTCGTCTTGGGCCTATTCGTCATGTTCGCCATCGGAATGGTCCCGATCTGGTTTTGGCGGAATATGGCAGGGTTGGCCTTTGGCATAACTTTGCTGCTGTTGTTGGCGGTAGAATTTTTTGGCGTTACCGGAATGGGCGCACAACGCTGGATTGATCTGGGCTTTATGCGGCTGCAACCCTCTGAAGTCGCAAAAATATCTTTGGTTTTGGTGCTTGCTGCCTATTACGACTGGCTGGATATCGACAAGGTATCGCGCCTGCGATGGGTGCTGCCCCCGTTGGTTTTAATTCTTGTCCCGACCTTTTTAGTGCTGAAACAACCCGATCTAGGCACAGCAATTCTGATGACGGTCGGCGGCGGGATCATGATGTTTCTGGCCGGGGTTCACTGGCTGTATTTTGCCGTCGTAATTGCAATCGGGATTGCGGCAATCTATGCGGTTTTTGCGACCCGTGGCACCGAATGGCAGTTGATCAATGACTATCAGTATCGCCGGATCGACACATTTCTGGACCCCGCCAATGATCCGCTTGGCGCGGGTTATCACATCACCCAGTCCAAGATCGCGCTTGGCTCGGGCGGCTGGACCGGGCGGGGCTTTATGCAAGGCACGCAAAGCCGCCTGAATTTCCTGCCCGAAAAACACACCGATTTCATTTTCACCACGCTGGCCGAGGAATTCGGGTTCGTTGGCGGCATTTCATTGCTGGGCCTCTATGGGCTGATCATATTCTTTTGCGTTGTGTCGGCGATGTCCAACAAAGACCGGTTTGGATCACTTGTCACACTTGGCGTCGGCACAACGTTCTTTCTATTTTTCGCGGTCAATATGTCGATGGTCATGGGGCTGGCCCCGGTTGTGGGTGTGCCCTTGCCGCTGGTGTCATATGGTGGGTCGGCGATGCTGGTCCTGCTGGCAGCATTCGGTCTGGTTCAAAGTGCGCATGTTCACCGCCCTCGGAGCAAAAGATGACGCTGAATGTGCTGTTCTCGGCGCGTCCAGAAAGGTGGGATGAATATCAGGGCCCGCTGAACCACGCCCTCCAAAAGGCGGGGCTTGTCGTCAATCTGCAACCAGAAATGGCTCCAGACCTGGTCGACTATATCGTGTTCGCGCCCAACGGGCCGATCACCGATTTCAGCCAGTTCCCAAGGCTCAAAGCAACGCTCAGCCTTTGGGCCGGGGTTGAGAGCATTGTTACCAACCCAACCTTGAAAGTCCCGCTGGCACGCATGGTCGACAGCGGCCTTAGCGAAGGAATGGTTGAATGGGTGACAGGCCACGTGTTGCGCCATCATCTGGGAATGGATGGGCAAATATGCGGGCAAGACGGCAACTGGCTGCCGGTGGTCCCGCCACTGGCGCGCAACCGGTCGGTTGGGCTGCTCGGACTTGGGCAATTGGGAACGGCCTGCGCGCGCGCCCTTGCCGGGCTGAATTTTCCGGTGATGGCTTGGTCGCGCCGCCCTCAAACCCTAGCCGGTATAGATACCCATAACGGCAGCGCGGGTCTGGCGCAGGTTCTGGCGCAATCAGAAATTCTGATCCTGCTGTTGCCGCTGACAGACGGAACCGAAAACATCCTGAACGCCGAAAACCTGAGCCTGATGCCCAAAGGTGCGTTCGTCATCAACCCCGGCCGCGGGCAGTTGATCGATGATGCCGCGCTGATTGCGGCACTTGATACCGGTCAGATCGCCCATGCAACGCTGGATGTGTTTCGCCAAGAACCCCTGCCAGCTGATCACCCCTATTGGCCACATCCCAGCGTCACTGTCACCCCGCATATTGCATCTGAAACCCGGCCCGATACCGCGTCTGAAGCTATTGCGGAAAATATCCGGCGCTGCGAAACGGGTGAAAAAATGAAGTTTCTGGTCGACCGGACGACGGGCTATTAGCGCAGTTTTGGTGGCTTGTTCTTGTCCATTCCCGGCGCTGAACCGGGAATTTCAGCCGGTTTGGGAACCGGAATTTCAAACCGCAAACCGACGCGGGCTAGATGTGCGAAAATCGGGTCACCAGAGCCAAAGAACGACACATCCAAATTCAGGTTGTCCTCGCCGGTAAAAACCAATGCTTCATTGACTGCCTGCACCAGCGCGCCCTCGCTGCCAGCAACCGGGTCAATAACGGCAAGCAGATACCCTGAACGCCCACTTTTGTAAGCCGCATCAACCAGATAGGCGGCGCCCGCAAGGCCGGTCGCAAGTGCTAGTTTAGTGTTCAACGCCTCAAAAATACCATCCGACAAGTCCACGGGTGCCGACAGTTTTATCGGGATATCTGTGCCTTCTTGCGCTTTTTCTGCCAACACTTCGTGCAACCATGCCAAAGCGTCTGGCGGGATCAGGATACTGGACGGCGCCACGCCCAGATTGACGCCCAATCCAACCCGTTGACCGGCCAGCATATTTACCAGTGAACGCCCGGAAAGAGCGGCATAGGGAACCGTTTCGCCTGAAAAATCAGCCAACCGTTCTTCGGTATCAAAAACCAGACAAAACTGCATTCCATCTGCCACCAGAATTTTTGGCGACATCGTTTCCAGATTAGATTCATCTTCCAACAGAACGAACAACTCTGTGTCGGCCAGACGTTCGTAAAACCTAAGCCGCGCGACGTCATCATGCTCGTCCGCCTGCATCTTTTCATGCGCGGCGTCCAACGGTGTCAGATCAGCCATTCAGCACCCTCCCAACTTGTTTACGCAATGCCGGTAACAGATCACTTTCAAACCAAAGGTTCTTTTTTAACCAAGCGGTGTTGCGCCACGACGGATGGGGCAGCGAGAAAACAGACGGCGCGTGATCCCCCCAACCAGCCACTGTATCAGTGACGCTTGCCTTGGTTTTAAGGTGCCATTTCTGGGCATAGCCGCCCACAAGGATCGTCAGGCGAATACTGCCAAGGCCGTCCATCACACGGCGATGCCATGATTTTGCGCAGATCGCGGGCGGCGGCAGGTCCGCGCCTTTTGCGTTATACCCCGGAAAGCAGAACGCCATGGGAACAATCGCCACTTGGCTTCGATCATAAAATTCCGCGTCATCCAATCCCAGCCAGTCACGTAACCGATCCCCCGATGGGTCGGTGAACGGTTTGCCAGACTCATGAACACGAATTCCTGGTGCCTGCCCCGCTATCAGAATCGAAGCGCTTTCATCAAACCACACGGTCGGCCTAGGCTCATGCGCCGTCGCGGTCGCGCCAAAACGCCCGGCGCAAATCTGACAGGCAGAGATTTCAGATTTAAGGTTGGCTAGGTCCGATTGCATGGGTGCCAAGTATCGCCGTTACGCCCCACGCGCAATTCCAACTTGACTTATTTCGTTATTTCTAGAATTATCGAAATATGAAGCATGAATCAACTCATTCACAATCCATCCTGCGCGCAGCCGCCGCGTTTTCGGCGCTTGGCTCGGAACAACGCCTTGAGGTTTTGCGCGCGATCGTGCGCGCCGGCCCAGAGGGTGTCAGCATTGGCGAGCTTGGACAGCGTAGCGGTGTTACCGGCTCGACCCTGACCCACCACATGAAAATCCTGTCCCAAGCCGGGCTTGTTGAACAGATGCGTCAGGGGCGTTCGATAATCTGCTTCGCTGCCGCCTATGATGAAATGCACGCGCTTTCTCAGTTTTTATTGTCCGAATGCTGCGCGGATAGTCAAAAAGCACATAAGGACCACGAACATGGCTGATCTGACCCAATCCCCCCGCAACATCGGGGCCCTGTGGAAACGCGTAGACAAAGCCCTGCTCGTAATTGTGCTGATCCCGCTAATGGTAGCTATTTTTGACCCTGCACAGCTCGGGCCCACATTGCGCTTTGCGGCGGGCGCCATAGCACAAACCGGGGTTTTCATTGCCTTTGCGGTGCTGGCGATCGGTTATCTCAAGGCAACTGGTGCCGAATCGCTGCTTGCACGGGCATTTGAAGGCCGCGAGGTTAAAATGATTTTTCTTGCCGCCGTGATGGGGGGTATTTCCCCGTTCTGCTCATGCGAAGTTATTCCGTTTATCGCAGCCCTGCTTGCCGTCGGTGCGCCATTGTCGGCGGTTATGGCCTTTTGGCTTTCGTCGCCACTGATGGACCCGGCAATGTTTTTTATTACCGGTGGAACACTTGGATTCGATTTTGCAATTGCCAAGACCTTGGCTGCCGTCGGACTGGGCCTGTTTGGTGGCTTTGTCGTCAAAGGGTTTGCCAACGGCCCGGTATTTGCCAATCCGCTGCGCGAGGCGATGGCCCAAAGCGGGTGTGGCTGTGGCTCAAACCCCTTTACCGGCAAGCCAGAGTGGCGTTTCTGGCAAGAACCCGAACGGCGCGAAATGTTCCGCGAAACCGTTATAGACAACGCCTTTTTTCTGGGGAAATGGTTGCTGCTGGCCTATTTGTTCGAGGCTCTGATGCTGCATTATATCCCAGCCGAGATGATCGCCAATGTCCTTGGCGGAGATGGCGTGATGCCTATTATTCTTGGCGCGCTCGTTGGTGCCCCGGCCTATCTGAACGGATATGCTGCCGTCCCGCTGGTCGATGCGCTGCTGAGACAAGGCATGTCAAATGGCGCGGCGATGTCGTTTGTGATCGCCGGTGGCGTTAGCTGCATTCCAGCCGCGATCGCCGTCTGGGCGCTGGTAAAACCACGCGTTTTCTTCGCCTATCTGGGAATTGCGATGGTTGGGGCCATGACTGCCGGAATTATTTGGTCAATTGTGGCCTGACCGGCACGGAAATCTTCATCACTAGGTTGTCGAACACGGCTGCATGAATTATCCCAACCCAACAATCGGCTGGGAGGCTTTGCATGTATCGCGTCTGGAATTTTGTCACCAACTATTCATTGTTGCTGATCGCAGGCGCGCTGATTGCGTTGGTCTGGGTAAATATCAACCCGCACAGCTACCATAATTTTGTTGAGTTCGTTCTGATCGATGACTTTTTCATCGGCCATCCGCACCTTGACGAACACGGGCATGTCCATCGCACACTGACGATG
The DNA here is from genome assembly GCA_019090885.1 of Marinosulfonomonas sp. Lineage (GTDB taxonomy): Bacteria > Pseudomonadota > Alphaproteobacteria > Rhodobacterales > Rhodobacteraceae > NORP110. The sequence continues at coordinate 9,699 of JAHRVC010000246.1, forward strand.
CACTATCTGTTCAATGATGTGCTTATGGCGTTCTTCTTTGCGATTGCCGCCAAAGAAGTCTGGGAAGCCGTGATTCTGAAAAACGGCGCCCTACGCGGGCGCAAGGCCGCAACACCCCTGTTTGCCACGCTAGGCGGAATGCTGGGGCCGATATCAGTTTACCTTGGTCTGGCCATGTTCCTTGGGTCGGATGTTTTTGATGCGGTTTCACGCGGCTGGGCTATTCCAACAGCCACAGACATCGCATTTTCTTACCTTGTTGGGCGGATTGTGTTCGGAGCGGGCCATCCAGCAGTTAGATTTCTGCTGCTTCTAGCTATCGCGGACGACGCTGCCGGGCTGATAATTCTTGCAATATTCTACCCGTCTAGCGAACTGGCGCTGGAATGGCTGTTGTTGTCATTGGGCGCAGCCGTAGCGGTTTACGTATTCTTCAACTGGCTTCCCAGAAAATTGGATCGCGGCGACCAAGACCGCTCGCGTTCAACATGGATACGTCAGAAACTGTCGTTCTGGCCCTATGCGGTTGCAGGCGCACTTAGCTGGTATGGATTTCAGGAAAGCGGCCTGCACCCTGCCCTAGGGTTGCTGCCGATCGTTGCAACACTTCCACATGCAGACCGTGCCTTTGGTATCTTCTCTGAGGCCGAACAATATCTGACTGATTTGCTGAACCACGTCGAACATTTGTTAAAGCACCCGGTCGAGATCATATTGTTCTTCTTTGGGTTGTTGAATGCCGGGGTCGAGTTTTCGTCAATCGGTTCACCAACATGGCTCGTTTTAGCTGGGCTGCTTATTGGGAAACCGGCCGGTGTGTTGCTGTTTGGCTGGTTTGCCGCGCATCCGCTCAAGTTGGGATTGCCGACGGGAATGCGCACCTCGGACTTGTTTGTGATCGGCTGTGTCGCGGCAATTGGCTTTACGGTATCGCTGTTCATCGCATCCGTTGCCTTTGACAGCAGCGTAACGCTGGAAGGCATAAACGTGCAGGACGCCGCAAAAATGGGTGCGTTGCTAAGCTTCTTTGCGGCGATAATTTCCATCATTGCAGGCAAGGTTTTGCGAGTGGAAAAGCAAAACGGTTAAGCTATCGCCGGTTTTCGCAACAATTCGCCTATGTTTTGGACTTGCACACCTTGCCAAGGCACCAAATCCGTTGTGTTTACCATAATTATTCCGACATAATGGGCGCGAAATGGCCAGCAATAGGTCATCGTTAACAAATCCCTGATACGGGGTGCATGAGGCAACACTCTCGGCAGGAGCGCGTGGATGCTCGAATTCAATAACGTAAGCAAGTCATTCTGGACTGGCAAACAAAGGAAGGTCATTCTTGACCGGGCCTCGTTTCGTATTGAACCGGGCAACTCGCTTGGCATTCTGGCCCCGAACGGCACCGGCAAAACAACAATCATCAACATGATGGCCGGGCTGGAAAAACCCGACGAAGGCGACATCAGAAAAACCTGCCGGGTTTCGTTTCCACTGGGGTTTATGGGCGGAATTGTCGGCAAACACACAGCCCGTGAAAACGCACGCTTCGTCGCCCAGCTCTATGGGCTGGATCCCGACTATATGGAGGCGTTTACCCGCTGGCTGACCGGGATCGAAGAATACTTCGACATGCCGGTCGCAACCTACAGTTCGGGTATGCGCGCACGGTTTTGTTTTTCGCTGCTGCTGGCGCTGGAATTTGACATTTACCTGATCGACGAAGGTATGCCGGGCACCACTGATGTAGAGTTCAATCGCAAGGCTGGCACAATCCTGCGCGAACGTCTGGAAAATGCGACGGTGGTCGTTGTGTCCCACCAGACCTCTACGTTAGAAAAATTCTGCCGGTCAGCGGCGGTCATAAAGGACGGCAAGTTTTTGCAGTTCGATACACTGGAAGAAGCAAGGGCATATTATGACTACCAAGCCTAAAGCCAAAAAATATCGTGTCCGCCGTAGCGGATCACTGTCCGAGCCGCTGAACAAACTGAAGGCGGCGGTTAATCCCAGTCGTGGCGATAGCGGCCCAACACATCCGGCGCTGGACGAAAACACCCCGACCGAGGATGGATTCGGCGATCAGCCCTATCCGACGGCCAACGGTCCGGACAAGACGCCATCAAAGTCAGTTTCGGCCGAAATTGATTCGATCAAAAAAGAAGGTCTGACCGGCCGCCAACTGCGAATGGCACGGCGGATTGCACAGAAGAATGGCCTGGTGCCGACATCAGACTACGACGCCATCCGCCTGTTGCGCCAAAAAAGGATAGACCCTTTCCAGCGTTCGAACATGCTGGAACTGATATCCCCGGAAGACAAAGCAAAGGCTGGCACGCCAAATCTTCCCAAGACCACCACACCAGAGCACCTGCCCTCAAAAGAAGTCCTGTCGGAAGATGGCCGTGGCCGCGAAATATTTCGAATTCAGCAAGATATAGCCAAGCGTCGCCGGCGCAAATTGCTGCAACTAGTGGCACGGCTTAGCATCTTTGTTTTCCTGCCCACGTTAATTGTTGGCTTCTATTATTACGTGGTCGCGACACCGCTTTACGCAACAAAATCCGAATTCCTTATTCAACAGGCAGACGCGCAGGGTGGCGGTTCTCTCGGCGGGCTGTTTTCGGGAACCGGGTTTGCCACATCGCAAGACTCGATCACTGTTCAAAGCTATCTGAAATCGCGCGAGGCAATGCTGCGGCTGGATAGCGACATAGGATTTAAAAGCCATTTCAGCCAGGATTTTGTGGACCCGTTGCAACGCTTGGAAACCGACAGCACCAATGAAGAGGCTTACCGGCTGTATCAAAAGCTGGTCAAGATTGGGTATGACCCGACCGAAGGTATCGTCAAAATGGAAGTGATTGCAGCCGATTCTGCAACCAGTGCTCTCTTTTCACGCGCGCTTATTAAGTATGCCGAAGAACAGGTCGACAACCTGACCCAGCGGTTGCGCGGGGACCAGATGCGTGGATCGCGCGAAAGCTTTCAGGATGCAGAATTCAAGATGAAGGCAGCACAAGAGCGCGTGCTGGCATTACAGGAACGCCTTGGGGTGATCGACGCCGTAAGCGAAACCAGCGCCGTGATGAGCCAGGTAACAAATTTTGAAATCCAGTTGCAGGAAAAACGTCTGCAACTGCAGCAATTGCTCGACAATCAAAGCCCCAATCAGGCTCGGGTCGATGGCGTACAGGGTGATATAACCCGGTTGAGTTCATTGATTGCAGAACTGCGCGCACAGCTGACAAGCAGCGGTAGTGACAGCACATCACTGGCGCGTATTAGCGGCGAGCTTCGTATGGCCGAAGTAGATCTGGAAACACGGCAGGCGATGATGCAACAATCCTTGCAACAACTTGAAACAGCCCGGATCGAGGCCAATCGGCAGGTTCGCTATTTGTCGCTTGGTGTTAGCCCAACACCGCCCGATGAGCCGACCTATCCCCGGGCTTTTGAAAATACGCTTGTCGCGTTTTTCATATTTTCCGGGATATATCTTATGACGGCTCTGACGGCTTCGATCCTACGAGAACAGGTACTGTCTTAAATGAAAACCGTAAAACTAAAGAATCTGACCATCGGCAATGACATGCCGCTAACCGTAATCGCCGGCCCCTGCCAACTGGAAAGCGCTGACCATGCTCAGATGATCGCCGGACGTATGCAAGAGGCATGTGCAGCCGTCGGGGCGGGCTTTGTGTTCAAGGCCTCCTATGACAAAGGCAACAGAACGTCCCTGTCGGGCATACGCGGCCTTGGCATAGACGAAGGGCTAGAGGTGCTGCGCGGTGTCGGCAAGGCGCTTGGCGTTGCCACACTGACGGACGTTCACGCAGCCGAGCAATGCGCAGTTGCCGCTGAGGTTGTGGATATAATCCAGATACCGGCATTTCTTTGCCGCCAAACAGATATGCTGCTAGCTGCCGGAAACTCTGGCGCGGTGGTAAATATCAAGAAGGGGCAGTTTTTGGCGCCCTGGGACATGCCCAATGTTATCCAGAAAGTTGAATCAACGGGGAACACGCGCATCCTGCTAACCGAACGCGGAACCTCGTTTGGCTACAACACCTTGGTGGCCGACATGCGCGCCCTGCCGGAAATGATGAAAACCGGCTACCCTGTAGTTATGGACGCTACGCATTCTGTCCAGCAACCGGGCGGGCGTGGTGGATCATCCGGCGGCCAACGCGAATTTGCACCGGTCATGGCACGCGCTGCTGTGTCGCTCGGAATTGCATCGGTTTTCATTGAAACCCATGAAGACCCGGACAGCGCGCCGTCAGACGGCCCAAATATGATCCCTCTGGACCAAATGCCCCGGCTGTTAGAAACACTCATGGAATTTGATCGTCTGGCCAAGGCCAACCCGATCAGACTGTAAAACAATACGATTACAAAGGGCATTACTGTGAACAAACCCAACCAGACTGTCACGCAAAATACATGGGAATTCCTAAGCGAGCCGATGATCGCGCCGACGGGATTTCGGGAATACGATGCCCGCTGGAAATACCCGGAAGAGATCAACCTGCATGGCATAACCGCGCTCGGCCTCGGGCTGGGCACGCAAATGCACAAGCGCGGCATTCGCCCGGTTATCGCCGTTGGAAACGATTATCGCGACTATTCGGTCGCAATCAAAAACGCACTCATTCTGGGCTTGGTTCAGGCAGGCATTGAAGTCAAAGATATCGGCCCTGCCCTGTCGCCAATGGCATATTTCAGCCAGTTCCACCTTGATGTCCCAGCCGTTGCGATGATCACAGCATCCCATAATCCAAACGGGTGGACAGGCGTCAAAATGGGCTTTGAGCGCCCGCTGACCCACGGGCCCGATGAGATGGCCGAACTGCGTGACATTGTCCTGTCAGGAAGCGCGCGCGCCCGCACAGGGGGCGGATGCGAAACGGTCGCGGGCGTTAAGGCAGCCTATCTGGATGATCTTGTTGGCGACTTCAAACTGTCCAGACCGCTGAAAATCGTTTGCGCCACCGGGAACGGGACCGCATCGGAATTTGCGCCCGAATTGTTGGCGCGCATCGGGGCCGAGGTCGTGCCGCTGCACACGGATCTCGACTATACTTTCCCCAAATACAATCCGAACCCGGAAGCTATGGAAATGCTGCATGACATGGCACAGGCTGTGCGTTCATCCGGTGCTGACTTCGCGCTGGGGTTCGATGGCGACGGCGACCGCTGCGGCGTAGTCGACGATGAGGCCGAAGAGATTTTTGCCGACAAGGTTGGCGTCATCATGGCGCGCGATTTGGCCCAATATCATGAAGGCGCAACAATCGTCGCGGACGTAAAATCAACCGGGCTTTTTGCCTCTGATCCAGTTCTTAGAAAGCATGGCATCAAGGCAGATTATTGGAAAACCGGCCATTCCCACATGAAACGCCGGGTGCGCGATTTGGGCGCCTTGGCAGGGTTTGAAAAGTCCGGTCACTACTTTCTGGCCGAACCTCTGGGCCGGGGCTATGACTGCGGGCTTCGTGTCGCGGTCGAGCTGTGCAAATTGATGGATCGCAACCCGGAAAAATCGATGTCAGATCTGCGAAAAGCCCTGCCACAAACATTCTCCAGCCCGACAATGTCTCCTTACTGTGCCGACACAGAAAAATATGATGTGCTTGCAAGGATCGTCGCGCGGCTGACAAAACACCAAGCACAGGTTGGCACCTTCGCCGGTCGAAAAATTGAAGATATCGTAACCGTTAACGGCGCCCGTGTCGTCCTTGAAGGCGGGGCCTGGGCCTTGGTGCGCGCGTCTTCTAATACGCCAAACCTTGTCGTTGTGTGCGAGAGTTTGATCAGCGATGCCGATTTACGGACAATTTTTGAAGAGATGGACAGCTTTGTGCGAACCGAGCCCTCGGTCGGCGATTATGACCAATCATTGTAATTCAAAACAAGCAGGCTGAGGCATCCATTGAGCGTGGCAATTCCGTTGGGCGCTTTCACTACGGACAGAAACAGAATTTTCGCAAAACGAGGCTTGAAACCAACAACGTGAGCGCGTAACTACCCGCTCACAGTTGGGGTGTAGCCAAGTGGTAAGGCAATGCTTTTTGGTAGCATGTATCGTAGGTTCGAATCCTA
>JAHRVC010000247.1 GCA_019090885.1 Marinosulfonomonas sp.
CCGGTCTGCTCAATCGTGCGCCCCGTTGCATCCGCCAGCACCGCCAGCGCGTTAACGTTTGAGATTTTGCCTTGATCGGCGGCCATGCCTTGCGTGGTGTAACGCTTCATATGCTCGACCGAACGATAGCTTTCCTGCGCCGCCAGATTAACGTCCTTCACGGTGACATCATTTTGAAAATCAAGCCATGCACGCCCCTTGCCCGGCACCACCCAACAGGGTTCCAGCGCATAGGCCGCGTCGTCGGCCGCAGGCATCCGCATCGCGGGCGTTTTGACGCCCAGATCGTCTAATGCAAGCTTTGCCCGGTAATTTCCTGATTTTAAGGCACCTTTCGTGCTGAACACCCCTGCCGCAGCACCCGCCACATCCAACCCCGGAACCGCATCAGGCGCGGGCACGAATGCAGCAATGCTCGGGTTCCAGATCGGGCGACCGCCCATATGGCAAGTCAGGTGTAAGGACGGGTTCCAACCGCCTGACATTGCAAGGCAATCCGCCTCAATAACCTTCGTCGCGCCCCGATGGCGCAGGGTAATAGAGCGCAGACCAAGACGACCACTGGTATTGATAACCTCGCCACCCGCATAGGTCGGCACGTCGATGTCCGGTTTGGCGTCAGCACGCGTATCGATCAACGCCGCGACATCCACACCCGCTGCCAGCAGATCACGCGCGGTCTGATGCGCATCATCGTTGTTGCAGAAGATCGCCACCTTCTTGCCCGGTGCAACACCCCAATGGTTCACATAAGAGCGCACCGCACTGGCCATCATTACGCCGGGGCGGTCATTATTGGCGTATGCAATCGGGCGCTCCAACGCACCGGTGGTCAGGATCGCCCGTTTGGCCGTTATGCGCCAAAAGGTTTCCAGCGGCGCATCGCCCGCCGCCGCGCGGTGCAGGCTGACCCGTTCAAGTGCTCCGTAAATTCCGCCATCATAAGCGCCGGTCACCGTGGTGCGGCGCATGATGCGGACGTTTGGCATTGCCTCCAATTCGCCCGCAACGCTGGTGGCCCATTCGTGACCCAGCTTGCCGCCAATCACCTCAACTTCAGATCGCAACCTACCGCCAATAAACGGGTTTTCGTCCACCAACAGAACATCGGCACCAGCGCGAACCGCCGTCAGGGCGGCCATCAAACCGGCAGGACCAGCCCCGATAACCAGCAGATCACAAAACCCATAGGCCTTGTCATAGCGCGCGGTATCATCAAGCCCCGAAAGCGCCCCAAGCCCCGCCGCGCGGCGGATGATCGGCTCGTAAATTTTTTCCCAAAACGCACGCGGCCACATGAAGGTCTTGTAATAGAACCCCGCCGACAGGAACGGCGAAAGCAAGTCGTTCACTCCAAGGATATCCGCGCGCAAGGAAGGCCAGCGGTTCTGGCTGATCGCAGCTAACCCATCGTAAAGTTCCTGCGTGGTCGCCCGCACATTTGGCGTTTTCCCGGCACCCTGCCCGATTGTGACCAACGCGTTTGGCTCTTCTGATCCGGCGGTCAATATCCCGCGCGGGCGGTGATATTTGAACGAGCGCCCGGTTAGCCGCACCCCATTGGCCAGCAACGCCGAGGCCAGCGTGTCGCTGTCAAAGCCCGAATAGCGCTGCCCGTCGAACATGAAAGACACCGGATTGGCACGGCTGGCGATACCTTTGCCTGCGATCCTCATGGTTTTACCGCCCGGCATTCCAGCACCTCATGGGTCACCGTATTTCGCGTGACCATAACCCAGGCCGAGCAGCCGCCTTCGTGATACCACAAGTCCTGAGTTTCCCCGGCCGGGTTATCGCGCAAATGCACAAAGTCATCCCAAGCCGCCGCGCCCGCGTCTGGTGCAGGGCGGTTTGCGTCAATCGCCGCGCCACGATAGGCAAATTCGCGGATATCACGGGTGCCACAATAGGGGCAGGTTATTCGCATTTTATCGCCCTCCTAATGCAGGTTGTGTTGGCTGCCGGTGCCTTCTTCGTCGATCAGGCCGACCCCGGTGCGAAACCGGTCCAGCCGAAAACCGGTTGCAGTTTCATGGGGTTGGCCGGTGGCAATCAGATGGGCGTAGGCATAACCCGAGGCAGGCACCGCCTTAAAGCCGCCGTAACACCAGCCGCAATTCACAAACAGCCCGTCCGTGTCGGTGGTGTCGATCACCGGGCTGCCATCGGGCGTCATATCCATGATCCCGCCCCAACTGCGCACAACACGCGCCTTGCCGATCATCGGCATCAGCGTCATCGCCGCTTCCATCACATGTTCCTTCATTGGCAGGTTGCCGCGCTGCCCATACGAGGCATAAAAATCCAGATCGCCGCCAAACACCAGCCCACCCTTGTCGGACTGGCTGATATAAAAATGCCCCATGCCAAAGCTGACCACATGATCGATGCACGGCTTCAGGCCCTCGGTGACAAACGCCTGCAAAACATGGCTTTCAACCGGCAGGCGCATCCCGGCCATTGCCGCCACCTGCCCCGAACGGCCCGCAGCAACCATTGCCACCTTTTTTGCGCGGATCGGCCCACGGCTGGTCTGAACCCCGCGAACTGCACCATTTTCAATATCGATGCCGGTGACTTCGCAATTCTGGATCAGGTCAACGCCGCGCTGATCGGCACCCCGCGCATAGCCCCATGCGACCGCGTCGTGACGCGCGGTGCCGCCACGGGGATGATAAAGCCCGCCAAAAATGGGAAACCGGCCATTGTCAAAATCAAGGTAAGGCAAATGCTTACGCACGCCGTCCGGGTCCAGCAGCACCGCGTCGTCGCCCTGATTTACCATCGCATTGCCGCGCCGCGCGAATGCGTCACGCTGACCATCGGAATGGAAAAGGTTAATAAGCCCGCGCTGACTGAACATGACGTTGTAATTCAAATCGCTCGACAGCCCTTCCCATAATTTCAGTGAATGGCTGTAAAATTCGGAATTTCCGGGCAGAAAGTAATTGGCGCGCACGATCGTGGTATTTCGCCCGACATTGCCGCCGCCGATATAGCCCTTTTCCAGAACCGCAATATTTTTCATGCCGTGGTTCTTGGCCAGATAATAGGCCGTGGCCAACCCATGACCGCCGCCGCCGATAAGAATGATGTCATATTCGGCCTTAGGCTCTGGATCACGCCAGTGTGGCGTCCAGCCCTTATTGCCGCTCAGCCCTTGCGTGAAAACTTTCAGCGCCGAAAACCGCATAAACATCCCCTGTTAACTTGGCCTAAGAGAACCAAGAACTGAGGGATTATTCAATGATGTGCCGAGTAATTAATATCTGCCGCCGACATTGGGCGGCAGATATGCGACGTATTGGGTTCTTTAGTTAACCATCCGGAAATACTGAGCAGAGAGATTACGCTCCATCCCATTTCCGCAAAAACCCATGGTCATGTTCGAAGTGCCGTCAATTGAACCGCCGGCAATAAACGATGCGCCTTCAATACCGTTGGCATTTGCAGCAAAATCAATGTCACCCATCGCGATCAGCTGGCTACCAAAAATCTGCAGGTCCGACGGAAAGCTCATCCCGCCGAGTGTCAGCAATTGCGATCCACCATCTGTTGCACAATCATCGTCACGGCCGACACGAACATGGGCAGCACCAGTCTGTGAAGACGCGCCGGTGTTACGGGTTGCAATCATTGCATTCTCAAGGATCACACTACTACCATATTGGACTTGGCAGTTCGTGACCAAAACGATGCCCTGAAGTGTCACACCACCTTTTATCGACAATTTTTGATTTCCCGAGCAACCATTGAAGGTATAAATATGACCGGGAGCCAGGTCACTTTCATCCAGATTGTTTCGGCTCGGCAAAGCGATTGGCACAGTGTAGTTGATGTAGTCCGGCAGAAAATCACCATGGCCAAATTCCAAACTGTCGATGATACCTTCAAGCTGGTTCAATATCCTGATTTGATACGAGCCGTCACGCAGCGAATCACCCAGACCGTCATTCGTTTCAAGGCCCGAGCTGGGCAGAACGAGATTACGTTTGTCAGGCATTGAAACAATTGTGCCTTCTTCGAAGTAATTATTAGAATTCACTTCAACATGGGTGTTGGAATGGATGCAAAATCCGTTGATGTAAGAATTATTTGACTGAACATCTACAATATCTTCAGCAACAAAACCCTCGCGAAAGCACGTGGGCATGTATGTTTCAAAAACTGACCCACGGCGAATATCCCACCGATCAAGCCCGACGAACTGCAGGAAATACGTGCCCACCGGATTCGCCTTAGCCTGCAATCGAGAAACATCGACGTAGACCGAGTCAAACGCGGCGTTCTCAACTTCAAACTCTCGTGTTTCAGAATCCCAATAGCCAAAATTGATATTCTCGGCCGTTAATACTTCCCCGTATTTGGACGCAGGCATATTCACGTCCGCCAGCGCCAAAGCAATTATTTTTGCTTCGTCGGCATCGTTTTTCTCGCGGGAATAAAGTGCCGCATGGGCCACGGCGTCGGCGGCGACCTGTAACTGAGTGCGCGCCATCATTGCATTGGCTACGTCAAGGGCAAGACCACCGATAGCAATCATTGAAACGAACAAAAATAGCCCAAAAATTGTCATTGCGCCGTCTTCGCGCGCGCGGAAAGATTTTATGCGATGCGTTATCATATTCACAGACCCGACTAAAATTCTATAAGATGTTGTGATGTGATCGAAATATTCAGCGTTGTCAGAGCACTGAACATACCCAAAATTTGCAAATCAGATGCTGGGACAACGACTGTCGATGTGGCAACCCCGGCGACGATTTCAGTATCCGCAATCAGGTTTGGCGCAATCTCGCTCAGCGCCGCCGTGATGTAGTCTTCGGTTTCAAGTTCTGTTTCCAGACGCCCAATCGACAAGTTCCGGTTGGCATCCTGAACCACACGTAAAACACGAGAATGTCCGTTAAATATCATCGAAACATCGGTCATAAGTGCAAATGCCGCCATGAACATGGGAATCCACAATACGGATTCGACAGTCGCGGATCCATCATTTTCTTTGCTGAACATTTTAAATCGGGAAAACAGACACTTTTTCATCGGGCACCTCTCTACATTAGATGGGCCGCCAATAATTCATCGTTCGTTTTGGCAGACATTTGCCAATTAATCGTGCTGGATTGCGGCGGAACTAAGACCTGGATTGGACCGTTCCGCCGCATTCTGCCGTCAATTGGCTAATATTCGTCGCACTAATGCCACCTGCGACACAATTGCGTTCGCGATTTGCAAACAAATGCACAAAACGCGGAGCACTGTCTCAGTTCAAAAATGAATTATGGAAATTCAAAGGCCCTTGGCGCGGTAGCTGTCTGCGACACGACCAATCGCCACCAGATACGCTGCAACACGCAGATCGCCAACGTCCTCTCGGCCATGCCAAACTTCGCGCATCGACTGGTAGGCCGCCCGCATCGTGTCATCCAGACCTGAACGTACAAGTTCCAGTTCATCGGCCCCCCGCAGATAGTTTTGCTTAAAATCCGGTGACAGGCGCCAATCGCTTTCTGTCTGAGACGACAGACGATCAAGTTCATCAAAAACCAATTGGTGGCGGGCTTCTTCTTGGCGGCGCTGCATCCTGCCAAACCGAATGTGGGACAGGTTTTTCACCCATTCAAAATAGGACACAGTCACACCGCCGCCATTAGCAAACAGATCCGGGATAATGACGACACCCTTGTCGCGCAGAATTTCATCCGCGCCTGCCGTCACCGGACCGTTGGCGGCCTCAATAATCAGATTGGCACTGATATTGGCGGCATTGGTCAAATTAATCACGCCCTCTAACGCGGCCGGGATCAGAATGTCGCAGTCTATCTCCAGGACTTGGGCGCCATCTTCCACATAGGTAGCATCGGCATAACCGGTGACACCGCCATGACTGGAAATCCAGTTATGCACCGCCTCGACATCTAGACCGCCCTCATCAACCAAGGCCCCGTCCCGCTCAATGATGCCTATGACTTTGGCGCCATCTTCAGCCGCCAGAAAACTGGCCGCGTGATATCCAACATTTCCAAGCCCCTGCACAACAACCCGTTTGCCGTCCAAAGTTCCCTGCAGACCGGCCTGAGCAATATCTTCCGGATGGCGAAAAAACTCATGCAAAGCGTATTGCACGCCGCGCCCCGTTGCTTCGACCCGCCCCGCAATCCCGCCGCCATGCAGCGGCTTACCAGTGACGCAGGCCCGGGCGTTGATATCGGTCGTATTCATGCGCGCATATTGGTCGGCAATCCACGCCATTTCCCGTTCACCAGTACCCATATCGGGTGCCGGCACGTTCTGGCTGGGATGAATTAGGTCGCGCTTGGCCAACTCATATGCGAATCTGCGGGTTATCTGCTCAAGCTCATGTTCATCATACTGACGCGGGTCGATGCAAAGCCCACCTTTGGCACCCCCAAACGGTGCCTCGACCAGCGCACATTTATAGGTCATCAGCGCCGACAGCGCCTCGACCTCATCCTGATTGACACCCATCGAATAGCGTATGCCACCTTTAACTGGTTCCATATGCTCTGAATGAACAGACCTGTAGCCTGTAAAAGTTTGGATTTGGCCACGTAAGCGCACACCAAATCGCACGGTATATGTGGCATTGCACACTTTAATTTTCTCTTCCAGACCAGGCGGCAGGTCCATCAAGGCAACCGCGCGATTGAACATCAAATCTACAGATTGGCGAAAACTCGGTTCTTTTGTCTGTCCCATTAAGCCCCTCCGGCCACTTCGAATCAGCAATTGACTCTTTTCCAGCTAAACACCGATTCAGTTAAAATTTTCCAATTGAAACACAGATTCGATATTTTTGTCCTGAGCGAACAGGGTTTGATTGAACACGGATGCGCAACGATCACTGAATGTCGCCGTATTGTATCCAAACCATGCAGTAATCGACCGAAAATCCTTTCAGTTTTCCTTAATCATGCCGCATTTTCCCAAGAACTTAAGGGTGCTCCAACGAAGAAGATTTTTTGCATATTGTCCGCTCGAACATATTTCGGGCTATTTCGAGTACCAAGAGAGGTGAACATGACTGCTCATGTTAAATGCCAAGGATTGAAGCAATCCGTTCCGAATGCCAAATCCAATGGGCCACAGTTTTATCTGAATTTATTTCGCCGCGATGAGTCCGGCTCAATACTGATATTTTCACTATTTCTGTTTGTCCTGATGTTGATGATTTCAGGAATGGCAGTTGATCTTATGCGCTCCGAAACCCACCGCACCAGATTGCAATCAACACTTGATCGCTCGGTTCTGGCCGCTGCCAGCCTGGATCAGGCCCTCGATTCAGAGGACGTCGTGCGAGATTATTTTCAAAAGGCTGGTCTGGATAGCTATCTGACTGATGTCACCGTGGTCCCCGGCTTGAATTCAAAGACAGTTACGGCAACTGCCGAAATGGGCGTAGGCACATTTTTCATGCATATGATGGGCATCCCCGAAATCACAGCGCCCGCCGCCGGAGAAGCCGAAGAAAGCCTGACCAATATCGAAGTTTCGCTGATCCTGGACGTTTCGGGATCAATGGGCGGGTGGTCAGATACCGGTGGGGCCAGAAAACTTGCCCTGCTGCAAGACGCGTCCAAGGATTTCGTTTACCTGATGCAGTGCAACCCAGATGACGACGACGCCTGCACCGTGGAAGCAAACACTGTATCCATATCGCTCATTCCTTATGCCGAGCAGGTGTTGGCTGGCGAAACCCTGATACAGGAATTCAATGTTACCAATGAACACACGCATTCCAGTTGCGCCGACTTTGACCAGGCAGACTTCAATGAAACAGCTTTGCCATTGTTTTCGATTGTTCCCGGTGCCCCGGTCCTAAAACGTGCGGCCACGATTGATAAGCGCTCGAACTATAGGTCGAACAGGTCGAACTCTGTTTGGGCCAGCGGTTCCCGGCGGACGTGCCGAACCGACGACTACCGCGAGATTTCGGCGCTGAACAATTCTTATGCCGATCTTCAGGATCGCATCGATGATCTTCGGGCCGGCGGCTATACGTCAATCGATATGGGTATGAAGTGGGGCGCAGCCTTGCTTGACCCTGCTTTCCGGCCGGCCGTCAGCACCTCTTTGTCTGTTGGAGCCAATCCGGAAATTTCACCGGCTTTCAGCGACCGCCCATATGATTTCAGAGCGCCAAGTATGCAAAAAATCATTGTGCTGATGACGGATGGAAAAAACACCACGCAACATGTTGTCAGGGATGACATGCGTTCGGGCTTGTCACCGTTTTTTGAGGATCCAAATGACAATCAAAGCCTGTCAGCGTTGAAGGCATCTACCGGCCAATATTATCAATACTATCAAGATTCTTGGAAAAACGAACCCAAAGGGGGGAGCGACGCAGTGCAGCTTACCTATCCAGATTTTTGGGCCAGATATAACGTGGATTTCTACGAAGAAGCATTCAGTTTCCTGCCTGACCCATCGCTTTATTACGGTAGTGGTTCCAAGAATACGCGGCTGGATCTGATCTGTGACGAAGCCAAGGCGCAAGGCATCAAAGTCTTTACCATCGGCTTTGAAACCAGCAGCAGTTCAAGCGCAGTCATGAGGAGTTGTGCCAGTTCATCGTCACACCACTTTGATGTGGACGGGCTTAGCCTAGACGATGCATTTGCTTCGATCGCCCGCGACATCCACGCATTGCGGTTGGTGAACTAGTGACTAGTTTCAACCAAATACGGCGTGTCCTGAAAAGGCGTGCGCGCCAAGAAAGCGGGACAGCGACGATCGAATTCGCATTGCTGTTCCCCGCTTTTATCACGCTATTTCTGATGGTGTTTGAAACCGGATTGCTGCTAACGCGTGGCGTCATGCTGGATCGGGGCGTTGACATTTCCATGCGCGAATTGCGCCTTGGCACCCTGAACCCAATGACCCACACCAACCTAAAGTCAAAAATCTGTGCAAATTCGGCAATTATTCCCGATTGCATGGAGTCAGTGACAGTAGAATTGTTGCCAGTCGATTCAACATGGATGCCGCTGGCCACAGGCCCGACCTGTGTCGATAGAACAGAAGTGATTCAACCGGTTCTTGATTTCGTTCCCGGCGCTGCCAATGAATTGGTTTTGGTGCGTGTTTGCGCGATTTTTGATCCATTCTTCCCATCAACAGGCCTGGCTGCTCAAATCCGGCTTGATGCGACTGGCGCCTACGCACTTGTTGCGACGTCAGCCTATGTAAACGAGCCTTAAGGAAGCACCATGAGTAATTTTTTTAGCAAGTTCTTTTGTAAATTCCGCTCCGAGCAAGACGGCACCCTCTCAGTCGAGGCTGTGTTTGCTTTTCCGCTACTGATTTGGGCGGCGACAGCCACCTATACGTTCTTTGATGCCTACAAGGCACAAAATGCCTCTTTCCGAGCCAACTATACCATTAGTGACATCCTTTCTCGCGAAACGGAAAGCGTAGATTTGGCCTATTTGAATGGGCTTATGACGGTGTTTCGCTTTATGACATTCGGCGATGCCGCAACGTCGTGGATTCGCGTTAGCCTGGTGCAATGCACTGCCGACTGCACCGACGAAGCAAGTAGAGATCTTGAATTTGACTGGTCCCATGGGGCCAACGGTGCCCCCAGCCTATTAGCTGCCGATTTTGATGTTTACGGCAGCAAAATTCCGCTGTTTCCGATCGGGGACAAACTGATCCTTGTGGAAACCTCGCTGGATTACACGCCGCCATTTGCAAATATGCTGGTCAGCTTTCCGGAACGTAAACTGGTAAGCCATGTGGTTACCCGGCCCCGTTTTGGTCCGCAATTGCTTTGGTCTGGCCCCGGTGCAAACGGCATTGACGAAGAGGACTTTGAATAAGGGGTCGCAACTGGCAAATGATGTTTGGGCTGACGGTATTGATGGCTAGTCGTTCTTATTTTCAACCACGCGCAAGGCAATCAACTCAGCCATGAATTTTGCCTGACCGGACGGTGTCACCCCGCCCACGCCAATTTTTCGCCCAAAACGCCACCAAAGGCCGGGGGCCCAAGCCCTTGGCTGCGTGGTTTTGGTTCGGATCAGAAACCCATGCGATGGTTTAAAAGCAAATGCGCCCCGCTCGACCGCCGCAATATCGTCGATCCGGCACAATTCGCGCCCGGACGTGTCGCGCAAAACGTCATCCGTCAATTCAATTTTATGAAGCGTCGAGCGGCGCAGCATATCGGCCAGAAAAAGGGCTGCAACGCCCACAACGACCAGCAAAACGCGCCACAAAAGCGATTCTGGCGGGGCTGAAAACGTCAGATAGACCACCATCGTTCCAAGAACCGCCAACATGGCGACAGCAACAAACCGGCGCCCCGGCGACGGTGCAACTTCAGCAACCACAGTTGACTTGCTCATACGATATCAGCCTTTCAGGCACCGACAGAGCGGCGCACCATATTCCAATAAATCCGTTCAACGCGATCGCGCGACAGACGCCCGCCCTCGCGATACCACGTGTTCACCCCCGTCAACATAGCGATAATGGCCAACGTCGCGAGCTTTAGGTCGGGGACACGAAACGCCCCGCCAGCGTGGCCCGCAGCCAAAATTGACTGCAACTCATCCTCATAGGCTTTGCGCAGTTTCTCGATGACGGCAAAATTCTCGGGGCTTAGGTTGCGCAGCTCCATATTGGCAATGAAAACCGCATCCAGCCGTTCCAGATGAAACCGAATATGAAACTGCGTGAAGGTCTGAAGCTGTTCCACGGGTGTTGTTGGCTTTTCCACGGCATCCCAAGCGGTCAGCAGTTCTTCCAGATGCTCATGCATCATATCAAACAACAAAGTCTGCTTGTCGGGCGTATAAAGATAAAGCGCACCGGCCTGAAGGCCGACCTCAGACGCGATTTGGCGCATTGAAACGGCCGCATAGCCCCCCTGCGCAAAAAGCCGCAGCGCCGCCTGGCGCACTAGCGGGCCAGTAGTTTCCGAATGAGAGCCGGTTTTTCGTGCCATGCGCCATCAATATCTGAACATACGTTCAGTTCAAGGTGCTTGCTTGCACCCGCCCCTGCTGTCCCGGTAAGAATAAGCCAAAGCATCCGGAGAGCTGATGCCACATCGACTATTTTTCCTAGCGACCATCCTGCTGATCCTTGGCAGCTGTTCAGACCGACCCGACCTGAGCGGCGCGGTTTCCGAGGACGCGCGCCGCGCCGGGTATCCCCAGCTTGTTAATTTAAGCGGACTGCTGCCTGCCGATCAACAAAACCTGGATGGGATCGATCTGGCGGCCCAACTTTCAGGTCGCGTGGCAGCCCTGCGCGCCCGCGCCGCCCGCCTGCAGCGCACCGTTGTCGATCCGCGCAGCCGGCGTCGCATGAATGCAGCCCTTGCACGCCACAATGGCTAACGTTGCAGCGGCGCCAAATACTCGGTAGAGACCCGGCGACGCAATCCAATCAATCACCCAACCGGGAGCCCCAAATGTCACAACCGCTTCGCCTAGGAATTGCTGGTTTGGGAACTGTCGGAATTGGCGTCGTCAAAATCATTCAACGCCAAGCCGATCTATTGGCTAAACGGGCCGGGCGCGAAATTGAAATCGTTGCCGTATCCGCGCGAACACGCGACAAAGATCGCGGCGTTCGGTTGAATGCCTATGACTGGGAAGATGACCCGGTCACCTTGGCGCAGCGCGCCGACATTGACGTATTTGTCGAACTGATGGGCGGTGCTGATGGCCCCGCCAAAGCCGCAACCGAGGCCGCGATTTCATCCGGCAAAGACGTTGTGACGGCCAATAAGGCAATGCTGGCCCTACACGGGCAACAATTGGCCACCGCCGCCGAAGCAAAAGACCGGGTGATCCGGTTTGAAGCTGCCGTTGCGGGCGGCATCCCGGTGATCAAGGCGCTTGGCGAAGGCTTGGCAGGCAATGAGATTGAGCGCGTCGTCGGCGTAATGAACGGCACGTGCAACTTTATCCTGACACAGATGGAAAGCACCGGATCAAGCTATCAGGAAATCTTTGATCAGGCGGCCGCCCTTGGCTATCTGGAAGCAGACCCCACACTGGACGTTGGCGGCATTGATGCGGCCCACAAGCTGGCGCTGCTGGCATCGGTCGCATTTGGCACCAAAGTTGCCTTTGACGATGTGCAGATCGAAGGGATCGAGCGGATTTCCATCGAAGACATCACATTGGCCGCCGACATGGGGTTTCGGATAAAACTGCTGGGCGTGGCCCAAATGTCCGGGCGCGGGCTGGAACAACGGATGTCGCCCTGTCTGGTGCCCGCAAACAGCCCGCTAGGCCAGTTGGAAAATGCGATGAATATGGTCGTTCTGGAAGGCAATTCAGTCGGTCAGATCGTGCTGCGTGGTGCCGGTGCGGGCGAAGGCCCGACGGCCAGTGCGGTGATGGGCGACGTGATGGATATAGCACGCGGAATGCGCCTTGCGACATTCGGCCAACCCGCCAAAACCCTCGCCGACGCGCGCCCCGCAACAACCAGCATCCCGGCCCCTTACTATTTGCGGATGAAGCTGCTCGACAAACCCGGTGCATTGGCAAAAATTGCCACAGCCCTTGGCGCGGCAGGCATTTCGATCGACCGGATGCGCCAATACGGCCACACCGATCCCTCGGCCCCGGTACTGATCGTCACCCACAAAACCAGCCCCTCGGCAATCAGTGACGCGATCGAAGGGATGAAAGAAATTGATGTAATGGTGGATGAGCCGGTGGCAATCCGCATTGAAACCGTTTGAAACGCCTTGGCCGCGCCCTATTCTGCGGATAGATGTGTCGCCAAAGCAATTAAAAGGACTGTGTAATGGTTGACGCCGTTGAATTTCATGACCGCTTGTTGTCGCTCGGGCTGGCCCGGGTTTCAGAAGCTGCTGCAATGGCCTCGGCCAAACTGGTCGGGCGCGGCGACGAAAAGGCCGCCGATCAAGCCGCTGTAAACGCCATGCGCGAGCAGTTGAATATGTTGGATATTCAAGGTGTTGTGGTCATCGGTGAAGGTGAACGCGACGAAGCGCCAATGCTCTATATCGGCGAAGAGGTTGGCACCGGCGAAGGACCGGCGGTTGATATCGCACTGGACCCGCTGGAAGGCACAACGCTGACCGCCAAAGACATGCCAAACGCCCTGACAGTTATCGCCATGGCACCGCGCGGCACCATGCTGCACGCACCGGACGTTTACATGGACAAGCTGGCAATCGGCCCCGGATTTCCCAAGGATGTTGTCAGCCTTGAAATGAGCCCCGCCTAACGCATCAACGCACTGGCCAAGGCCCGGAAATGCAATGCGGGCGACATTACCGTCTGCATTCTGGAACGCCCCCGCCACGAGGGCATGATCGAAGAAGTCCGCGCAACCGGCGCTGCAATCCGACTAATCACCGATGGTGACGTGGCCGGTGTTATTCACTGCGCCGAGGCCGAAAAGACTGGCATTGATATGTATATGGGCTCTGGCGGCGCGCCCGAAGGTGTTTTGGCTGCTGCGGCACTGAAATGCATGGGCGGCCAGATCTGGGGCCGGTTAATGTTTCGCAATGACGATGAACGTGGCCGCGCCCAAAAGGCCGGGATTACCGATCTGAACCGGATCTATGCGTTGGACGATCTGGTCACGCAGGATGTAATTTTTGCGGCCACGGGTGTTACCGATGGATCGATCCTTGCAGGTATCCGCCGCGAACCGGGCTATCTGGAAACTGAAACGATCCTGATGCGCTCAAAAACCGGATCAGTCCGGCGGATGCAATATCGCAACCCGACAAACTGACGGTGGCGACGCGCGCCTTTCTGGATGTTGAAAGCTCGCTAACCGGGCGGCGCTGGATCGGACCGGACGGGGCAACCGAGCGCCTGTCCGAGGCGATGGAACAAGCCACCACGTTGCCGCGCGCTTTGTGCAATACACTGGTGCGTCAGGGGGTTACGCCCCTTGATGCCCCTGCCCATCTGGCCCCGGCCCTGCGCGACTTGCTGCCCGACCCGGCCGTTTTGCGCGATATGGGGACGGCAGGCGCACGCTTTGTTCGCGCCGTGCAAGCCCGCGAAAAAATCGCCATTTTCGCCGATTATGATGTGGATGGCGGTGCTTCTGCGGCGCTGATCCTGACGTGGCTGGCGACATTTGGACAACAGGCCACGCTTTACGTGCCCGACCGGATCAAAGAGGGCTATGGCCCAAACGCCCCGGCAATGCGTGATCTGGCCGCCAATCACGACCTGATTATTTGCGTCGATTGTGGCACAGCCAGCAATGACGCTATCGCCGCCGCCGAGGGCGCGGATGTGCTGGTGCTCGACCACCATCTAGGCGGCGAGATCCTGCCCCCAGCCTTTGCCATCGTGAACCCGAACCGACAGGACGAAGACGGTGAGCTGGGGCATCTTTGCGCAGCCGGTGTCGTTTTTCTGTTTCTGGTCGAGGCAAACCGGATGCTGCGCGCCCATGACCAAAACGGGCCGAACCTGATGGGGTTTCTTGATCTGGTGGCACTGGCCACGATCGCCGATGTCGCCCCATTGCGCGGCGTCAACCGGGCGTTTGTGCGTCAGGGGCTGAAGATCATGGGCCAACGGCAACGCCCCGGTCTGGTGGCGCTATGCGATGTGGCTAAACTGGATACTGCGCCGACCGCCTACCATCTGGGCTTTGTTCTGGGGCCGCGGATAAATGCGGGCGGACGCATCGGGCGGGCCGATCTGGGTGCGCGGCTGCTGTCCACGGCGGATCATAATGAAGCAAGCTCGATCGCCGAACGGCTGGATCAGCTGAACACGGAACGCCGTGAAGTCGAAAATGCGGTGCGCGACGCAGCCCTTGAACAAGCAACCCAGCGCGGATTGGACGGCCCACTGGTCTGGGCGGCGGGCGAAGGCTGGCATCCGGGTGTCGTCGGGATCGTCGCCTCTCGGCTGAAAGAAATGGCCAACCGGCCAAGTCTGGTGATCGGGCTGGACGGGGATGAAGGCAAAGGTTCTGGCCGTTCGGTTAGCGGCATTGATCTGGGCGCAGCGATCCAGCGGCTGACCAGCGAAGGCCTGTTGCTAAAGGGTGGTGGTCACAAAATGGCAGCGGGGCTAAGTGTGGCCCGTGATCAGCTGGAACCGGCGATGGCGCGGCTGGGCGAATTGCTGGCCAAACAGGGCGCGCACAATCTAGGCCCGCGCGATCTGCGCCTTGATGGCATGCTGATGGACACAGCCGCCACGGTCGAACTGATCGAGCAGATAGAGCAGGCCGGGCCCTTTGGTGCGGGCGCCCCTGCCCCCAGATTTGCCTTTGCCAACCAGCGCATCCGGTTTTGCAAACGGGTCGGTGCCAACCATTTGAAGGTCAGCTTTTGCGACGTCGGCACAACCCCAATTGACGCAATATCCTTTGGCGCGTTTGACGGCCCGCTTGGCCCCGCGATCGAGCAACATGGCGGGATGCGTTTCCATTTGGCGGGCCGATTAGAGATCAATACATGGGGTGGGCGAAGCCGGGTGCAGCTGCGCCTCGAAGACGCAGCCCCAGCCCATAACGAATAGCACGAAATTCGGCAAAGAATCTTCTTGCCCTTTAACGCAGCTTTGCCTAAATACGGTCCACGCCAAAAGTGGCCCGTTCGTCTATCGGTTAGGACATCTGGTTTTCAACCA
>JAHRVC010000248.1 GCA_019090885.1 Marinosulfonomonas sp.
AGGATCATCCAAAGGTTAGACAGGCCGGGCAGGGCAAAAAGCCACATTTGCGGCACCAAGACCCGCCAAAATGCCTGACGGCGGGTCATGCCATAAGCCTCGGCGGTTTCTATCTGGGGTTTGGGAACCGCGCGCATCGCGCCGTAAAGCACGTTGGCTGCAAAGGCGCCGAACACGATGGCGAATGTCAGCACCGCCAGCGAAAAACCATAGCTTTCGTGTACCCATTGCGGCGCGCTGGACAGGGGCAGTTTTGCCTGCGCGCAGACCACAAAATCATTGCCTTGACGGATTGGTTGATCCCAATCGGGGCATTTCACCTTGTGGCGCACCCATTCAAACGCCTGATCCAGCGCGATTACGAAGAACAGAAAAAATACGATATCGGGAATGCCGCGCACAACGGATGTATAAGTTTTGCCAAACCAACGCAGCGGGGCGAAATGCGAGCGTGCCGCCACCGCTCCGCCAAATCCGAAGATCAGGGAAATTGGGGCGGTGATGGCCAAAAGCAGCAAAACCGTCCCGAAAGAGGCGTAGAACGCCATGTGTTTTCCGGTCGTCAGGTAGCAGGCCAGCCAGTTCAGGCCAGCAAGCGTCTGCGGATCAGTGCAATTGGAAAACATCGTGCCCTCAAAATCAGGTGGGGCCAGTTTGGCCCCACCCCAATCGTTTGAAAAGCACTAAAAGGTTGCCATTGAACCTTCGAACCATTTTTCGATCAGCTTGTTGAGCGAACCGTCAGCTTTCATCGACACGATTGCCGCGTTCAGCTTTTCTTTCAGCTCGGTGTCGCTTTCGCGCAGGCCGATGCCAACGCCGCCACCGATCAGAATGCTACCATCCAGCATCATCAGATCATCATTTTCTGCCGCGATTGGCGTAAGAAAGCTGCTGTCGGCCAGAACTGCATCAGCCTCGCCGTTTTTGACGGCTGCAATGGTTTCATCCGGGGTTGCGAATTCGACCAGCGTCGCCCCGCTTGAAGCAACGTAAGACGCCTGAATAGTGCCGGTCTGGGCCGCAATTACTGCAGTAGACACGTCCAGATCGTCCGACATCGCCAAATAGGAAGATGGATCGGGCAATGTGTATTGTTCGGTGAAATCAATCACTTCGTCGCGTTCATCGGTGACTGACATACCTGCGATGATGGTGTCATAGTTGCCTGAAACAAGGTTGGGGATGATTGAATCCCAGTCGTTGGTGACCCATTCACAGGTCAGCTTAGCGCGGGCGCAAAGCTCGTCACCCAACTCACGCTCAAATCCATCGATCTCGCCGGCGTCATTGATGAAGTTCCACGGAGGATAGGCCCCTTCGGTGCCCATTCGGACTGTGTCGGCCATTGTCAGCCCGGCGCTCATTACCAGTGCAGCGGTCGCTAGAATCAGGTTTCTCATTTTTCCATCCCATTTGGTTATGAAAACTCAACTATATTACTTTTACTTATGTCACAATACTTTTACTTATGCCGCAATCGTCGCGTTTAGGAATTGTTGTAGTCGTTCAGATTTTGGTTTGGCCAAAACCGTCGCAGGCGGGCCTTGTTCTTCGATCTTGCCTTGATGCAAAAAAACGACGTGATCCGAAACATCGCCTGCAAGGCGCATATCGTGGGTCACAATGATCATTGTGCGTCCTTCTGATGCTAAGTCTTTGATAACTTTCACAACTTCCTGCTCTAGCTCGGGGTCCAGGGCCGACGTCGGCTCGTCAAAAAGCAGGGCTTTGGGGTTCATGCACAGTGCGCGCGCGATGGCAGCGCGTTGTTGTTGGCCACCCGAAAGCTGTGCTGGGTAAGCATCCGCTTTATCGGCAATGCCAACTTTTGCAAGCAGGTCGCGGGCGCGTTCTGCAACCTGATCGTGGTTTTGGCGCAACACTGTTAGGGGGGCTTCCATCACATTCTGCAAGATCGTCATGTGCGACCAGAGGTTAAACTGCTGAAACACCATCGAAAGATTCGTGCGGATACGGGTGACTTGTGCCTTGTCTGCCGGGTGGCGGTGTTTCCCGGTGCCACGCCATTTGATCGCCTCGCCTTCGAACTGGATATCACCCTGCTGGCTGTTCTCCAGCAAATTGGCGCAACGCAACAAAGTCGATTTCCCCGAGCCGGACGATCCGATCAGCGAAACAACATGGCCGCGTGGCGCTACCAGATCGACACCCTTAAGAACCTGCAAATCTCCAAAGGACTTATGCAGGTCGCGAATTTCGATTACGGGCGTCGTAGGCGCCGTCACTGAGTGTCCGCAATGTTTGTTTCCATTGTCGCAATAATTAGGATTTTCTCCCAAATTGCAACGATTTTAAGCATGTTTTCGGCTCCAAATGCCGGGGAACTGGCGATTATCGGGATAAATTGCCGGGTGTCGGCGGATTGGGAACGTCCAGAAATGCTTGGCTGGGGATCTGGACTAAGCCTTTTAAATCCAGGGTTGCGCGATCTTGGGCCGACAGCGCCTCGATGGCCGCGCTGATTGCATTTTGCAGTGCTTTGCAATCAACGGCCGGGGCTGTGATTAGCGGCAGCGCTGGCGTTGGATCCGTCCTGCCAATCACTTGCAGGCGATCAACGAAGGCTTCATGGCGGCAAATCAGGCGCCAACTTTGTGCATCGATTGCGGCGATATCCGCGAAATTATCCAATACCGCGCGGGCACTGTTAATATGCGAGCCGGTTTCATAAAAGCTGCCATAGGCGTAGCCTGCGGCCTGAGCATGGTGAATTGCCGCCGCCCAGCCTGATTGCGAGTCCGCTTCGTTATAGGCCAGACGCCCTGCGCCAAATTCTTCGATCGAGCGCCCGTCGCTCGCATGGGTTACCAGATACGAATAGTAATAACCCGGTTCCGCGCCCTCTAGGCCATAATCAAACGTGCCGACCAGTTGCACCGTGTCTTTTAGGTCGGTGCGGTATGGCAGGCCGCAAGTCTGTGACAACAGCAAATCCGGGCTGGTCCAGACGCCGCTGATTGGCATCCTGCGATCAAGGCTTTGTGGCCCATATCCGAGTTCTGCGCGGATCAATTGCCAAAACCGATCCAGCGACCCGGCGGTCTCGGAGCGGTCATACATTGGAAGGCTGGCAATCATTTCAATTGTTTCTCAACACGTTGGCGGGCGATATTGCTGTCGCGGTCGTTAACGCCCAGCAGATTGGCGACCAGTCGCAACAGGGCATCTTCGTGTTGCTCGCGCACGCCGTCGGCCAAAACAACCTCCCACAGGGCGGCGACAACGTTTTGGCGGTCTTCATAGGGCACTGCATCTTTGATGGCGCGGGTGAAACGAACTGTGTCGGGGGCCTCGGATTCCAATATTTCGGCAGACATTCGCAATTCGATCGCATCCGCACTGCTCAATTCATATCGGACCGCAATTATGCGTTCGATACGGTCAAGCTCGGAGGCGTCATAGCTGCCGTCAGAGCGCGCGACGCGCACCAGCATCGCCGTCAAGGCAAGGCGGGCGTCGGTATCGATTAGTTGTGATGGGTTGGGCTGAGTCAGCCGCTTCAAGAATTCTCCAAACATGTGGGCCGATATAGGCGGGCCGCCCCCTGCATGAAAGGCCAAACATCAGCTTTGTGGCGCTTAATTGGGGCGGGAAGAACTAAAACGCACCGCTGCCTACTTGCACGTATCCGATTTTATCGCGATAGAATCGCGGCAGATGCCCAGCAGGTTTACACATATCGAGCAGGTTTCAGAATTAACGGCAGAAATTCTGAAATTTCGTCTGCGCAGTGCATTTTTCCATGTGCAAAACAATTTGGCCAAGCCGGCACTGGCGGGAAAACTGGATTTTCTGAACCTGCTGGCGGATGTGCTGGCCGAAAACGGGCTGGAACCTGTTTTGTTACAGGGGTGCCAACGCATAGAAGATTTCGCTGCTGCGGACCGGCGACATTTGCATATCAATATGCAGGACCGGCCAGTTCAGGGCGACAATATTCTGTCGTGTTCGCCGTCCTATTTGCGGGGGTTTTGGTATCTGGACAGGCAGGGGACACGTAATAACTCATCCCTTGGTCAGAAGGATTTTCAGCCATCCACGATGGATGCCGATTATGCACGCACCTTTTTTGCCCGGCTGCGAAAAGACTTTGTAACCACGAACAGGTCCAAGTTTCCGCAAGCTGACAAAAAGCGTGAACCGGTTCAACCTGGATCTATATCGTTGTTTTTGCAGGATTTCCGACCGGGACCCTATGCCCCGGCCTATGTGGATTACACCGATCTGATGCAGGTGGTGGTTGAACACCGTGGCGCACGGCATGTCTATATTAAGCCCCATCCACTGCAACGGGTGCATGAGTTGGAACATATCATGCCCTATCATGATCCGGCTGCGGGCGTCAGCGTGGTGGACACCAGTATTCATGATTTGCTGGCACATTCCGATCTGGCGGTAAGCCAAACCTCGGCCGTTGGGTTTGAAGCCAACTTGCACCGGGTGCCGGTGATCATGGCCGGGCAGGTTGATTTTCACCACAACTCGGTGACTTTGCGCAGCCCGGCGCATTATGCCGACGCAATGCAAGCTGCGCTAACCAGACGGTTTCATTACGAAAAATATCTGGTCTGGTTTTTGAAACACAACCTGTTTGAACCCGCGCAGGGCGTGCGCACCCGCGAGCGGTGCGCCGCACTTTTGCGCGAAATGGGGGTTATTGCTTAGTCGCCATAGCCTTCGACGATGACAAAATTGCCTTCGGCTGCGGGCTTGCGGATCGCTCTTGCGGCCGAATATCCGGCTGCATAGTAACATTCGACGGCAATGTCGTAGGATTCAAATTCAACCACGACTGTGCGTGAGCGGGTGGTTCCTTCGGGGCATTCATAGCGCCCGGCGCGGGTCAGAAATTTGCCACCAAAATCGCGGGCAACACCAGAATCAAAATCCTTGTATTTCTGATACTGCTCGGGGTCGGTTATGTCGTTGTTAACAATCCAGTAACCTTTAGGCATTGCGTTTCCTTTTCGTGCTTCCGGGCAAAACGCCCGCCGATTTTTCAGACCAAGCGAGACATTTCCTTGGCCGCGCGGATAAAGTCGCGAAATAACGGGTGCGGGTCAAATGGTTTTGATTTCA
>JAHRVC010000264.1 GCA_019090885.1 Marinosulfonomonas sp.
TACGGCGCTGCTACGGGCGCGTAGCTCAGTTGGTTAGAGCGCTACCATGACACGGTAGAGGTCCCGGGTTCGAGTCCCGTCGTGCCCACCACAAAACCCCAGCGTAACCGCTATAAATTGCGGGAGCGTTGGGGTTTTTGTTTTGTCGGCCGCGCGAGAAATGCGAGGTGATCTCGCGTGTTTGCTACATTTTCGGGTCTCATGTACACCCGCAAGATGCCGTCGGGGAATTGGCAGGTCATCGTCGAATATCGTGGTGTCGTCCGGCGCTCGTCGGCTCCGACTCGGTCTGAGGCTGTGCAGCGCGGCGCAGAGCTGCTGGTCGACCTGGGCTCAACTCCTGCAGCGGTGTCTGATCGGGTGACGGTCGCTGTCGTCCTGGCCGACCATTTCGCGTCGAACAAGGAGAGGTGGTCACCGCAATATGCTGGCGACTTTCACCGCATCACTGCCCGGTTGCCCGAAGCGTTCCTGGCCATGAATGCCGCGACGGTCACGTCTGCTGACATCGCCGGCCTGTACCGGAATCTGATGCGGGCTGGTATGTCCGATCACCGGCTGCAACGGTTGCAGGGGTTTCTGTCTGGGGCGTTCAAACGTGCCGGTGTTAACGGATGGGTGCGTTCCAATCCGTGTACCGGCGTGACGACGCCGCAACCGTCTCCGGCTGATCTTGTGGTGCCTACTGCCGTGCAGGTGTCGACGATTGTGGCTGCGGCATCAGACCCGGTCGAGCATCTGTTTTTGCGGGTCGCGGCGATCACCGGCGCACGCCGTGGCGAACTGGTCGGTTTGCAGTGGGACGACATCTCCACTGACCGGCTCGAGGTTGTGATACGTCGGGCCCGTTCGCTGGACGCGACCGGGGTCCCGTTCACTGGGCCGGGCAAGACCGGCCGGAAAGGGCATCGGGTGTTGTCTTTGGATCCGACAACGATCTCCGACCTCGCAGTTCTCCACGCCGAGCAGCGACCGTTGGCAGATGCCAACAGGCTCCCGGAACCGGTGTGGATTTTCTCGCCGGACGCCGGAGCGACCCCATGGCCACCCGACTACGCCACTGACATATTTCGAGCGGCCGCGGAAACCGCCCAAGTCGCGGGAGTTCGTTTGCATGACCTACGCCACTATGTGGCCACGTCGATGTTGCAGGATGGTGAGTCACCGATCGATGTCGCCAACCAGCTCGGCGACACCGTCCAAACCGTGTTACGCACGTACGCCCACTTCATGCCAGGTCGCGGCCGCGACGCCGCAATGAGACGAGCTCAAGGGTTGGGCTAGTTTGAGGTGAGCCCGCGTAGTAGTCCAGTCGTTGCGCGTTCAAGTCTGGGCGCCCGGTTCCGGAGCAGCGGACATCGTTGGCCGGATGCGTGGCTTATCTGCCCGCTTCTGCTAGTTCGTGCGTTTGACGTATAGTCCTTGCATGGTCGCTGTAGGGGTCGTTCCGGGCATGGTCCGCGGCGAACAATGTTGGGGTCACTACTCTGCGTCACAATGCCGACCCGCCCGCGACATCAGACGAAGGACTTCGAGTTACTTCTTGTCGCGGCCGAGTCGCGAGGATGGCGGATCACGAAGAACAAAAAGTACTTTAAGTGCATGTGTCCGTGTGACGATAAACACCTGCACAGCGTTGTGCTGACGCCATCTAGCCAGCGCACACTGATCAACACGAAGAAGAAGTTCGAGCGATGCGACTGCTGGGAGGACGATCAATAATGGAACTTGAGATGGTGCTTCGTGGTCATCTGATGATCGGAGAAGATGACGGCACGGCAGAACACGACGCCGTGATCAGCCGTGTGTTCGATCAGATCATGGACGCCCTGATGGACGCGGATGAGGTGATTGACCCGATGTTCTCGGGAACGATCACGACCGGGGCCATCGAGATCGTAATGTCGGCCAATGGTACCGACGAGGATGTGTTCGCCAAGTGTTCGGCTGCAGCGCGAACAGCCCTTCACGCTGCGGGAGTTTGCACGCCCGGCTGGGAGAACGATGATGGCGGGATCATGGTGTCTTGGCATGACAAGACCATCAACTTCGCCGACGGTGGGTCCGACAACACCGGTGAACTACTCCGTGCATAGTTAGTTCCCACGAGTAGAAATCTCTTCCGTGAAGTGGATGGCGTCGCCAATCTTGTCCGGGCTGTCGCAGCTCGTGAGTTGATGCTCGCCGATACTTCTGTCATGATTGAAACTATGGATTCGGCTGTGCGGGACGACGTTGTTGGCGCGTCGGTGTCCACGGCAGCGCGCGTCATTGGCGTGTCGCGTGACCGGCTGATCGGCTGGGAAAAGCGTGGGATGCTTGTCCCAAAGTTCGGCACCCTGGTTGGCCGTCGACGGGTGTGGTCTTACTCGCTCGACGATCTGGTACTTGGACGAATCATCCGAGTGCTTGAAATCGAACACAAGATTCATGTGAACAAGATCAGCAAGATGATCGATCAGGCCCGGATGTGGGAACTCGACTCACCACTGGCCAGCCTTAACTGGTCGGTGTCTGGGCGCGAGGTCATCGTCGACCATCCTGATGGCGCAAGCCATGGTGATCGGCAGCCCGCCCAGTCTCTCGCAAAGTCGATCCTGCCCGTTGACGAGATTCGAGCAGATGCGCGCCGCCGCCTTGAAAGGCCCAAGGAAGTTGCCGGTCATACTGAAAGGCGTCGCGGGGTCCAGGGTGGGCGTGAAGTTTTCGAAGGAACTCGGGTACCTGTTGAGACCGTGGCTCGGTATATCGACAAGGGTTTCGATGACGATCGGATACTGGCCAGCTTTCCGAGCCTTCGCCAGGCCGACATCGATGAGGCTCGCCGACGGCCGGTAGCGGTCTGACTCCTCCGATCCATGGTGGAGATGGGGGACCGAGGTTGCGGTTCTTCCTTGATGAGGATGTCGATGTTGCATGTAGAACGGCGTTGACTGCCCAGGGACATGATGCTTGGACCACGGCCGGAGCGGCTCGCTCGGGCGCGAGCGATGAGGATCAGGTGATTTACGCCCACAACGAGGGGGCCGTTCTGGTAACTCATGATCGTGAACTGTTCATGTCTCGACGCTCTATGCCTATGGGACGTGTGATCCGCCTTGACTGCTGGGCAGAGGATGGCCCAGACCTGCTAGCGCGACATCTCCCGGACGTGATTCACGCGCTCGCCAGAACGCCGGATCTCTTTCTGCACTTCAAGACAACGAACGTTTCCATGCGGTTCGGAACCGAAGCCCCTGAAGACTGACTTCATGCCAGGCCGCGGCGCCTCAATGAGACGCTCTCAAGGGCTTGGTTGAGGGGTGCCACGTCGCCCAGCGGTATCACGCTGGGCTCACTCAAGAGATGCGATCCACATCAGCAACTATTTTGACGTGCTGATATCTCAAGATGTGCACGCAGTGCCATCTACCAGGTAGGCATCAAGTCAAAATAGTTGCTACTACAGGTCGACGATGCCGCGGATCGTCGCGCCGCTGCTGTGTAGCCCGTCGCACAGCACGCTCCATCCCTTTGTCTCGAACGCTCCCAGGAACACTGATGTGGTCTCGAGTTCGCCGCCGGGACAGTTCACTTCGACCCGCACAAGCCGTGAGCTGTCGCTGGTGCCGTTCCCGGCGACGCCGATCACCTGGGTGATTGACCCGGCCAGCGAGTATCCGGTGATCGAAGCGGTCAGCCCGGCAGGTGGGAGGGCGGTACCACCGTCGAAGTATCCGGAGATGTCGACGAGCAGGTGGGCCGGGGCGTGGGTGTAGAGCCTGAACGTGCCGTCGGGTGCGAGCGGCACGATGATGCTGTTCGCGATGGTGTCGCCGACGCCTGAGTTGAGTACTGACGAGTTCGGCAGCGGGCCTGACGCCCATGCTGTCAGGAACTGTCCGGGTGCTGTTGCTCCGACAGACGTGATGTTGGCGACTGCAGCGGTCGCTCCGGGGTGGCCTGTGTTCACGACCAGTTGACTGCCGGCGGCTGGCATGGGCCCGCCTCGCGTGTCGAGTACTCGGGCGGGTGTTTTGGTCACGAGGCCTGACGGCCCGGTGCCGGCGTTGGTTGGGGACCATGCGACTGCGAACATGAGGACTGCCACGATCGCGAGCGCCATCGCGATATCCAGCGGTCTGATTTTCAATCCGAGACGTGATGTGGTCGGGCCAGGTTGCTGTCCGTCTGTCATGTTGGCGACAGTAGCCAGCTGCCGTCGACTGTGTCACCCCCGGGTCATAGTGACCACTCGGGGAATCGTTGACTCGATCGGGCTAGATCCCTGAGGCCGGTCGCGCGTCCATGTCTAGGCCGCCGGAATGATGTAGGAATCGCCGCAAAGCAGCTGCAGATCGTCGTCGTTGTCGTCGACGTAGTAGACGATGCGTCCACCGATCAGCCCGCCTCCGATCACATCGGGCTGATCGACGATCAGCTCGAGGGCGCCGTCGACGTCGCTGAGTGATTCGCTGTCGTAGACCTTACTCTTGAGCCCGACGAGACTGCATGAGTGTGCGATTTCTTGACCCGTCACAGGCTCGGTAATGGCGTCGTCTGCTGTGTAGGCAGCGAGGACGCCGACTGCCATCTGGCCTGGTTCCGGTAGGTCGTTGAACCGATTGGCGTTGCTAATTGCTGCCGGGTCGACTGGCGCCGGACCGAACAGGAGGATGGTGGAGAACGTGTCGTTGCTGAGGAGGTCTGGGCCGCCCTCGGCGTCGGCTCGTAGGTCCCATGGATGGTCGCGGGTCCCGTCGCGGAGCGGGAGGGTCGTGGTCGTGGCGGCGATGGTGGTCGTTGTCGTGGTCGCGATGGTGGTCGAGGGCGGGCTAGTCGTGGCGGGCTCAGCGTCGGGCGTACTGGATTCTGTCGTAGCGGCCGTTGCTGCGGTGGTCGCCGCCGCCGAGCCGGAACTGTCGCTGTCTGAGTCGCCGCATGCTGCGATTGCGACGATTGCGACCATGACTAGGGCGGTGAGTGATTTCATGCCCTGACCCTAGTCAAGGCAGCCAGGCACTGTGACACCCGCTCGTCATAGTGCCTGCATGGATGAGAGGGGCGATCCAACGAACGCTGAGATGCGAGACGAGATGTGGCGTACGTCGGCGCGGATTGATGAGCTTTTGGAACAGCGGACTAGGACGATTGAGCGCCAAGCTCTGACGCTCGTGTCGGCTGGGTTTCCAGCTTCTCCTCAATCTGGTCTTGCAGCTTCTTTACGACCTGGTGAAGACCCCGCATATCTTGCTCAAGTGATTCCACTCGTGCCTCGAGCAAGCTGATTTCGTCCTCTTGTTGAAGGGCTTGCGGAAGGGGGTCGCCGCCAGCGGAGAGCCTGTCGAACCAATCGACTTCCCAGTTCATCCACGAAGCGATACCGCGCTGCGTCGCCGGGCTCGGTGGGTGTTTCCCGGCTTCGAAGTCAGCGAGGGTTTGTCGTGAGATCTCCGCCAGTTGGGCCGCAGCGCGCACCGACAGTTTCTGGGCTTTCCGCTCTGCACAGACGTAGGTGCCGATCTCTTGGAGGTTCATGAGCCCCTAGCTTCTCGCGACACGAGTTGACACAGCAAGAAACTACACACCGCGCTGAACCGATCGACGTGTAATTACGCGTTCCTGAAAGAGTGTGTCAGAACGTGTTGACAGATCAGGCACGATCTGCCATGATCTGACACATGAGATTGAATCATGCCGCTCTCCGAGTCATCCGAGAACGTTCCGGTCACTCGCAAACGGGGGTGGCGGGCATGGTCGCAATGGACCGCGCGAACTACGCACATCTAGAGGCAGGCCGTCGGCCGGGCACTGATGAGCAAATCGTGGCTATTGCTAAGGCCCTTCAAATTCCGGTCGATGCGCTCTACGGGCCTTCAGCAGCATGAGTGCTTCGGAGATGCCCGTAGATCGCATCATCGTTGGCGAACGTGCCCGTCAGGATCTGGGTGACGTTTCCGAACTGGCCGAGTCGATTCGCGATGTCGGTCTGCTCCATCCACCGGTGGTGCGTTCTACCGACGAGGGTGCAGTGCTTGTCGCCGGGGCCCGGCGAATAGCGGCTTGGAAGCAGCTCGGCTACGGGAAGATCCCGGTGACGATTGCTTTTTCGATCCTCGATGAGGTGTCCGCCTTGTCGGCGGAGCGGGATGAAAACACTTGCCGCAAGGATTTCAAGGTGTCCGAGTCCGTGGCGCTCGCAGATTCGATCGAGCAGCGCATCGCTGCGGCAGCCAAAGATCGCCAGCGTGAACATGCCGGGACATCTCCCGGCTGCCCAGCAGACACTTCCTCCAAATTGGAGGAAGTGTCTGACTCCCGAACGGGCCGACAGACCGATACGAAGGTTGCCGCCGCTGTGGGGATGGGTAAGACCACGCTCGCGAAGGCTCGCGCGGTGGTTGAGGCGTCGAACGATGAGAGTCTCCCGGAACCGGTTCGCAAGGTTGCCGAGCGAGCGGTGTCGGACATGGATGCGACCGGCAAGGTCGATCCCGCGTTCCGGCAGGTGGAATCAGCTAAGACCTTCCACTCGGACGACCACCAGGCAATCGAGAACTACCTCGCTGGTGACCCCGACATCGAGTTGGCGAAGTGGCGCGTCGCGTTCGGCCGGGCGCAGGGACGAATGACCGAAGTCTTGCGATTCGATGATTCTCATGTCGTTGACCGGCTACTGCCGGATGACATCGAGGGCCTAGAGCGAGGCATCGACCTACTGACCCGCTGGTTGGAACGCATCAAGAAAGAACGATCCCCGCTGCGGATCGTCAAGGACGGCGCATCGTGAAGAACCTCACGACGGATGAACACGCCGAATGGGTCGCACTACTCGACACGGCCAACGCAAGGAAGGCCGACACCCAATCGGCCCGGGCGTACAGCGTCATTGATCTACTCGAAGACGCTGAACAAGCGCAGCGTAAGTGGGCACCTACCGCGCTTCGGGAACTGGCGGCTGATGGCGCTCGCTCAGCCCTCAAGAAACGCACCAAGGAACGATCCCGGGTGTTCGTCCCCGTCGGAACCTCGGTAGCTCACCGGTCGATGCGGGTGGGTGTGAGGTCACAACAAGCAGATGGCTCGGATGTCCATCAACAGAAGCTCTTTGAAGAGATGACGTGGGCGGAACTCGACGATCACGTACAGATGCTCGAGCAGCAACTTCGCAGTCTCGGAGTCACCCTCGCTGTCGACAGGAAGCTCATCAAGCTTCGCGGTCGCTACCCGGATTCCGTCGGACCACGAGACGCCTGCGCTGAGCTCGGACTGTCGGTCGAAGAGTTCCTAGCTGCGGAGGTCGCGGCATGACATCCACGTGTGTGTTGACGTCAGCGGTGGTCGAGTCATGAAGGACATCCCACCGTGGAAGATCACTTTGACGTTTCAGGAGGTTTGCTCTGTGACCGGGTATGGGCCGTCGTCGTGTCGTCGTTTGATTCGGGCGGGCAAGCTCCCTAACGCGATCGATTTGTCGGTGAGTTACAAGTTGCGGCGTTGGTCGAGGGCGTTGATTGAGGCTTGGGTTGCGGGTGAGTGGGTTGACGGTGTGCTGGTTGTCGATTCGGATCCGACTCCGGCGCATGGTGTTGTGCGTCCTGATTTGTCGGTGGTGGCGTCGTGAGCGGGTCTGCGGAGATTATGGGCCGTCGTGAGCATCATCTCTCGAACGTTGTGCCGATCCGTCGCCGTGCTCGGCCTGTTGGCCGGCATCCGTCGCTGTCCGGGCGTGGTCGTGTGGAGATGTTTGATCAGGATGCTCCGTCCGTCGCGGATGCTGCTGGGTGTGTGTTGTTGACGCCTGTGGAGGCTCAGTTGATTGCGTCGGTGTTGGAGCATGCCCGTGGCCATGTGCCGTCGCCGCGTGCGTGTGATGAGGCGCACAGTTTGCTTGCGAGGGGTGTCCGCCCGTGATGTTTTTGGTTGTGTTCTCGGTTGTTGTTGCGGTGTTTGTTGGGGTGACGTTTTGGACGTCTCCGGGCCGTCGGGAGATGCGCCGCCGCCGGGCGCGGTGGCATACCCGTAATCCGGGTTAGGTGTGCCGTATCGGGCTGCTGACTGTCCCCAACCGGTCAGTGAGCTCGGTGCGGCCTTCCGCCGACGCAGAGGCCTTTCGTTTGGTCTTGTTGCAGTACCTGAACCGCATCAGGGAAGTGGCGTCGTGAACAGGTGGTGACTTTGTCGGGTGGAGAGCAACCCGGCATTTAGTTCGCAAGTGATCGTTCCGAAGGGGGAACATGAAATGACAGCTACAGAAAAAGCGAAGGTGTCCGGCTCGGCTCGGGTGTCCGGCTCGGCTCGGGTGTCCGGCTCGGCTTGGGTGTACGGCTCGGCTCGGGTGTACGGCTCGGCTCTGGTGTCCGGCTCGGCTCTGGTGTCCGGCTCGGCTCGGGTGTCCGGCTCGGCTTGGGTGTCCGACCATATGGTTGTGGATCGTCTGGATGGTTTGGTCGTTGCCGGGCCGGTTGGTTCTGAGGACCGGCAGGTCACGGCCGCGTGGGACTATCGACGCCGCGAGATTTGTGTCCGTGCAGGTTGCTGGTACGGGTCCTTGACAGAATTGTCGGCTCGGATCAAACCGGGCGGCGGCAGTGGCTGGGATGACGATGCCGCTAAGCGGTTTCGCCGGCAGTACGGGGCGGTCATCGAGTTGGCTGCGTTGATCCCTGAGCCTGATGTGTGGCCGGACCCGCCCGACGTCGGTGTTGTGGCCGTCGACGGTGCAGGTTGATCGGGTGGAGTGGTGATGTCATCCACAGTCAACGCAGCTGCGGTGGAGGGGAACTGAATGTCTGCCAAATACATGCCGGCGCCCGATGTCGAGCAGTTGGCACGGAAGTTGATCGACACTGTTGACCGGCATGCCGCCCTCGATCAGGCGCACATCGAGTTCGTGTTCATCGATCAGGCACCCAGGTCTAAGGGCCGTGCCGTTCTTGGTCGTGCCCGTAAGTTGGGTGGGTTGCCAGCATTCTTGGCTGGCGGTTCGCACCCAGTCACCCCTATCGGGATGCATGACGTTGACCCGTTCTTCGTCATCGAGATCGCTTACGACTATTGGGCGAGCGATGATTTCACTGACGCTCACCGTGTTGCTCTGGTCGATCACGAGTTGTGTCACTGTCGAGTCGACGAGGACGTCGACGGCGAACACAAACTGTCGATCGTCGGTCATGACGTTGAAGAGTTCGCTTGCGTTGTCGATCGTCATGGTCTTTGGTCGGCCGGGCTCACCAGTCTCGGCAAGGTCATGTCCGAGCAGCTCTCACTCGGTATCGACA
>JAHRVC010000249.1 GCA_019090885.1 Marinosulfonomonas sp.
ATGAAAGATCGAGCATTGTCGATGCGCCTTCTACCATGGTGATCAATGGCACGCAGGTGAAGGTCTACGCGTGGTATGACAACGAGATGGGCTATGCGCACCGGCTGGTGGATGTGGCCTGCATGGTCGGGGACAGTCTGTGACCGAAAGCGCCACGCGCCCCGAAGGCCTGTCGGCCTATATCGCGGTCACGGCGGCCTATTGGGCATTCATGCTGACCGACGGTGCCTTGCGCATGCTGGTGCTGCTGCACTTTCATACGCTAGGCTTCTCTCCGGTCCAGCTGGCCTATCTGTTTGTCCTGTATGAAATCGCGGGCGTCATCACCAATTTATGCGCAGGCTGGATTGCCGCGCGGTTCGGCCTGACGTCGACGCTGTATGCAGGGCTGGGGTTGCAAGTGCTGGCGCTGCTGGCCTTGGCGCAGCTTGATCCGGGCTGGGCGATTGGCACATCGGTCGCCTTTGTCATGCTTGTGCAGGGTGCAAGCGGCGTGGCCAAGGACCTTGCCAAGATGTCGTCCAAATCCGCCGTCAAATTGCTTGCACCTTCACAGGACGGGGCGCTCTTTCGCTGGGTGGCAATTCTGACAGGGTCCAAGAACATGGTGAAGGGCGCAGGGTTTCTGCTGGGCGCGGTTTTGCTGGCAACGCTTGGATTTGTCTGGGCGGTTTTGGGCATGGCCGCGATCCTTGCTGCAATTCTGCTGGGTGTTTTGATCGCCATGCCGCCGGGGCTGCCGAAGGGACGCAAGGGCGCGAAATTTTCGGAGGTGTTTTCTAAGTCGGCCAACGTGAACTGGTTGAGCGCGGCACGGGTGTTCTTGTTCGGGGCGCGGGACGTCTGGTTCGTTGTCGGCATTCCGATCTATTTCTACGCTGTGCTGTCGGATGGCAGCCCCCAAGGCAACCGCGCCGCGTTCTTCATGATCGGGACGTTCATGGCCGTCTGGGTCATTCTCTATGGTCTTGTTCAGGCCAACGCGCCGCGCATTCTGCGGGCAAGCCAACGGTCCGAGGCAGACCTGATTGGTGCAGCCCGCACATGGGGCTGGGGCCTGGCTGCGGTTCCGGTGATGCTGACGCTCGCGGCTGTCACCGCCACAGAGCCGCAAATATGGCTTACCCTCACGCTTGTCGCCGGATTGCTGATCTTCGGGGCGGTCTTCGCGGTGAACTCAGCGCTGCATTCCTACCTGATCCTGTCCTTTACAAAGGCAGAACGGGTCACGATGGATGTGGGTTTTTACTACATGGCCAATGCGGGCGGGCGGTTTGCCGGAACCTTGCTGTCGGGCCTGACGTATCAGGCAGGTGGTCTGGCGCTGATGCTGGGCACCGCGGCAGGAATGGTTGCAGCGTCGGCGATCACGGTGGGTTTCTTGAAGCCGGAGAATGGATAAAAAATCGTGGGGCCGCAGCACCGAAGCCACGGCTAATTCGAGATAGTCAGTCCAAGGTTCGCTTGGCTCCGGCTTCCGGAAATTCCAAAGTAATACGCTCTTCGGTCTGGTCGACGACTGACATCCCTTCGCGCTCATAGAAACGTCTTGCATCGTTATTTGTGCTCAATACCGTGAGCCTTAAAGTGAGGCTACGAAAAGTGGCTTGCCGAAGCTTGATTGCTAAAGCGCAAACTCCGATCCTTCTTCTGCGATATTCAGGTGACACATAGAGTTTCCTGATACGCAGATGATCGGCCTGCCACTCGCAGGCAACACAGCCCACGGATTTCTCGCTGTATTCGATCATCTCATGACCCTCTAGTGGCAACAATTCAGCGGTAGAAGACGGCACCCATCCGCCCCAAAGAGCTTGGGCATAGCGGCGCATTCCATCTTCTTCCAAACGCAAGATCTGTGGCGCATCCTTGCGTGTCGCTTGGCGAAGCCTCACAAGATCGTTCATCTCGCACAATTGCTGTGGCGCTCCAGAAATTCCTCGGCGCTGAGGGTGCGAAAATCATCAAGCGTGTCGCGCAGACGTGCGTGCGGCCAATCCCACCATGCCAGCGCCATCAGCCTGTCAACAACCCGTGGTTCAAAACGGGGGCGCATCGGGACAGCCGGAATACCTGCCACGATCATGTAGGGAGGCACGTCCTTTGTCACAATTGCACCGCCTGCGATAACGGCCCCGTGGCCGATGTTCACTTCGGGGCGGACCTGCGCGCCATGGCCAAGCCATGTGTCATGGCCGATCACCGTGCGCCGGGTCCGCCTGTGGGCGAACCAAGCGTCATCGTGATCTGCATCTTCGAAATAATCGGCTGAGCGATAGTGAAAGTGATGCAGGCTCGCTTTTTCCATCGGGTGGTCCGTGGCGCCGATCCGCACGAAGGCTGCAATGTTGGAGAATTTGCCCACGGAGGCATTGGCAATGTCACCAAATCGGTCGCAGTATGAATAGTCATCAAGTTCGCAATGCGCCAAGCGGCTACCGCGTCCGATTTCCACATATTGTCCGAATGTTGCATCTGTGATCTCGCAATCGGGATGAATAAAAGGGGCATCCGGTTTCAATCTGGTTGCACTCAAAACGCGCGTTCCTCGCCATTCCACCGAAAGAATTTTTCGGTCTGCTCAAGCTCAAGCGTCTTGGCCAAAGCGATAATCCCCGCCGCGACCTCACACGGGGTAAGATCGGCCTCTGCCCCACCCATATCGGTTTGTACCCAACCGGGATCGACAAGCACGACGGCAATGCCGTCGGGCTGCAAGCCTGTCGCCAGATCTTGCATGGCCTTATTCACCGCAGCCTTGAAAGCGCGGTAGGCAATACGATCCGAATGGGCATAACCCGAATAGGACATGTGACTTGAAGCTGTCAGGATCCGCGCCATCAGTCCTTGCGCCCGATCAGCTTACCGCGCAGCCAGCCTGAAAACCAATCCATGAACATCACCATCGCGATGATCAGGACAATATAATAAGCGACTTCTTCCCAGTCTTTCTGGGTCTGGATTGCTTGGGTCAGCATAAGGCCGATGCCACCGCCCGTGATCGCGCCGATGATGGTGGCAGAGCGGGTGTTGGATTCAAGGAAGTAAAGGATTTGGGCCAGAAGCACCGGCACAATCTGCGGTATGACGCCAAAGCGGTAGCGTTGCAGCGGTTTGGCCCCGGTCGAGGCGACGCCCTCGATCTGTTTTTGATCGACGTTTTCCAAAGCCTCCGAGAAGATTTTGCCAAAGGTGCCGGTATCCGTGATCAGGATTGCCAATGCGCCAGTAAGCGGGCCGGGGCCAAAGGCGCGGGCCAGGACCACCGTCCAGATCAGCGCATCGACACCGCGCACAAAATCGAACAGGCGGCGGGTGGCAGCGCGCACTAGCATGAACGGCGAGAACCGTTTGGCTGCTAGAAAGCCCAACGGCAGGGCGATGATGGCTGCCCCCATCGTTCCAAGGAAGGCCATCAGGATCGTCTCGCCAATGGCCCAAGCCACATCCTTGTGCCGCCACATGGCGTTGTTCCACCAATCGGACACTGCCCCAGAGATATTGCCGCGCGCAGGGTCGATCTGGTCGCCAAACAGGACCTTGGCCAAGGACTGTCCGTAGTAGGGGCTGTCGAGCGTGAACCAGAACAGCTCCCAACCGGGGAAATAATTGAAAACCTCGGTCCGAGCGCCCGTCAAGGTAATGCGGCCTTCGGGCGTGGTGATGCCCACGCGGCGGTCCGAGGCGGAAATCCAATCGGGCAGATCATCGGGCAGGTTGGTCGTGACGGTGCGCCCCTCGGCCTGCGCCTCAATCAGTTGGAAGCCGGGAATTTCGATCTCGGTCCGGTTGTCTGGCAGATAGCGCACGATATGCTCGCGCCCCAGATCAATGATGATAGCATCATCGCCGGTCACCCAATCAGGGCGCTGTCCGTCGGGGTAGCGGCCCTTGCGCTCTCCTTCGACGGCATAAGTGATCTCTCCTGACCGATTGTCCCGGGTGACATGCACCTTGTGGGACCAGCTGTCGGAAGCCAGCGTCACGGCGTTTTCCATATTAGCGCGTCCGGCAAGACCAGGCAGGTCAAACGCGAAGAAGATATAGACGAAATAAACTGCGATGACCGAAGGGATGCCAAAGCCGATCAAGCGCTTGCGCTGAAAGAGCTTTTCGGCCTCAAACTTGGTCGCGTCCAGATCAATAGTGGTCATTGGCCTTGTCCCTCAGTCAAACGATTGCGGTAGCGGCTGGACACTTGATCGAAGAACACGATCGTGCCGAACAGGAGGATAAAAATCGCGGCCGCTTCGTCAAAGCGGCCCGGTCCCCAAGCCATGGAATTGCGCAGCTCGTAGCCAAGACCACCCGCACCAACAAAACCTAGGATGGCAGAGGCACGGATGTTGATCTCGAAGCGCAGCAGCGTGTAGCTCACGTAGTTTGGCGCGACCTGCGGCAGCACCCCCAGAAGCATCCGCTGCGACCATGTTGCACCTGTGGAGGCCAGTCCTTCGACAGCTTTCAAGTCGGTGTTTTCTGAAACTTCGGAGAACATCTTGGCCAGTGCACCGGCCGTGTGGATGGCAATTGCGATCATTGCGGGAACGGGCCCACCGCCCAGCACAAAGATCAGGACCAGCGCGATGACGATCTCGGGCACGGCGCGCATGATATCCGAGATGCGGCGGAACAGGGGTATCATACGTGGCCATTTGGCAAGGCCACGCGTGCCGAGCAACGACAGGAACAAGCCGCCAATAGCCCCGATGAGGGTCGACACAGCGGCGATATTTATTGTTTCTACCAAGGCGGGAAAATACTTGACGATGAGGGCAGGCAGATCGGCGCGCTTTTCCCATGCCTCTGAAAGAACATCGGCGGGGTAGTCGCCGATCTGATGCAGTCCATCCCAGAAACCGCCAGCGTTGCGGTCATCTGCGACATTGAACCCGGAAACCATCAGAACGACGAAAATCAGAAGGGTGAGACCGCCATAGAGCCTGCGGCGCTGTACCTGCGCCATATAGCTGGCTTGAATGCCGTCTACGTGGTGTGGCGCGCCACTAAGTGATATATCTGCCATCCTGACCCCCGGACAAAGAAATACCGGCAGCCCCAAAGGGCTACCGGATGCGTCATGAAAAATGTCTTAGTTGCTAATTATGGACTGACGCGCCGCCACGATGCTTTCGTACATCGCGTGAGTGACTGGCTGGAAACCTAGAGTGTCGCCCGCAGCAACGCCGTAGGCGCATTCAGGATCTGCTTCGTAAAGGCCATCAACCAGCGCAACCATTGTGGCTTTGACATCATCGGGCAGAGCTTGACGCAGAACGACGGGGCCCTCAGGGATTACGTTGGATTTCCAGATCTGAACCATGTCGTTCATGTCGACGAGACCTGCATCAACCGCTTTGCGCAGCGCGCCGGAGTTGTAGCCGTCTTCCCAGTTGCCCTGACCATCGGCCCAAGTCACGCCGCCGTCGATATCGCCGTTGTTCACTGCGACGATGGTCTGCTCATGACCGCCTGTGAATTTGACTTCACCGAAGTATTCGCCGGATTCCATGGTGATGCCGTCCTTGTACTGCGGGATCTCGATGGAAGGGATAAGGAAGCCAGATGTAGAGTTCGGATCACCGAAACCAAACACCTTGCCCTCCATGTCATCCAGCGATGTGACGCCGCCATCGACGCGGGCAAAGCCGATGGAATGGTAGCCGACAGAGCCATCAAGGTTGACCTTGATCAGAACAGGCTCAACCGCGTCCGCGTCCTGCAGGAATGTTGCGGCATAGGACGATGCACCCAACCATGCCATGTCGATGGTGCCACCCAGAAGGCCCTGAATGACGCCATTATAGTCGGCAGGGGCAAAGAGCTTGGTTTCCACGCCGAGCGCTTCGGTCGTGTAATCGGCGAGGCACTGATAGCTGTTCATGCGGTCCTGGGCGTTCTCGCCGCCAAGAATGCCGATGCGGAATTCAGTAATCTCTTCGGCAAATGCGCCAGTGCTGAGGGCAGTGGTGGCGGAAAGCGCCAGTGCGAGGGTCTTTTTCATCGTTTTCTCCGTTGGGTTTGATGAAGGTGG
The DNA here is from genome assembly GCA_019090885.1 of Marinosulfonomonas sp. GTDB lineage: Bacteria > Pseudomonadota > Alphaproteobacteria > Rhodobacterales > Rhodobacteraceae > NORP110. Next base: position 6,035 of record JAHRVC010000249.1, read on the forward strand.
CCCGCGCGATGCGCGGGTGGAAACTGGCTCAGGCGTAGGATTCCGCTTCGCGGATCCCGGGTCTGTCCAGTGTTTCGATTTCGGTTGATGTGGCCGCTTCGGAAAAATCGGCACCCGCCCCATAGATGTCGCGGGCCACGCCAGTGGTCAGCTGTGCGGGGGTGCCATCAAAGACGATCCGGCCGTCGCGCATCCCGATGACCCGGTCGCAATAGCGCCGCGCTGTGTCCAGCGTGTGCAGATTGGCGATGACCATTCGACCGTCTTCTTCATGGATGGTCCGCAGTGCTTGCATCACTACTTGCGCATTCATCGGGTCAAGGCTGGCAATGGGTTCATCGGCAAGGATGATCTTCGGGTCCTGCATCAAGGCACGCGCGATCGCGACGCGCTGTTGTTGCCCCCCTGACAAAGCCTCTGCCCGCTTAGGGGCCTGCTCTGCGATGCCAAGCCGGTCCAGGATTTCAATGGCCCGGTGAATTTCCGATCGCGGGTAAAGGTTGAACATCGTCGCAAAGGTCGACCGCTTGTTCAGGGTGCCGTGCAGCACGTTTGATGCGACATCCATGCGGGGAACGAGATTGAACTGCTGGAAGATCATGGCGCATCGTGATTGCCAATTGCGCAGCGCGGCGCCCCGCAGCGAGGTGATTTCTTCGCCTTCAAAGGTGATGGTGCCCTCGGACGCATTGCTCAGACAATTCACCATACGCAGAAGTGTGGATTTACCTGCACCGGATCGACCGATGATCCCTATCATGGTGGGCTTTTCGACCCATATATTTGCGGCGTCCACAGCCGTTTTATCCCCGAACCGCTTGGTCAGCTTATCAATCTTCAGCATACTGCCCCCATGTTTGGTTGGTGCGTAATCGGCGGAGGTTACGGTTTGGCGACAGTTTTGTTTCAGTTTCTTTACAGAAAATGAAAAGAAACGTGACAGTCTCAGAAGGCTAAAGACGCAAGCTTTTGCAATGATTGCCACAAATTTCCTTGGGCCACAGTTATCCACAATGCTTCGTAAAACTGTTGCATTTCGAGAGCCGGGCGATTGGGATTTTCTTGTGCTTAATCGCTATGCGCTGACGCTGCCGATTTGCCTCGTGATTCCCGCGCTGGCAAGAGCGAGGACGACAGATGCAAAGCTTGCAGAAGTGCGCCGCCTTACACTCTTCGTTCCACAAATATTTCAACCAGAAGCGCCACCCATACTCGCGTTGCCGAGACTGGCCCGCATTCGTCTGACAGCACCCTGGTGAATAATTCGGGCTAGGTGAATTTGTGGTGACCCTGCCAAGTTGCCTCCCAACGGTCACGCACCTGTTGCAAAAAACGCAACAGGTGCGTGATTTCTTAGCAATAGACGGCAACACGCTCGTTCCATATTACAGAGATAAATAGTCCATATCGAACTCTAGGTTGGTGAAATATACGCCGGTTCTGGCTGTCAGCAGGAGACGAAGATACCCGAATGTTTGCCTCATTTGAAACGCGCAAAATTTCTGACAGACTGCTAAAAATCACGCCATGAATACAGTTTGCACAACGTGCCCCTATTGCGGTGTTGGCTGCGGCTTGCAGGTTAATCCCGACGGCAAGATCAAGGCCGATCCTGATCACCCGGCAAATTTTGGCCGCTTGTGCTCCAAAGGATCTGCCTTGGGGGAAACCACCGATCTTGACGGGCGCCTGCTGGTGCCACGTGTGCGTGGGGCGCGGGCAAGGTGGAATGATGCGCTGGATCTGGTGGCCGATAAATTCAGCACAGCCATCCGCGATCACGGCCCTGATAGTGTGGCCTTTTACGTTTCCGGACAATTGCTAAGCGAAGATTACTACATCGCTAATAAACTGATGAAAGGCTTCATCGGCTCGGCCAATATCGACACCAATTCGCGGCTTTGCATGGCCTCCAGCGTGGCGGGTCACAAACGCGCTTTTGGCACAGACACGGTGCCGGGCGACTACACCGATCTGGAACAGGCCGATGTGATTGTGCTGACCGGATCAAATTTGGCGTGGTGCCATCCGGTGTTGTTCCAACGTATTTTAGCGGCAAAATCCAAACGCCCCGATTTGAAACTGATCACCATCGACCCACGGCGGACCGCCAGCGCTGCGGCCTCGGATCTGCATCTGGCTATACGCGCCGACGGTGACACCGCGCTGTTCAACGGGTTGCTGTGCGAAATCAATCGGCGCGGCGCAGTTGACCGTGATTATGTCGATGCCCATGTCAACGGCTTTGACGCCGCGCTGGCGGCGGCGCAGGTTTTTGGCGAGGGCGGCACCGGGCTGTCGGATGATGACAGGCGCAGCTTTCACGACCTCTGGATTGGTGCGCAAAAAGTGGTGACGATCTATTCCCAAGGCGTCAATCAATCGGTCGGTGGCACTGATACGGTGAACGCGATTATCAACTGTCATCTGGCCGCTGGTCGCATTGGCCGCGCCGGAATGGGGCCGTTTTCGGTCACCGGGCAGCCCAATGCAATGGGCGGTCGCGAGGTTGGTGGTTTGGCAAATATGCTGGCCTGTCATCTTGATATTGAAAACGAAACTCACCGCGATGTGGTGCAACAGGCGTGGGATTCTCCCACAATCTGCACGCAGGCGGGCCTAAAAGCTGTGGACATGTTCCGTGCTTGTGAAAGCGGCCAGATCAAAGCGCTTTGGATCATGGCGACCAACCCGGCCGTATCCTTGCCCGAGGCCGACGCCGTTTCGCTCGCTATTAAAAACGTAGATTTTTCGGTGATCTCGGAGGTGGAATCGCGCACCGACACCAGCGTTTTGACAGGTGTGCAACTGCCCGCCACCGCGTGGGGCGAAAAAACCGGGACCGTCACCAATTCGGAACGTTGCATTAGTATGCAGCGCGCCTTTTTGCCGGCCCCCGGCGAGGCCCGCCCTGATTGGAAAATCATCTGCGATGTGGCGCAGCGCATGGGCTGGGAAGCGGCGTTTGATTATAATTCCCCCGCCGATATTTTTCGCGAATACGCTGCCCTTTCGGGCAAGGCCGCCGCTTTGGGCCGTGATTTTGACATCAGCGGATTGGCCAATATCAGCGACGAGGAATACGCCGATTTCCAGCCGGTTCAATGGCCAGTGACGGCTGAAAATCCAAATGGCGGGCGTTTTTTTGGGCAAGGTGGCTTTTTCCACGACGATCAGAAAGCCAAGATGCTACCGATCACCCCAACGCCATTCGCCGCGCCCCAAAATGCTGAATTTATACTCAACACCGGACGGATTCGCGACCAGTGGCACACGATGACCCGCACCGGAAAATCAGCCCGCCTGAGCCAGCACAAGATTGAACCCTTTGCTGAAATTCACCCAGATGACGCCGGAAATCTGGGAGTTAATGAGGGCGAGCTGATCACTTTGAAACGTGAGAATGTGTGCTCTGTTGTGCGCGTTGATATCACCGATTCCACCCCCAGAGGTTCGGTTTTTGTGCCGATGCACTGGACCCATGAAAACGCCCCGACCGGGCGGGTGAATACACTGGTTAAGGCCCTGGTAGACCCTGTTTCGGGTCAGCCGGCCTCAAAGTGTAGTCGGGTAAAACTGGGTAAATGTCAGGTCAAATGGTATGGTTTTGCAGCCTCGGCAGCGCAGATGCAGCCAACAACATTTTACAGCGCCATTGCCCGAACCAACACAGGCTGGCGCGCCGAACTGGCCGGGAAAAACGCACCAGAAGATTGGGAGCAGGAAGCCCGCCGCGTATTGAATTTGGACATTGGTACGGCAAGCGTGATGTCTGACCCTTCGCGGGGTGTCGTGCGAATTTCGATCCATGACAAACAAGTGTTGCGCGGGGTGCTCTTTGCGGCCCCCGATCCGATCACCATCGCCCGTGATCTGGCGGTCGCGCGGATCAATAGCAACGAGGCGGCGCTCACGGTTTTAGCGGGCGTTCCAACCGCCAGCCAAGAAGATACGGGGGCCACCGTATGCGCCTGCTTCAACGTCGGTGGAAACACGCTAAGACGAGCAATCTCAGATGGGGCAATGAATGTTGGCGCGCTGGGGAAATGCACCAATGCCGGCACGAATTGTGGGTCCTGCAAGGCCGAATTGCAGGGCTTAATTGATGAAACCAAAAACCAGATAGCCGCGGAATGATTGGAAAGACCATGCAAAATCTCGATGGAATTACACGTAGTGACCAACATCGTGCTTTGGGTTTAAGCACCTTTGCCTTTACCGTTTGTTTTGCAGTCTGGACGATTTTTTCGATCATCGGCATTAAGATCAAACAGGAACTGGGCCTGTCGGATACGCAATTTGGCCTGTTGGTCGCAACGCCGGTTTTGACCGGATCCATTAGTCGGGTTTTTCTTGGCATCTGGACCGAACAATTTGGGGCGCGCATTATTTTCCCGCTGCAAATGATGATCACTGCCGTAGCCGTCTGGATGCTGACAACGGTGCACACCTATGAGATGTTCTTGGTGGTCGCGCTGGGTCTGGGCCTTGCTGGCGGCTCTTTTATCGTCGGGGTTTCCTATGTCTCGCGCTGGTTTGAGGGCAAACATCAAGGCACCGCTCTGGGTGTTTTCGGAGTCGGTAACGTTGGTGCGGCTGTAACCAATTTCGCCGCACCGTTTCTGGTTGTCGCAGTTGGCTGGGAAGGTACCGCGCAAATTTATTCCATCGCCCTGGTTATCACCGCTGTACTGTTCTTTATTTTAGCCAAGCCTGACCCTGAACACGAACGCCGTCAGGTCACTGGCGAAAAACATGTTTCCATAGCCGAGCAGCTCGCGCCGCTAAAAAGCCTGCAAGTCTGGCGGTTTTCGATGTATTACTTCTTTGTTTTCGGCGCGTTTGTTGCGCTGGCCTCGTTTCTGCCGCGCTACTATGTCGGAGCCTATGGAATGGAGTTAACGACGGCAGGCGTATTGGCCGGTCTTTACTCGCTTCCCGGTTCGGTCTTTCGGGCTTTGGGCGGCTGGATGTCGGATAGATGGGGCGCGCGGTTTGTCATCAGGCTGACCTTTTTTGTATCCCTTATCATTCTATTTTTCATGTCCTATCCCGGAAGTCATTTTATAGTCGATGGTATCAATGGATCGATTGAATTTGACATCAATGTATCCATTAGTCTGTTCGTTGGCCTTAGTATTATTTTGGGATTTGTCATGAGCTTGGGCAAAGCAGCCGTCTTTAAATATATCCCGCAATATTATCCGAATCACGTTGGTTCAGTTGGTGGTTTGGTTGGCATGATCGGTGGTTTGGGAGGCTTTTTCCTGCCAATCGCATTTGGTGTCTTGCTGGATGCTACCGGTGTTTGGACCGCCCCTTTCATGCTGTTGTTTGTCTTGGTTGCGACATCTTATATCTGGATGCATCTGGCGGTGCGCCGGATAGATTGCATAGCCGTTTCTGCTTAGTGTCTGAACGGGCATTGTCAGAGGAAACCGGCTTGAGGCGAGCGGTTCGGTGAACCAGCCTCGCGGGATGAAAAACGCTCGCCATTCCGTTATTTCAAAACTAGCCCTGGGTCCTGTCAGAGGAAACTAGCTTGAGGTGGGCAGGGTGGCAGTTTAGCGTTTCCGGATGACAAAACGCGACCCATTTCGATATTTCAAAACGTCGCCTGAGATCATTCGCCTGGCGGTAATGATGCATGTGCCGTTCCCGTTGCCGTTTCGAAATGTCGAAGACCTACTGCACGAATGCGGTATCGATATCAGCCATGAAACTGTCCGTTTCTGGTGGAACCGGTTCGGCCCGTTGTTTGCGGCTGAAATCCGCAGGAAACGGGTTCAGCAACTTTGTGCTCATTCGAATTGGCAATGGCATTTGGACGAGGTTTTCGTGAAGATTAACTGAGAAACTCACTACCTGTGGCGGGCGGTGGATCACGAGGGTGAGGTGCTTGAAAGCTGTGCCACCAAGCGCCGGGATCGCAAAGCGGCATTGAAAATCATTAGAAAAACCATGAAACGATATGGTCGGCCCCATGTCATCGTGACCAATCTACTGCGGTCATACGGCGCCGCGATGAAGATTGTGGGGAACACTCACCGACAAGATACAGGGCGTTGGCTGAACAATCGGGCCGAGAATTCACACCCATTGCCTGACAGTGGTTTGTTTGCAAACCACGAGAAGGGGCCATTTCGACGACGAGAACGGGCGATGTCGCGGTTTCGACATATGAAGAGTCTACAGAAATTCTCCGCAGTACATTCTTCCTTTCACAACCATTTCGATCTGGAGCGCCACCTTTATTCCCGCGCCAATTTCAAGCTCAACCGTGCCGCCGCTCTCGCTGAGTGGGGTCAGCTTGGCGCGGCATAACGGACAGTGTCATTGTCCTTGCAGAGACTAGTTCGCATTGGTCTGACACCACAATCCGTTGCCATCCATAATCACTGCGCGCTTCAGCGTCTCAGCCAATAACATCAACAGCCTTTGACCACGCAGAGCGGACCAGCCCCAGATCGTTGCCGACTTCTATCATGGTGACGCCCATTTCGGCCGCTGTGGCAATTGCTTCATTGCTGGATCCGGGATTGAACATTACGTGTGTTCCGGTGGCTTTTGCTGCCGCGATGGTCTTGTGCAGCGCGTCTGTCACGCGGTCATCCTGTTTCAAAGGTTTGCCCTGACCAAACGCCATTGAATAATCAGCGGGCCCGAAAAGGGCAAAATCAATGCCCGGCACCGCCAGAATATCTTGAACCCGGTCGATGGTTTCCGGGTTTTCGACCATCACCCCAACCAAAAGTTCCTGATTGCTCCAGGCAACCCAATCGCCACCGGCCCTAGCGCCCCAACCGCCCGACCAGCAATTGCCGCTATATCCGCGACGCCCCATGGGCGGGAACTTGCAGTTGGCCACCAGTTGTTTGGCCGCCTCAACCGTTTCAATATCGGTGACAATTATTCCGCCCGCACCAATTTCAAATGCCTTCCCCGGCAGGTTTGGATCGTTTCCGTCCAGCCGGATAAGCGGGACAATATTGGTCATATAGGCCGCGCGGATCAGGTTTTCGATCTCGGCATCGCGGCGCCAGGCGTGTTCGGTATCGATGCGCATGAAATCAAGGCCGGAATAGCCCGCCACTTCCATCGTGTTCGGGCTCCAGGAATACATTGCGCTGCCGACCGCGACCTGCCCGTTATCCAGTTTCGCTTTGAGTTTGTTTTTTTCACGTTTCATGACAGTTATTCGCCCGGTTGTTTTGATCTGATTGATGGTCAATTCTGTTTGCAAATTTCGAATTTTGTGTCGCAGGATAATCACCCACCGACGAAAGGTTGCATTCAGTTTTCCACTCTAAAGGGCTCATATAATAAGTAAAATGAATATAGATAATCTTTAGAATTATATTTTATAATGATGGTGTGTAACTAATTGTTTTCAATGCAATATCAAAAAATTCCATGTGAATAGTTCAAATCTATTCTGCCATTTCGCAACACAGATTCTGCTGTAACTTACGGCGCGCCACGCCAAAGGAAATTACAGAACCTTTGGGTTCAGCGTGCTGTCCCGGTCCACCGTATTTTGATGCAAATAGTCAATAATATGCTGGGCCGCCGTTGTGCCCATCCGCACCATAGATTCAGCTGTGGCACCGGCGATATGAGGCGTTGAAATGACGTTTGAAAACTCCCAAAGCGGATGATCGCCCTGTGGCGGTTCCTGTTCAAAACTATCCAGACCCGCGCCCGAAATTGTGCCGTTGCGAAGGGATTGAGCAAGGTCAGCCTCATTAATAATCCCGCCCCGGGCCGTGTTGACGATGATTGCACTGGGCTTCATGGATGCGAGTTGCTGCGCGCCGATCAGGTTTTTTGTCTCGGGCGTAAGGGGGCAGTGGATGCTAAGAACATCGACATTCGCCAGCATATTTTCCAAGGATGTGGCGCGCTCAATGCCCGGCTGATCGTCTGTCGCGTAGGGGTCAAAGAACGTAATCTGCATGCGAAATGGTTGCACAAGTTCGATCAACTCGCGGCTGATATTTCCCATGCCAACAAGACCCAGATGCTTTCCTGTCAGTTCGCCGCCCTGATAACCAGCCCTCTCCCATTTTCCGGCGCGAATTCCGGTGCTGAAGCGCTGCACGTTCTTTTGCAGCGCCAAGATTAGTGTCAGCGCATGTTCGGCAACCGAACGGCTATTGGCGCCGCGTGTTATAAGAACCGGGATGGCACGGTTGGTTGCGGCCTCGACGTCGATATTGTTCACCCCAACGCCATGTTTGACGATGATCCGCAATTTTTCAGATGCGTTAATTACGGCTTGGTTGATTTGATTAGTCCGGATGATAAAGCCATCAGGTTGGGTGCTGCTAACCAAATCGACTATGTCCGGTGTGGTGACTTCGGGCAGAACCCGCAACACTTCGATGTCGTTATTGTCCAAAAGCGAAAGGGCTTCATCCGCAATACCGGGGCCGGTTATCATTACCTTGGAACGCATTGTTTTCGCACAACCTTTGCAATTTTTTTTGATGAATTATTCTTTCAGTTTCCGTCGATCAAACCTTGATTGATGCGCCGTTGCTTATCCACGGTAAGCGGCCAATTGACATTAGGCAAACGAATATATCTAATTGCCAAGCTTAGAATAATTAATGGTATGGGCCAATGGATATACGTCATTTAAAGATCCTGATCGCCATAGCCGACTACAAAACATTTGTAGCAGCAGGGAATGCTGTTGGTTTGACCCAATCCGCGATCAGCCAGCATGTGCGCAAAACCGAGGATGAACTTCAGATCAAGTTGTTTGACCGCACCAGCCGCCCGCCGGTGCTGACGGTGCAGGGGCAGACCCTTATTGCTGGCGCGCGCGAAGTTGTTGCCCAGTATGAGCGTATTATCAGGGAAGTGACCGGCGACCGTTTGTTGGGAAATCTGTTCCTGGGTTCAATTCAGGCCGCGCTGACGGGCTTGTTGCCGGAAGCATTATCTAACCTGCGGGTTCGCTATCCGGAATTACAGATCAGCGTGAACAGCGGCAGGGCAGAGGAACTGGTGTCGATGGTCGAAACCGGACGCCTGGACGCCGCTGTCGTGCCAGAGCCGCCGGTGCTTTCAGAAAGGTTACGCTGGACCCCGTTTGCAATTGAACCGCTGGTGGTCATCGCGCCAAAATCTGTTCCTGAAAAAACCGACAAAGAGTTGCTGGAAGCCTATCCATATATCCGGTTTAAAAGCGACGCACGGGTTGCTGATACCATCGACAATGAAATTCGTCAGCGCGGCATCGAAACAAAACTGATGATGGATATTGAATCGTTTTCTTCCATCGTGTTGATGGTGCATCATGGGCTGGGCGTCGCCGTGGTGCCCAATCAGGGTGCGCTAAGGCCATTCCCGGAAAATATCCGCACCGTTCCATTTGGCAAGCCGCCGCTGCAGCGGACTATGGGGGTCGTGGACAAAAATACATCCTCGTCGGCCCAGATTGTTGATGCTCTGCATCTGGTGCTTTGCCGTTTAAGCGACACTGTCGACCAGTAAAGCAGGGGCGCAACTGAAGGCATATATGCCGGTGGCCAATCAGCCTTCCGGTTTTGCTTTGCGGCCCCGTTTTGCCCATGCTGCCTTGATCAGCGGCATGAGAACAACGAAAAGCGTCAGTGCTATAAGAAACTTGCTTAGGTTGTTTGCCCAAAGAATTGACCAGCTTCCCTGTCCGATCATCAATGATATGCGCAGGTTCACTTCTGCAAATCCGCCCAGGATCAATCCAAGCACGACCGGGG
>JAHRVC010000250.1 GCA_019090885.1 Marinosulfonomonas sp.
TCAATAAAGCCAAAACCTTTGGTTGAGTTGAACCATTTCACGGTGCCATTAGCCATCGTGATTTCTCCTTAAGTACAATGCCACCCGCGTAAGTGCGATGGCCCGGCTTAGTCAGTGCAAGATCGATAGACTGTAGCCGAAAAGGAGAACAGTGGTCGAAAAAGAATAACGTTCGCAAGGCGCATATGGGCTGTGGTGGACACAAAAGCAAGAAAATTCGTGCATAGTTGGTCGCAGCGCGGTGTCTTGTTTTGCCCGCTCGATGCGATGAGGCCAAAGCGCGGCTTCTATATTGGTGTCCAAACCCAGTATGGCGCGTGAAAGCATACCTTGGCGTCTTACGTGCATACTTGCTAAAAAACTGGGCCGTTTTTCGGGCTTTGGCGGGACCCACTAATTCCAATCTTGCCTCAATCAGTGCAATCTAAGGTAATTGTATCAAGGGATTTTGAGGAAAAATGAGTTTAGGCAGGAAAAATGAAATCTCCCTTTTTGGTGTTTATGTTAAAAATTTTCGCCATGGGAAATATTTAACTAGTTGTTAATATTAATTAAAAATGGATTTTGGCATTTCTTCGGCCAATTGTGGTTTTCGCGGATCAAGAAAAAAACCGAAAATCGACGCTTTTGTGACGAACTACCGCCCCTTTTTGGTCACGAAGTTACAACAATGTCCAAATTGTGTAGTGATTGTGGCTTTAGTGTAAATTTAGGAAACACCAGATGCAGAGGCGCTATCATGACAAACCTTATTCAAAAAGCTCGCACCGGACGTAAAGCCGCTTTGGCAGGCCGTGACGTGGATTTCACTAATACTTCGCAAGAACCAAAAGCAGCAATTAGTTTTCGTTCAACACGCAGAGCGGCCCCGGTTGCCTTCAATTCTAAGCGCCCACAACTTAACACTGGCGTATGGTTGCATTAACTCGTTTGGTCGCCTCGTTCCGAAATGGCAGGCAACGTTGGCGATTAGCATGGCCAAATTTCCTAGCAAACACTCAATTTTCTCTATTAATCAATTTTGATTTCGCGCTCCGGCGCTGGCTCGGCGTCCTGTGTTAGGATGCAGCCCCCCTCATGAAACCGGTTTAGGTGTCCACAGTGGATATTTCGCCATGATGCCGCGGAACCGGTCAGAGGATTTGAAATCCTCCAGCCAACGAGACAGGTCTGGCCAGGGCTGTGCGTTGAACCAATCCAGATCCACATGAGCGAATTGGCGAACAAATGGCAGAATTGCCATGTCGGTCAGCCGATAATTTGTGCCAGCAAGGCAGGATTGATTACATAGCATCGTGTCGAGTTCTACCAGAAAGGCGGACCCTTCGGCGCGGTCTGCTTTAGGGTCGGAGTCTTCAATCCGGCTGGCGTATTTATAGCGATCCAACGCAGTTTTGAACGGACCTTCTGCCTGGGCAATCAGGTCATAGGCGTTTGGCGGCACATCCAGCCAATTTTCGGGGTCATTCTGGTTTAGCGCCCAAAGCATCACGTCAAAGCTTTCCTCGATCACCAGACCGTCAACGTCGATGACCGGAACCGTGCCTTTGGGTGAGGTGGCTAGAAATTCAGCGGGCTTGTCGCGCAACAGGATTTCGCGGTGCTCTACCGGGATGCGCGCCGAAGCTATCGCCAGGCGCGCTCGCATCGCATAGGGACAGCGGCGAAAGGACCATAGGATCGGGGCTTGGCGGGGCATAACGACAGACCTCAATTGCCCGCCACAACCCCGTAGGTTTTGCGTGTCACGACCGGGTTTCCGGATGCGTCCGGGCGAACGATGAATAGGTCACCATAGGCCAGCGGCGGCGGGTCTTGTGCGCCGATGTCATCCCAGATCACGTTGATATTACCCTTATTGCCGACCCAGACGATGGTCTTGCCGGGGTTATCGGCGAACATGGCTGCGGCGACATTTTTTGTGGCGCGGGTGGTGACGCTTAGCCCGCGCTCAGCTGCCAGCGGGGCCGCAGTATCCAGATTGCGCTTCAGGTCCGGGCTATAGATTGCGTCGATTGCGACCCCCGCAAGAGCACCCGGTAAGGCAGCGGCGCGAGCGATGCCGCGGGCGTTCAGGTCTTCTTCATACCGGTCCGCGTGGCGCAGGATTATCAGTGTTGTGTCCGCTGGTATGACGAGTGTGTCGGCATTGGCGGACGTTGTGATGAGAAGGGTAAGGGCGAGCAGGAAAGTTGGGATGCGTTTGAAGAGGGTCATAGGGTGCTCCGTTGGCAGCGGAAGTTTAGATCAGCAGAATAGAATGATCTCCGGCCGACGTCGAGTTGAAATGGTTGCGAGTGTTGGCCGTGGTGCCATAACTGGTGTTGCGGTTTGCGATGTAGGGCTTCAAGCCGATAGCGGCTCGATTTTGCTGAAATCCACTTTTGTGTGGGCGATGTCGTAGTTGATCTGCATGTTCATCCAGAATTGCGGCGTTGTGCCAAAGAAATGGGCAAGGCGAAACGCTGTGTCGGGGGACATGCCGGTGGTACCTTTGATCAGGCGTTCAATGCGGGTGCGCGGCAGGTTCAGGCGGCGGGCCAGGGTGATGGCGCTCATTTCCAGTGGGACGAGGTAAAGAGTATACAGAACTTCGCCGGGATGGGACGGGTTTTTGACAAGCGACATGGGTTTTCCTTTTCAGTGGTCGTCAACCAGTTCAACATTAGCAGGACCGCTTGGCGTCCAGTCAAAGCAGTAACGCCACTGGTTATTGATGCGGACGGAATACTGGCCTTTACGGTTTCCTTTCAGCGCTTCCAGCCGCTTGCCCGGTGGTGATCGCAGGTCGTCAAGTTCCACAGCGGCATCCAGCGCGGTGATAAGTGCGGATGCGCGGCGGAAAATGCCAGCCGGAAAGCCTTTGCGGGGTCGTTCGTCAAGGACGGTCTGGATCAGCTTGCCGCGCGTGCTTTGGATCATGTGGGGTGTGTATCATTGGGTGATACGTGCGTCAAGGGCGGATGGTGGGTCGGCACCCAACCTACGGCTTGTTTCCCCCGGAATACTTGCTCCGGGGGAAATGATACCAACCATCGGCTACGCCATGACAGTTAGAAATCGGTTTCGGCGTCAGCTACGGATCAACCGCAGCAACGCCAATGGCCAATCACGTATTCGCGTCGGCCGAAGCGCACGCGAAAATACGAATCAACCCAGTGACATGCAATATATGCAGCCATTGGCCTTCTCCTTATGTTAGGTGCCACTTGCATTCTCAGGGCGATAACGCTAAATTAACGTCGTTAGACGAACATTACCGCCTTCGCTCTCGGTTGGGCACAGTCGATCCCCGAGAGACGCTGGCTACTTTCACGGCCCGGAGTTACCGCTCCGGGCCGTTTCTGTTTCCAGGCAACAAAGACAGCCTACCATAAATTTCTCGGAAAGTCAAGCTGATATCCCAATATAGACTGTTTTTTTCTTGATTTGTTCTGCGTTAACTGTAATATAGGCTAAATTTAACAGTTAGGAGAGTTATTATGCCAATAAAAATCCGCCGAAGAAGCCCAAACTACCCGAGCATTAATTTGGAAGAAGCAATTGATTTTATTAATAAAATTTACAAAATTGAAAGCTCTCTTCCTGTGGA
>JAHRVC010000251.1 GCA_019090885.1 Marinosulfonomonas sp.
CTGCAAAACCTGCCATGCTCCGAATTTCCTGTTCCGGTATCACAATTTACCCGCGACTCTGAAAGCCGCGGATTTATTGTTTCTTATACGCATACAATTGCGCTGACGAAAGGGCAGGATTACGCCCTTTAAGCGCCAATTCGCCGCTAATTGTTCAGACCGAGTCGCGAAAGCTGACGGTTTTGACGTCGTTATCCGGCGCAGAATTGGCCCGCCGAACCAACAGCTTGTTCAGCGCATTTACGTAGGCTTTGGCCGAGGCCACAACCGTATCCGTGTCCGCTGATTGGCCGGTGACGATCCTGCCGTCTTCTTCCATGCGCACGCTGACGGTTGCTTGTGCATCGGTGCCCTCGGTCACGGCATGAACCTGATACAGCTGCAGCCGCGCCTGATGCGCGAACAATTCCTTGATCGCATTGAAAGTGGCGTCAACCGGGCCATCGCCGGTGGCCGTGCAGGATTTTTCTTCGCCGTCCAGGATCAGAACCAAATCGGCAGTTTGCGGCCCGTCAGTTCCGCAGACCACGCGCAGCGATTTCACCTGAATACGGTCATGGACGGCATCGGTTTCGCTGTCGCGCATCAGCGCCAACAGGTCATCGTCGTAGATTTCCTTTTTGCGGTCAGCCAGTGCTTTGAAACGCACGAACATATCGTTCAGCTGATTGTCGGCCAACTCAAAGCCAAAATTCTTCAGCTTGGAACGCAGGGCCGCCCGGCCCGAATGTTTGCCCATGACGATGTTGGTTTCAGCCAGCCCAATATCCTGAGGCCGCATGATTTCAAACGTCTCGGCATTTTTCAGCATTCCGTCCTGATGGATGCCGCTTTCATGGGCAAAGGCGTTTTTGCCCACGACCGCTTTGTTATATTGAACCGCAAAGCCAGAAACAGTGGCAACCCGGCGACTGATCGCCATGATCTTGGTGGTATCCACCTCGGTCCGGTAAGGCATGATGTCGTTGCGCACCTTCAGTGCCATCACGACCTCTTCCAGCGCGGTATTACCGGCGCGTTCGCCCAACCCGTTGATTGTGCATTCGATCTGACGGGCCCCAGCCTCGACAGCGGCAAGGCTGTTGGCGGTCGCCATGCCAAGGTCATTGTGGCAATGGGTTGAAAACACGACTTCATCCGCGCCCGGCACGGTTTCGATCAGCATCCGGATCAGATCAGCGCTTTCGCGTGGGGCGGTGTAACCAACGGTGTCGGGGATATTCAGCGTCGTGGCCCCGGCTTTGATCGCAATCTCGACGACCCGGCGCAAATAATCCAGCTCGGTCCGTGTGGCGTCCATTGGTGACCACTGCACATTGTCACACAGGTTGCGCGCATGGGTCACGGTTTCATGGATGAGGTTGGCCAACTCGTCCTGATTAAGGTTCGGGATCGCCCGGTGCAGCGGCGAGGTGCCAACAAACGTATGAATGCGCGGCTGTGGTGCGTGCCTGATTGCGTCCCAGCTGCGGTCGATGTCGCCGATATTCGCGCGAGACAGGCCGCAAATCACAGAATTGCGCGCCTGTTTGGCAATATCGCGAACGGCTTCAAAATCACCCTGACTGGCGATTGGAAAGCCAGCCTCAATGATGTCCACGCCCATGTCGTCAAGCATGGAAGCGATTTCCACCTTTTCATCATGGGTCATAGTTGCGCCGGGGCTTTGCTCGCCGTCACGCAGGGTGGTGTCAAATATCAGGACGCGGTCCTGTTCGCTTTTCGATGTCATTGGATAATCTTTCTTTATTCTAGCTTAGCTGATGTTTGTGACGCTGTTCACCTCTGAGCGGTCGCGCCGAAGGCACGCTCAGAGGCAGCTAAGAAGAAGTAGGTCACGCAAAGGCAGGGCAGCTAAAGCGCCCCGGTTTAAAATGTATGTATTCGCAGTGACCATGTCACAATCTATACATGGGGCCGAAGAAAAGAAAAGCACCAATGACGTTTTAGTTTTGATGCTTAAGCGCGCGGGCTACTCGGTCGCGGCTTCTTCCTTTAGGGCGCCACTTTCCCAAGTGCCGCTGGCCTGCTGCCCCGAGGAATACCGAACCGTGCCGGACCCGTGGCGCTTGCCTGCGCGGAACGTGCCCTCAAAGACATCGCCGTTGGCGTAAGTTGCCACGCCCTGTCCCTCAATCTCGCCGGATTTCCAGTCGCCAGTATAGGTAAAGCCATCGGCCATCGTGATCGTGCCTTTGCCTTCGCGTTTTCCATCCACAAATTGACCTACATATACCGTGCCGTCGGCATAAGTCGCGCGACCATCGCCGTGGCGCTGCCCTTCAAACCATGCGCCGACATAAGTATAGCCGTCGGCAAATGTCATTGTGCCCTGACCGTGGTTCTTGGCATTTTTGAATTCGCCTTCGTAGGTCAGCCCATTTGCATACTGAGCAATCCCCGTGCCGTCGATTACGCCAGCGCGCCATTCGCCTACATAGGAATTTCCGTCCGGATAGATGATTTTTCCGGTGCCGTCGGCCAGATCATCGCGAAACTGACCTTCGTAAACGGACCCGTCAGGATAGGTGACCTTACCTGTCCCTTCGATGCGTCCACCGACCCACGCACCAACATAGGTGTAGCCGTCCGCGCCGGCGAACGTGCCGGTGCCATGCCGGTTGTCGGCCTGAAATTGCCCGATATAGGTGTCGCCGTTGGCATAGGTAACCTTGCCATCGCCTTGCCGTTCGCCGTTAACCATTGCGCCTTGATAGCGGTCGCCGTTGGGCTGGGTCAGCGTTCCCTGACCATTGATCTGGCCGCCTTTCCACTGACCGACGAACTCTAGGCCACCGGGCATTGTCAACGTGCCTTCGCCATCGCGCTCGCCGTCGACCAATGATCCCTGATAGACGGCCCCGTCCGGATAGGTGATCCGCCCATGGCCTTGCTTTATACCGTCCTGCCATGAACCTTCGTAGATATAGCCATTCGGGCTTTCCATCCGGCCCTGACCGTGGTGCAGGGCTTGTTTAAAGCCACCTTCATAGCGCACGCCGTTGGAATACACGGCAAGGCCAGATCCGTCGATCTTGCCGTCCAGCCAATCGCCCTCATAGGTGCCGCCGTCTGCAAACGTGATCTTTCCAAGGCCTTCGGGTTTGCCTTTGGCAAATGCGCCCTCATAGACTGAGCCGTTGGGAAAACGGGCAACGCCTTGGCCCAAAATCTCTCCGTCGACCCACTCGCCTGAATATTCGTAACCGTTTGGTAGCCGATAAGTGCCAGAGCCATGTTGGCGGCCTTCTTTGAAAGACCCCTCGTAGACACCGCCGTCATCATATTGCTTGGTGGTGACATCGCCGTTTTGCTGCGCTGACACCGGACCGGCCAACAGCAACACGCCGCCAATCGCCAAACTAAGTGCCTTGCTACGAATTCCAGATTTCTGCACGTTCGCCCCCAATTGCCTGCCCAAGCATTCCACACCAAACTTTGTGCCAAACCTAGTGGAGCAAGCATGGAGTGACAACGCTTTTTGGTGTCGTGCGTCTTTCCCCTGACGATCAGTCTGCTAAGACCTTTGACAACATAAAATGGATTGCACCATGAACGACCGATTTCGCCTTACTATCGCACAGATGAACCCGACTGTCGGGGATATCGTCGGCAATGCCGCCAAAGCTCGTGATGCTTGGGAGCAGGGGCGCGCGGCTGGCGCTGATATGGTGGCGCTGAGCGAAATGTTCATTACCGGTTACAATATGCAGGATCTGGTGATGAAACCGGCCTTTATCGCCGATGCGGTGGCTGCAATTGACAAGCTGGCGGTTGACTGTGCCGATGGACCGACCTTGGCAATCGGCGGACCATACACACAGGACGGGGCGCTATATAATGCCTATTATATCCTTAAGGGCGGCAAAATCGTTCGGCGCGTGCTTAAACATCATTTGCCCAATGAAACGGTGTTTGATGAGGTTCGCCTGTTTGATGCAGGCCCATTGGCTGGCCCCTACGATGTCAGTGGTGTTCGGGTCGGCAGCCCGATCTGCGAGGATGCCTGGTATGTGGACGTTGCTGAAACGCTGCAGGAAACCGGGGCCGAGTTGCTGATTATCCCCAACGGGTCACCTTATTACCGTAAGAAGATGGATGTCCGCGTCGGGCATATGGTTTCGCGCGTCGTCGAGACTGGCCTGCCGCTGGTCTATGTCAATATGGTCGGCGGGCAGGACGATCAGGTGTTTGACGGCGGATCATTCGTGCTGAACCCCGGTGGCGAACTGGCAGTGCAATTGCCGGTGTTTGATGAATGCGTCGCGCATGTGGATTTCAAGCGGACAGCCGACGGCTGGCGGGCTGAAAAGGGTCAGATGGCCAGCCTGCCTGATGAATGGGAACAGGACTATCGCGCCATGGTGCAAGCCTTGCGCGATTACATCCGCAAGACAGGATTTTCCGATGTCCTGCTTGGGCTTTCGGGTGGAATTGACAGCGCGATCGTCGCGGTGATTGCAGCGGATGCTCTGGGGCCGGATAATGTGCGCTGCGTCATGCTGCCGTCCGAATACACGTCGCAGGCTTCACTGGATGACGCCAAAGAAATCGCCGAAAACCTTGGCTGCCGCTATGATTTTGTGCCGATCGGTGAGGCCCGCCAAGCCGTTACCTCGACCCTTGCGCCGCTTTTTGAGGGCACTAAGCCGGGGTTGACCGAAGAGAATATCCAAAGTCGTTTGCGTGGGCTGTTGCTTATGGCGATGTCCAACAAATTCGGTGAAATGTTGCTGACCACGGGCAACAAATCCGAGGTCGCTGTTGGTTATGCGACGATCTATGGCGACATGGCGGGCGGCTATAACCCGGTAAAAGATCTTTATAAAACAAGAGTTTTTGAGACATGCCGTTGGCGCAATGCCAATCACAGGCCTTGGATGCTTGGGCCAGAAGGTGTGGTGATCCCGCCCAATGTGATCGACAAGCCACCCTCGGCAGAGCTGCGCGATGACCAAAAAGACGAAGACAGCCTGCCGCCTTACGATGTGCTGGATGCAATTCTTGAAGGGCTGATTGATCGTGAAGAATCGGTATCCGAGATCGTCGCCCAAGGGTTCGAGCGTGAATCCGTCAAAAAGATCGAACATTTGGTTTATATTTCGGAATATAAACGCCATCAGGCAGCACCCGGTGTTCGATTGACCTTGCGGTCATTCTGGCTGGATCGGCGTTATCCAATTGTTAACCGGTGGCGCGATCCGGGGTGACGGCGCGATCAAAGCGTCGTCAGTTCACAACGGGACAGGAAGCGGTCCGCATCTTCGCGTCGGCACAAACGGGTGGCTTCTGTCAGCACAGCAGCACTGGCGGCGGCGGTGCCGTGCCGCAGGGCTTCGCTTGCAGATAATCCACGCGACAGTGCAAGGGTAAAGCCACCCACAAAGCTGTCACCGGCACCCACCGCGCTGACAACCTTGCCAACGGAATGACTGCAATGAAACCTCTGCGTGGTGCTGACAAGGGATGTTCCGTCGGGCCCATGCGCAACAAGCACGGTATCCGCCACGCCTGCATCTAGTAACCCGGCGGCAAAACCGGTGCTGTCGGCACGTGTTTCCAGTGGATGGCCGGCAAGGTCTTCGGCCTCGTGGCGATCCAGCCGTAAGAAATCCACGCCGGTCGGATGCTCGACCAGATGGCGCAGCGGCGCGCCAGAAGTATCAACGATCACGGTGGCTGGTTTTGTGCGCAACAGTCCGATCAGTGTGGAAAGATAATCATCCGGCAAGCCCAGTGGCATGCTGCCGCTGATCACTACAATATTGCTCGCGCCAACGGTCCTTTCAATTGCGTCAAGCGCGTCGCTGGCCATTTTGCGCGACCACTCGGGCCCCGGCATCATAAAGCGGTATTGTTTGCCCGACGAGGTTTCAGTGATCGCGAAATTCTGACGGGTTTCGCCGGATGTTGGGAATGCACGGGTGCTGATCCCCTCGGCTTCCAGCAAAGCAGCCAGCCGCCTTCCCGAGGAGCCCCCGAGTTCAAAAAACGCAGTGCTGGTTCCGCCCAATATCTTAATGGCCCGGGAAACATTCAGCCCGCCGCCGCCGGGATCAACAGCCGGGGCTGCACATCTTAGTTTGGGGCCTGCGGAAATCATGGGGACTGTAGAGGATATATCGACAGCCGGATTAAGGGTGATCGTTACGATTGCTGTCATTGGCTGGCCTGAAAACGGTTTCGAATGACACCATCATGCGCGTTAGAGGCGGATCACGACAAGGCTAAAACGGGCGCAGCATAAACTGCGCCCGATGCTGTATTCGGAGTGGTTGGATTATTCCAACATCAGTTGGTAGCTTGCCGGCACGTATTTGAAACCGTCGTTGCGTGCTTCGGCGTAACCCATCGCGGGCCACGGCATGTGATAGCCGATGAAGGGCACTTTGTCGGCGGCCAGCATGCCCAGAACTTCGCGCCGGGAAGCTGCCGCGCGCGCTTTGTCCATGTCAAAGCGAACCTCCCAATCAGGATAGGCCAGCGACCAGACGTAATGGTTCGCCAAGTCGGCGATCAGCATTAACTGTGCGCCATTGCTTTCCAGCATATAGCCCATGTGGCCCGGTGTATGGCCCGGCGCACTGACAGCGGTGACGCCCGATGCAACGGCAGCGCCACCGTCCAGAAACGTCATTTTATCGTTGAGCGGGGCGACGTTGTTGTCAAAGCCCTCATTTCCGGCGGCAGCCCAGTGATTATGCTCGGTCGCGCCGGTAATGTAGCGGGCATTTGCGAATGTCGGCGAACCGTCAGTCATAAGCCCGCCGATATGGTCACCGTGCATATGGGTGATGACAACTGTATCAACCTGATCGGTGGAATAGCCGGCCGCACCCAATGCGCCCGCGATACCCGCGCCGTTCAGACCGGTGTCAAACAGGATCAACTCGGATCCGGTGTTCACCACGGTTGGGGTGAAAAAGAATTGTGCCTTGTCGGCTGGGATGTTGTTGGCGGCTGAGACCTTGGAAAATTCGTCTTCAGAGACATTCATGCCGAATATACCCTGCGCACCTTCAACAGTGCGCGAACCTGCCAGCAGGGCAGTCACTTCAAACCCGCCAAGCTTGAAGCGGTTAAAGGGGCTGGTGCCCGCGCCCATCATTTTGGCGCTGGCAAAAGCAGGTCGGGTTGCTGCAAGTGCTGCCGGTATTGCAGCGGCACCTAACAGGGTCGATCTTCGGGTCAATTTCGGGAAATGGGGCATTTGAAATCCTTGCAGTTGGAAAAGGGGGTAACAGCAGTCTAACATCGGCGGGGGGAAATTGACCTCACGTCAACGTGATCGCGCCGACCTCTGGCTGATTGTGATAGGTGGTGTGATGCAAAACATGGACAAATGCGACCGCCTGTGAAAAAGCACCCATCTGTTCAGGAGAATACCGATGACTGTTACCCGTTTCGCACCGTCACCCACTGGATACCTGCATATTGGTAACCTACGCACGGCTCTGTTTAATTTTTTGATCGCGCGCAAAGCTGGCGGGCAGTTCATTCTGCGGCTGGATGATACTGACCCGGAACGCTCAAAGCCCGAGTATTGCGATGCGATCAAAGAAGATCTGGAATGGCTGGGACTGGAATGGGATCGGGTGGAAACCCAATCCGTAAGGTTGGAGCGCTACGAGGCTGCGGCAGATGATCTGCGCGCCAAGGGCCGGTTTTATGAGTGTTTTGAAACACCTATTGAGCTGGATCTGAAACGTAAGAAACAGCTGAACATGGGACGTCCGCCGGTTTATGACCGGGCGGCACTGGCATTGTCGGACGCTGAAAAAGATGCGCTGCGGGCTGAACGTGGGGCGGGGCATTGGCGCTTTAAGCTCGATCTTGAACGGATTGAGTGGACAGACGGCATTCTGGGGGATCGCTCGATTGATGCGGCCAGCGTGTCGGACCCGGTTCTGATCCGCGGTGACGGGCAGTTCCTGTATACGCTGGCCTCGGTCTGCGACGATATTGATTTTGGCATCACCGATGTGGTGCGCGGATCGGATCATGTGACCAACACGGCAACCCAGATTCAGATTATCAGCGCCCTTGGCGGCACGGTTCCGGAATTTGCGCATCATTCGTTGTTAACCGGACCCAAAGGCGAAGGATTGTCTAAACGTCTGGGCACGCTTTCGTTGCGCGATATGCGCGCCCGTGGGGTCGAGCCGATGGCGCTGCTTTCCCTGATGGCACGGCTTGGATCGTCTGATCCGGTAGAGGTTTTCGGCTCGCTTGACGATTTGGTTGCGGGCTTTGACATTACGCATTTTGGGGCGGCCCCGACCAAATTTGATGAGGCCGATCTGGACCCACTGTCAGCGCGCTTTCTGTCGACGCTAGATTACGGGGCCGTCGCGCCGCAGATCGCCGCCCTTGGTGTGCCGGAGGCTATTGCCCCCAAGTTCTGGGACGTCGTGCGCGACAATATCGGTGCGCGGGGCGAAATGGATGACTGGTGGGCTTTGTTTCGCGACGGTGCCACGCCATTGGTCGCGGAAGATAACCGCGAATTTGTGGCCGAGGCGTTTGCGATACTTCCTGAAATGCCCTTTGATTCAGATACTTGGGGAAGTTGGACTGCGGCGGTAAAGGAAAAAACTGGGCGCAAAGGGCGCGGGCTGTTTATGCCGTTGCGCCACGCAGTTACCGGGCGCGAACGTGGGCCGGAAATGGCTGATGTTATGGCGCTGATGCAGGTCGCGCCGAAATTGTGACCATGCGTGTTGACTAAAATTCTGTCGGCGAAATAGTGTTTCTCGCATAAGGTTGGGTTTGGCGGGATTGGTCCGCCGGGGAAAAAGCGATGAACGCTCCAAAGGCAGCATTTCTTGAAGGCAGCTTACTGCGCCATGTAACGGTGATGTCGCTGACCGCTTCGATCGGATTGATGGCGATCTTTTTCGTCGATCTGGTCGATATGATTTTCATCTCAATGCTGGGCAACGCTGAACTTGCAGCGGCGGTCGGGTATGCTGGCGCAATCCTGTTTTTCACGTCAAGTTTCGGGATCGGTATGGCGATTGCCGCCGGCGCGCTGGTGGCACGCGCGCTTGGGGCAGGGGATGAAGATCTGGCCCGGCAACGCGCGACCAATACGCTGCTTATCGGTGTGTTGATCAGCGTGATTTTTGCGGCGGTGGTCTGGTTCAATCTGGAAACGCTGGCGGGCCTGATGGGGGCGTCAGGCGAAACGCTGGATCTGGCGGTGGAATACCTGTCGATTATCATTCCGTCGTTGCCGGTATTGGTTGCAGCAATGGTGGGCGGTGCCATCCTGCGCGCACACGGAGATTCGCGCCGCGCGATGTTCGCGACCTTGTTCGGGGGTATCGTGAATGCCGTCCTA
Source organism: Marinosulfonomonas sp. (assembly GCA_019090885.1). GTDB lineage: Bacteria > Pseudomonadota > Alphaproteobacteria > Rhodobacterales > Rhodobacteraceae > NORP110. Next base: position 9,344 of record JAHRVC010000251.1, read on the forward strand.
GACCCGATCCTAATCTTCGGTTTTGATCTGGACCTGACCGGTGCCGCGATCGCAAGTGTCGCCGCACGTGGCGCAATTTGTTTTGCATCGCTCTATCCTATTGTGCGCCACTACGGCGGTTTACATATGCCCAAGCGGGCGGCAATTTTGGCTGACTTATCACCGGTCATGACCATTGCCTTTCCGGCGATCCTTACGCAATTAGCCACGCCGATTGGGCAGGCCTATGTGACGCGGTCCATGGCGCAATATGGCGAGGCGGCGGTGGCTGGTATGGCGATCATTTCACGCCTGACACCGGTCGCCTTTGGGGTGATTTTTGCGCTGTCGGGCGCGATTGGGCCGATCATTGCGCAAAATTCCGGTGCCGGGCAACATGACCGGGTAAAAACTGCCTTTCGCGAGGGGATATTGTTCACGGCCGTGGTGGTGCTCGTAGTTTCGCTGATTTTATTCCTGATGCGCGACACTATTGTGATGCTGTTTCAGGCCGAAGGCATCAGCCGCCAGCTGGTCTTTCTGTTCTGTGGCCCGCTGGCGCTGGCGTTTTTCTTTAACGGGCTGATTTTCGTGTCAAATTCGGCGTTCAACAATCTGGGCCACCCTTATTATTCTACGTGGATCAACTGGGGGCGACATACGCTGGGAACTATCCCCACAGTGCTGCTGGGGGCATATTTTTTCGGCGCGCCCGGCGTTTTGATCGGGCAGGCGTTTGGTGGGTTGGTGTTCGGATTGATTGCTTTGTGGTTGTCGCGGAAAGTGATCGCTAAATCTGAAATAGAAGCGCCGCCAAAGGCCCCCCGGTTTCAGCGACAAGCCCGGTTGCTATCCTTATTTCACAACCGCAGATAATTTGGCCAGCCAGCTATCAGTCAGGCCCGTTTCGTTGGGCATCAGTTTCTGGTGGCGCGGATAGGACGGATCGGCACGATCATCTAAAACCGGCGTGTCCCAGCCTTCTGTGGTCTCAAAGAAATGCTGCACGCCGTCTTCGCCAAATTCGCGGAAATAGCCCTGCACAACCACATCAAGATAGCTAAGCAGGATCGGGCGGTCCCGGCTGGCAGGTCCATGCTGATCTCGAACCAGCGTGTAGGTGTGAATATGGGTAGGGCCGGGGTGGTCGTGGCTGGTAATGTGGCTGACATCGGCGCGCTTGTAGGCTTGCTCGCGCAGTTCCAGCGCCGGGTTTTCATGCGCCACCTGAATAATCAGTCCGTCTATGTCGTAGTTAACATCGGGTTCGGTTGTCAAAAATGCGACCGGGTTCGTTTCGGTGTGGCGCCAGATCCGTTTCCAGCCCGACAGGCGTGCGGTCAGCGAGGTTTCGTAATCATGGGTTGCCTGGTTCACCAGCGACCCGTAGCCAAATATGAACTGATTTTTCATATATTATCGGATGCCCCGCCGCCCGGCAGAACACAAGCCCTTGCCTGCACCACGGCGGTGCATTAGCGTCGCCCGCGTCAGCGCAGGGAGAATCTGGTTCACGCCAGTGCCGAAGGAGCAACCGCCCCGGAAACTCTCAGGCAAAAGGACCTGTGCTGGGCCACACACTCTGGAGAGTGGCGCAAAAGCGCCCGCCGAAGGGATAACGATCTCAGGCGAAAGGACAGAGGGGGCATCAAAACGGCAGGGAACCCTGCCGCAGGTGCTGCCGGGTGGATCAGAAACCCGGCCAAACAGATGAGGGGCGGCATGGGCGAGCTGAAGCGCACGGTTTTATTTGATCTGCATGTGGGGCTTGGTGGCAAAATGGTGCCCTTTGCTGGCTATGAAATGCCGGTCCAATACCCAATGGGCGTGATGAAAGAGCATCTTCATTGTCGCGACGCGGCGGGGCTGTTTGATGTCAGCCATATGGGGCAGGTGATCCTGCGTCCCAAAAGCGGTGATCTGGCAGATGCCGCAACGGCGCTGGAACGGCTGGTGCCGGTGTCGATTTTGGCGCTGGCCGAAGGTCGGCAGCGCTATGCTATATTTACCAATGAATCTGGTGGGATACTAGACGATCTTATGGTAGCCAATCGGGGTGACCATCTGTTTCTGGTGGTCAATGCCGCGTGTAAAGACGCCGACATTGCACATATGCGGGCGCATCTGTCCGACGATTGCGAGATCGAGGTTATCACCGACCGCTCACTGGTCGCATTGCAGGGGCCGGGTGCCGAGGGCGCGCTGGCAAGCCTGAACCCAGCGGCGGTGGATATGCGGTTCATGGATTCCACCGCGATGGATTTGCTGGGCGTTCAGTGTTGGGTGTCACGCTCTGGTTATACCGGCGAGGACGGCTATGAAATTTCGGTGCCTGATGCGCAGGCAGTGGCACTTTGCGAGGCATTGCTGGCGATCAGCGGCGTGGAAGCGATCGGGCTTGGCGCGCGCGATAGTTTGCGACTAGAGGCGGGGCTTTGCCTTTATGGCAACGATATCGACACCACCACCAGCCCTGTTGAGGGGGCCATTGAATGGGCCATCCAGAAAGTGCGGCGCACTGGCGGTGCGCGGGCCGGGGGATTTCCGGGTGCCGATCGGATTCTCGAAGAATTGGAAAATGGCGCCAGTCGCCGTCGCGTTGGAATATTGCCTGATGGGCGTGCACCGATGCGCCAAGGCACAGTTTTATTTGCAACCGCTGAAGGTGGCGCGGCAATTGGCACCGTGACCTCTGGTGCGTTCGGCCCAAGCATCGGCGGCCCGATGTCGATGGGGTATGTAGCGATCGAACACGCTGCCGACGGAACCCAGATTTACGGCGAAGTGCGCGGCAAACGCATGCCTGCAACGCTTGCACCGATGCCTTTCAGACCGTCCACATACAAACGCTAACCCACGGAGAAAACGATGAAATATACCGAAGAACATGAATGGCTACGGGTCGAGGATGACCTTGTCGTCGTTGGAATAACCGCGCACGCATCCGAACAGCTTGGCGACATCGTTTTTGTCGAAGTGCCCGAGGCGGACACAACCGTTTCCAAGGACGACGAAGTCGTTGTGATCGAAAGTGTTAAGGCCGCGTCTGATATTCTGGCCCCACTGGACGGGGAAATCGTCGAGGTGAACGCCACGCTCGAAGACAACCCCGGTCAGGTCAATGAGGATCCCACCGGCAACGGCTGGATGTTCAAACTGAAGGTCGAGGATCTGTCAGTGCTTGATGAGTTGATGGACGAAGCCGCTTACAACAAATTCATCGGGTAAGGATTACCGTAATGCCATTCACCCCCACCGACTATCTGCCTTACGATTTTGCCAACCGCCGCCATATCGGCCCGTCGCCTGCTGAAATGGCGGAAATGCTGAAGGTGTTGGGCGTGGCTACGCTTGATGAATTGATAGATCAGACGGTGCCCGCCAGCATTCGCCAAAAGGAACCGCTGGAGTTTGGTAAACCCAAGTCAGAGCGGGAATTGCTGTGGCATATGCGGCAGGTGGCGGGCAAGAATACGGTTCTGCGCACGATGATCGGGCAGGGATTTCACGGCACCGTCACGCCGCCTGCGATCCAGCGCAATATTCTGGAAAACCCCGCGTGGTATACCGCCTACACCCCGTATCAGCCCGAGATTAGCCAAGGCCGGCTTGAGGCATTGCTGAATTATCAGACGATGGTTTGCGATCTGACCGGGCTGGATATGGCGAACGCGTCCTTGCTGGACGAAGCAACCGCCGCCGCCGAGGCAATGACCATGGCGCAGCGGGTTGCCAAATCCAAATCGAGCGCGTTTTTCGTGGACGAAAACTGCCATCCTCAAAACATCGCCGTGATGCAAACCCGTGCGGCCCCCTTGGGGATCAAGATTGTCATTGGTGCGCCCGCTGACTTGGTGCCCGAAGACGTGTTTGGCGCGATTTTCCAGTATCCGGGCACCTATGGCACTCTGACCGATTTCACCGATCATATGGCCGCGCTACATGGCGCCAAAGCGATCGGTGTTGTTATCGCTGATCCACTGGCGCTGACGCTGTTGAAGGAACCGGGCGCAATGGGGGCCGATATTGCCGTCGGCTCGACCCAGCGGTTCGGCGTTCCAATGGGTTTTGGCGGCCCGAGTGCGGCCTATATGGCCTGTCGCGATGCGTTCAAACGTAACATGCCGGGGCGGATTGTTGGTGTCACAGTCGATAGTCGGGGCAACAAGGCGTATCGCTTATCGCTGCAAACCCGCGAGCAGCATATCCGGCGCGAAAAGGCGACGTCGAACGTCTGCACCGCGCAGGCCTTGCTGGCGGTTATGGCGGCGTTTTATGCGGTATTCCACGGCCCCGAAGGGCTAAAGGCGATCGCGCAGCGCGTTCATCGCAAGACTGACAGACTGGCACGCGGGCTTGAGGCTGGTGGGTTCACAATTGAGCAAGAAACGTTTTTTGACACGATCACAGTGGATGTGGGCGACCGCCAGAGCCAGATTATGGCCGCAGCGCTTGAAGGCGGCGTTAACCTACGCGCAATCGGCGACACCCGGCTGGGCATGACGGTCGACGAAACCACCCGCCCGGCCACGCTGGAAGCGGTCTGGCAGGCTTTTGGGCTGGATTCCAAACGCGAAGATTTTGCGGCTGACTATCACCGGATACCGGCTGATCTGGTGCGCGAAACCGGCTATCTTTCGCATCCGGTATTCCACATGAACCGCGCCGAGACCGAGATGATGCGGTATATGCGTCGCCTTGCGGACCGCGATCTGGCGCTTGACCGGGCGATGATCCCGCTGGGGTCCTGCACGATGAAACTGAATGCTGCCGCCGAAATGATGCCGATTTCTTGGCCAGAGTTTAGCAATATCCACCCGTTCGCGCCCAAGGAACAGGCGGCGGGCTATCATGAACTGCTGGAAAACCTGTCAAAAACACTGTGCCTGATTACCGGTTACGACGCGATGTCACTGCAGCCCAATTCTGGCGCGCAGGGTGAATATGCCGGATTGCTGACGATTGCGGCCTATCACCGCTCGAACGGCGATCTGGGGCGTAATATCTGTCTGATCCCGGTGTCGGCACATGGCACCAACCCGGCCTCGGCCCATATGGCCGGAATGAAGGTTGTCGTGGTGAAGTCGGCCGAGAACGGCGATATTGATCTGGTAGATTTTCGTGCCAAGGCCGAAGCGGCGGGCGAAAACCTTGCCGCCTGCATGATTACCTATCCATCAACCCACGGCGTTTTTGAGGAAACCGTGCGCGACGTATGTGACATCACCCATGAATTTGGTGGGCAGGTTTATCTGGACGGGGCCAACTTGAACGCGATGGTCGGTTTGGCTAAGCCGGGCGAAATTGGCTCGGATGTTTCACACCTAAACCTGCACAAAACATTTTGCATCCCGCATGGCGGTGGTGGCCCCGGTATGGGGCCGATTGGCGTGCGCGCCCATTTGGCGCCATTCCTTCCCGGTGACGGACAAAGTGGTGAAGGCCCGGTGTCGTCGACGCCCTATGGGTCTGCCTCGATCCTTCCGATTAGCTGGGCCTATTGCCTGATGATGGGCGGCTCTGGTCTGACGCAGGCCACCAAAGTCGCGATCCTGAACGCAAACTACATCGCCAAACGGCTGGAGGGCGCGTTTGATGTTTTGTTCCGCGGGCGTGGCGGCCGCGTGGCGCATGAGTGTATTCTGGACACCCGCCCGTTTGATGAACAGGCAGGTATTACGGTTGACGACATTGCCAAGCGATTGATGGACAACGGCTTTCACGCGCCAACGATGAGCTGGCCAGTTGCGGGCACGCTGATGGTGGAACCAACCGAGTCCGAAACCAAGGCCGAGCTGGATCGGTTCTGTGATGCGATGCTGTCGATCCGCGCCGAGATTGACGCGATTACGGCTGGCGAAATGGATGCACAGAATAATCCGCTGAAAAATGCGCCCCACACGGTCGAAGATCTGGTTGCCGACTGGGACCGGCCCTATTCGCGCGAACAGGCCTGTTTTCCCAAGGGCGCATTCCGGGTGGATAAGTACTGGCCACCCGTTGGCCGCGTGGACAATGCTTATGGGGACCGCAATCTGGTCTGCACATGCCCGCCGCTAGAGGATTATCTGGACTAGGCCAAATGTGCCAATACGGCTGGTAAGCAAGGCAAAAAAATACCCCGGTCGGAGGGCCGGGGTATTTTCCAAGTGCTGCTCGGGTTTGTTCGAATTAACGAGAGTCGCTGATCCAGTCGTCTTCATAGATGTGATCGGTTGGTTTTTCGACGCCAAGGTAGCAGCGCAGATCAAATTCACCGGCGCGTCGGGATAGCCGAATTTCCGGCATGCCGCGTTTTAGACGCAGGCAAACCTTTTCCATGGCTTCCTCAAAATTTTCCTGCTGCAGGGCCACTTCTGTTGCCTCATTCGCGCCAGCTTGGAGCCATGGGGCGATGTTTATTATCAGCAACTCGTTTTTGCCGCGCAGTTCGGCCAGACGAACGGCCTCGACCAGTTGCGCGACGGCGCGTTCACTTGTTTCAAGTGCAAGACTGCTGCCATCCATTTCAACGGCACAATAAGTCACCGTGAAGTTGGGCTCTGGTTGTACGGCATGCTTGGTCGCCCTTTTTTCTTTGTGCTGAAAACTGAATGGCGGAAGGCCGGGAGCTGCAACCGGTGGAAGTGCCTGAGCGAGTAACATCGAAGTCTCCTTAGATGGCTGCGCATGTTTTCGCGCGGCCTTTGTATCGAACGTCTGCCGGATTTATGGCAGAAATGAGGCGCATATTTCTGTCCATGCCCTCCGCGTAGATTCCGCCCGAGTCTGGCAGAAAACCGCCGACTATTGGCGCGTCAGCGGCCAAATGTTGCTTCGTTGGTCAGTGAAATCAACCGCCAAACCCCGAAAACCAAGGCCAGTTTTCTATTTTTATGAGTCGGGCGAGAATCAAAAGGCCAGACACTTCTGACTTGGAATTGGCGGGAGTCGCCGTGATATCCAGTCGAATTCGGCCGCGCGGGTCACGCCACTGAACCAGTTTTGTCGCAATTCTGACAGAGAGGCCGCAACCTGTGGCGAAACTAAGAATAGGTGAACTTTTGGGCATACTAAGTTGAGGCAGCTAGTCTGGCTCGCTGGTCTGATTGTCTTTTGACGGCGAGCAATGTTGCGGGCTATTGGGTTCCCCAAGGCAGACCGGAAGGTTGCTTTTTCCGCAAAATACCAGACACGGAATTTCGGGTCTGGTTCTGCAGGTCATGAGGTGGATTATTTTAGTTTTGCAGAAAAACACTCAACCTATGCAATTGTGCATCTGGGAATGTTATTATGCAGGCCGCGACGTCGGCTGGTTGGGCCGGCGCATTGCTGCACCGGCCCGGATCGTTTTAGGCAAGAACCAGGTTGGTGGCGCTTTCGCGGCCATCACGGCCTGCTTCTACGTCAAAAGTAACCTTTTGACCGTCTGCCAGACCTGTCAGGCCAGAACGCTCTACAGCAGAGATGTGTACAAACACGTCTTTGCTTCCGCCTTCTGGCTCAATAAAGCCAAAACCTTTGGTTGAGTTGAACCATTTCACGGTGCCATTAGCCATCGTGATTTCTCCTTAAGTACAATGCC
>JAHRVC010000252.1 GCA_019090885.1 Marinosulfonomonas sp.
CATCCCGACGATGCCCGACCTTGTCATAATGGCGGGCCAGCTGCGTGTAGGGCTGCGGATCGGTATCCTGCGGGATAGCCCCCTGCGTTCTGCGCACAGCAGAAAGCGGGATATCCGGGCTTGTCGACCGATCAAGCCAGCTGATCCGGCGTTGGACTGTTTGTGGGTAAATGACGGAATGGTATTGAAAGCCCCGCAAATCATAGCGATCAGTTTTGTCCCAACTTTCCTTATCATCCACCAAGGCGCCCACACTGGCGTCTCTCAGTTTCAACCGTTCCACCCGCCCGATGATGTTTACCCATACCAGCCACCCGGTAACGGCAACTTCCTGCAAACTCAGCCCTCCAGCGAATTCACCTTTATTGCAGACCAACTGCCCGCCGATCTTTGATCCGGCCAGATCGACCAGGCCTTTGGCGCTAAAATCATCCCGCAGAAAAACATCGCCCGCCACGTCCAGCCTCTGCGCCATCATCGCCGAGCTACCGTCGCCGTCAAATGTGGCCCCATCACAGCCCAACTGCCCGCCGATCTTTGATCCGGCCAGATCGACCAGGCCTTTGGCGCTAAAACCATCCCGCAGAAAAACACTGCCCACCACGTCCAGACCATGCGCCATCATTGCCGGGCCTCCGTTGCCGTCCAATGTGGCCCCAATACAGCTCAACTGCCCGCCGATCTTTGCACCGTTAAGATCGACCAGGCCTTTGGCGCTAAAATCATCCCGCAGAAAAACATCGCCCGCCACGTCCAGCCTCTGCGCCATCATCGCCGGGCCACCGTCGCCGTCCAATGTGGCCCCAACACAGCCCAACTGCCCGCCGATCTTTGACCCGTTCAGATCGATCAGGCCTTTGGCAGCAAAACCGTCCCGCAGAAAAACATCGCCCACCACGTCCAGACCATGCGCCATCATTGCCGGGCCACCGTCACCGTCAAATGTGGCCTTAATACAGCCCAACTGCCCGCCGATCTTTGCACCGTTAAGATCGACCAGGCCTTTGGCACTAAAACCATCCCGCAGAAAAACATTTCGAGCCACCTGCATCCTCTGCGCCTGAATTCCCGGCAAGCAACTGCCATCCAGCCACAGGTGTCCCAGTTCACAATCCGTCAGATCTGGAGTGTTTTCAAATTGGCTGTTTACAACCCCCAGTGTCAGCGCAGATACGCAACCGTTAAGGTCAAGTTCACCGGTCACATAGGCACCGGCCACCTGCACGCCTTTGGCGTGGGGTGTCGCTGCCTTGCAGCCCCCCAGCAATAAATAGCGGATCAGGCCAGCGCGGATCGTATTGTCATTCGTAGCGGCGTCCGGGCGGTCTGGGTCAAGTTCAACCAGCTTGCCGGTATCGCAGCCCTTTAGCAGTAGCTTTTCGCCCGCAGTCAGCGCTTGCGCGTCGATCAACGACTTTAGCGTTATTTGTTCGCCGTAGTGCACAGCCATCCCCTTGGTTCTGGCAGATTGTAATGACCAAACAGCGCGACACGCAAGTCAGCTTTCCCTGACGCCTGCCCTGCCCTATACCGCCGTGATGAGCCAAAACCCGCCAAACCTCCGCCCTGATCTTGCGCCGCGCGCGCGTATCACGGATACGCCCCGCCACGGTCAGCCGACCATCGGCATGGTATCCCTTGGTTGCCCCAAGGCGCTGGTAGACAGCGAACGCATCCTGACGCGCCTGCGGGCCGAGGGTTATGCCATTTCGCCCGATTACGCCGGGGCCGACGCGGTTGTGGTGAATACTTGCGGGTTTCTGGACAGCGCCAAGGCCGAAAGTCTGGATGCCATCGGTGAGGCGCTAAAAGAAAACGGTCGGGTCATTGTGACCGGCTGTCTGGGGGCCGAGCCGGATTATATCCGCGAAAACCACCCGCAAATTCTGGCCGTGACCGGGCCGCATCAATATGAACAAGTGCTTGACGCGGTGCATGCCGCTGTTCCGCCCAGCCCCGATCCATACATCGACCTGCTGCCCGCCAGCGGCGTCAGCCTGACCCCGCGCCATTACAGCTATCTGAAAATTTCCGAGGGCTGTAACCACAAATGCAAATTCTGCATCATCCCCGATATGCGTGGTCGCCTTGCCAGCCGCCCGGCCCACGCAGTGATGCGCGAGGCGGAAAAGCTGGTGGAAGCCGGGGTGAAAGAACTGCTGGTGATTTCTCAGGATACGTCAGCCTACGGTGTCGACATCAAACATGCCGAGGATAAGGGCCACCGCGCCCATATCACCGATCTTGCCCGCGATCTTGGCTCGCTCGGCGTGTGGACCCGGCTGCATTACGTCTACCCCTACCCGCATGTGCGCCAGTTGATCCCGCTGATGGCCGAGGGGTTGATCCTGCCCTATCTCGACATCCCGTTTCAACACGCCAGCACAGATGTTCTGCGCCGCATGGCCCGCCCGGCGGCGGCGGCCAAAACGCTTGATGAAATCGCCGCGTGGCGCGATATCTGCCCCGACATCACCCTGCGCTCGACATTTATCGTCGGCTATCCGGGCGAGACCGAGGACGAGTTCCAGACCCTGCTGGATTGGATGGACGAGGCCCAGCTTGATCGTGTTGGCTGCTTTCAATACGAAAATGTCGCCGGTGCGCGATCAAATGATTTGCCAGATCATGTTGCGGATGAGGTTAAACAGGATCGCTGGGAGCGGTTCATGGCCAAAGCCCAAGGGATTTCCGAAGCGAAATTGTCGGCCAAAGTCGGGACGCGGATCGAGGTGATCGTGGATGAAGTCGATGCGGACGCCGCGACTTGCCGGACTATGGCGGATGCACCCGAGATCGACGGGAACCTGTTTATTGATGACGGGTTTGAGGGGTTGAAAGCCGGGGATATCGTGTCGGTGGAAGTTGACGAAGCTGGGGAATATGATTTGTGGGGGCGGGTTAGTTAAATAGCCACATTAGCTTAGGCTTCCACCTTTAACACCAATAACTCGGCGCCAACACAAGTGCGAATTAACACTATCTAAATGCACTTTTCACGCAGCGGACCCGGCCTGCCGCGCTATAGGGACAGCGCTGCGGTCCGACAACACGCATACCTTGCTTTACCCGCGCTTTAACTTCGCGAACAGATCGCTGTTCCGACAGTAGCCCGGTGTTTCGCCAGCACCCTTGCTGTGGTCTTCCAACCAATGCTCGCAGGCGCTGGTATCATCGCAGCCCATGCAGCTAAAAATAGAACTGCGTACCGTTTCAGGCGGGAAATATCCACGCTGCCCGACCTCGGTCAAATCGACGCCAACAGTTTCCGCCATCTTGTAGGAAAGATCTGCATGGCGATTCAGTTTCTTCATTCCAAACATCTATTTCTCCTTTGATTATAGTCATCTGTGACAAAACGACCCCCGGACGCCTTGACATAAGTCAATTCTCTGCTGATTTGTTTGATTCTGCACCTTCGACTCGGTGCCAAAACCGTCTTTGACATACGCAGGCATCAATCAGTCAGCCTGCAAACCGGCGGATTACTTTTCCGGGGATGGGCGCGGCTGCATGGAAATGCCCCGATCTTTGTTATCCAGATAATAGCGCACCGCATCCTGAACCCTGCGAAACCGGTCGCCGCCCAATTTTACGCCGCCAAACCACCGCGTCACGACAATAATGTGGTTTTGCAGGCCCTCGCGCTCTAACATCCGCACAATAACCATTCCAGCGCCGCTTTCGCCATCGTCGCTTTTGGTTGGCACACCATCCAGAATGGCCGCCCAGGTGTTATGTGTTGCGCGGGAAAATTTCTTTCGTCGGCACAGTGATTTAACGAACTTCCGCGCCTCGGATTGGTCTTGGACAGCCCCACCCGACACCGCGTATTTCGACCCGCGGTCAGTCAGGACATTTTCAAAAACCTGCATCGTCGTTTATCCTGCCATAACAGCGCAGCGGCATCCGAGACGCCCGCGAACAAAAACGCTCAAAAATACAGCCACCCCCTGACATGGCCCCACAATCTGGCGCATTAACGCAATCTGGCCATTGTCGCCTGCACGACCTTGATGCGCTGTGCATTGGGCGGGTGCGTACCCAAGAATTTGTCGCCCGGATCGGGGATGCGATTAAAATACTGTGCACCCAATATGGGATCATACCCGGCTTGAAATGAAATACGGGTCCCCATCGCGTCCGCCTGTAACTCAAAGTCCTTTGAGAACCGGCGCGCGCCCGCAGTTGCCCCGATATTTTGTGCCCGCTCCACAGTAGCTGCATCACCGCCCGCTAATGTCGCCAAAACTGTGCCTAAAAGCGCGCCCGTCACGGCAGTTTTTTGGGTTTTGGCCAGATGGCCAGAAATGTGATGCGCCGCTTCATGACCCAAAATAAACGCCAGCTCATCCTGATTTTTTGCGCCCGCAATCAGCGCCGCCGTGAACCCAATGACTGGCCGGTCAAATTTATCGACCGTTTGGTAGGCGTTTGGCGGTTGCGATTTACGCGTATCAACGACGATCTGAAAATTACAATTGGCGCTTGGGGCAGAATTGCGACACATGGTTTTCGCCACGGGCATCATTCTGGCAACGACCGAAGAAAATGCCTTGGACGAAACCGCCGAATCAGCCACCGGTGCCGGTGCTCGCGGGGCTTGGACTTCCGGGACAATGGGTATGCAGCCCGCGAAACTCAGCACAGCAACAAGCCCAAGAATTAACCGCATTTCATCAACCTCCGCTCTTTCTTGGGGCAGACTAGCATGCCAATTGTGCAGCGCCACCCAATTGCGCTGCCAATCAGAGCAACCTAAAGTAAATTCATGTTTACAATTGAACACGAATTTGATGCGACGATTATTACCATCGTTGACGAGGGCAGCGCACATCTGAAGGAAGATGTGGCGATCCATGCTTTTGAAGATTGCGTAACTGTCGAGCAGTTTGACCCGCGAACAGACCGCGTCGATAAGGTGACGTTCTCACTTTCTCAAATACGCGATTTGGCGGCAGCGCTGGATCTGCCCGAAGGGGTTTACAGATTGCGCAAAGAGACTGGCGACACCTAAGGCTTGTGATCGCCTACAGATCAAAACCCGCCCCGGCTGGAGCTGCGACAAGCTGTTGTGGACGGGGATTCCGCTTGCGATTATCCAGCAATGATTGCGCAAGCTCTTGAACCGGGCAACGCAATGCCCGACATATCCCAAAACAACCGGAGACACCGATGCCAACCCCAAACCCGGCCGCCATGGAATTTCTGTTGAACCGCCGTTCTCGCCCGGCAAAAACGCTGACCACACCTGTGCCCACGCGCGATCAGCTGGCCCCAATTCTAACGGCCGCTGCACGCAGCCCAGACCACGGGAAATTAGAGCCATGGCGGTTTATCGTGCTAGAGGCAGGTGCGATGGCTCGACTGGCCGAAATGGCCGCACAACGGGGGCTGGCACTTGGGCTGGAACAGACGAAAATTGACAAAGTTATCGCCCAGTTCCGCGACGCCAAGCTGGCAGTCGTTGTTGTAGCCTGTCCTGTTCAATCCGAAAAAGTTCCTGCGATTGAACAGGCCTATTCGGCGGGCGCCGTTTGTCTGGCGATGCTGAACGCGGCGCTGGCGTCAGGCTGGGGGGCTAACTGGCTGTCGGGCTGGGCCAGCCATGACCGCACCTTCGTTGAGGCGGGCCTGGGCCTAAACCCGAGCGAAACCGTGGCCGGTTTAATCCACATCGGCACCGAATCCAGCGCCCCGCCAGAACGCCCGCGCCCGGATGTTGGCAAAATAACCACATGGGTCGGCGCATGATATTTTCGGATTTCTTCAAGGCCCTCGGCCAACTTGGGGATGCACGGTTCCGCCGGGTGCTGCTTTTGGGCATCGGGCTGACCTTTGCGCTGCTCTTCGCGGCCTACGCGGTTATTCTATGGTTGGTGAACATCTTTGCGCCTGACGTCGTAACCTTGCCGTTTGTGGGCGAAGTTCGCTGGGTCGATGACCTGCTGTCCTGGGGCTCGGTCTTGCTGATGATCATGCTATCGGCATTCCTGATGGTGCCGGTTGCATCTGCGTTTACGTCGTTGTTTCTGGATGATGTGGCCGACGCTGTGGAAGATCGCCATTTTCCTACCCTTCCGCGGGCGGTGCGGGTTCCCTTTGTTCAAGCACTCCAGGATACGCTGAATTTTCTGGGCCTGCTGATCGTGGCCAATGCTCTGGCACTGATCCTTTACCTGATTTTTCTGCCCCTTGGGCCGCTGATCTTCTGGGGCCTCAATGGGTTTCTGCTCGGTCGCGAGTATTTTCAACTTGTCGCAATGCGTCGCATTGGACGGCAGGGGGCCAAAGAAATGTTCCGCGCTAACCTGCCGCAAATCTGGCTGGCCGGGGCGCTGATGGCGGTCCCGCTATCGGTGCCGCTGGTTAACCTGTTAATCCCAATTCTCGGCGCGGCGACGTTCACACATCTATTTCACCGCTTAAACAGCAAGACCCCAGCCGCAAGCGTGGTTTGACCCGTCCCGCCTGAGTTTAGCTATCGCTCATTCGTCCAAGCCAATCAAAGTCACGAACCGTTATCGCGCCCGAGATTATCACACCCGCAATGATCGCCCACACGACGAAGGCAATTGCAGTAACGATAATCATTGTGCGTTTCACATTGAAGTTTGCGGGCGCCCCGGCCTGTGTGCCCGGAACAATTTTGCCCTCATCGCCCTGTGTGCGCAGGCGAACTGGCAGCGTCACAAACAGCACCATGAACCAGACGACAGCATATAAAACGATCCCGGATGTAATTGCCATCAGACCTGTTCCAATTCGATCAGTGTTCCGTTGAAATCTTTAGGGTGCAGAAACAAAACCGGCTTGCCATGCGCGCCAATCTTGGGCTCGCCGCCACCCAATACGCGCGCGCCGTTCCGCACCAGCTTGTCGCGTGCGGCAAGAATATCATCAACCTCGTAGCAGATATGGTGCATGCCACCGGATGGGTTTTTGGCCAGAAACGCAGCAATTGGGCTGTTCTCGCCTAACGGGTGCAAAAGCTCGATCTTGGTGTTGGGCAGTTCGATGAACACCACCGTCACACCATGGTCAGGCTCATCCTGAGGCGGGCGAACATTAGCCCCCAGAATATCACGATACTGCGCCGAAGCCGCTTCAAGATCGGGCACAGCAATTGCCACATGGTTAAGACGTCCGATCATTGGGTCGCTCCTTAATGGGTTGGCAAGGTTATCGCGCCCGACATCGCCACCTGCAAGGGCGCTATGCAAATAGATACGTCAGGTTAACCGGCGATTCACCAAAATTGGCATTTAATCCGACTCACACACCTTAGGGAGGCCGGCGAATGCCCGACGATCTTGAAAGTTATATGATGATGCAGTCGCCCACCAGCGAACGCCCGCTGCTGGGGTTAACCGTGCTGGTGGTTGAAGACAGTCGTTTTGCCAGCGAGGCCATGCGCCTTTTATGCCTGCGTTCTGGTGCGCGCATCCGCCGCGCCGACAGCCTGAAATCCGCCCGACGCCATTTATCCGTCTATCGCCCGGCGGTGATTATTGTCGATCTGGGCCTGCCAGATGGGTCCGGCGCCGACCTGATAGCCGAGCTTACCCAAGACAGCACGCGTGTGGGTATGGTTCTGGGCATCAGCGGGGATACTGACGGCGAAGCGGTTGCCCGTGCCGCTGGTGTTGATGGTTTTCTAATTAAACCTATCGAGAGTTTGTCGGCTTTCCAGCAGGTCGTCTTAACGCATCTGCCGGTTGCGGCGCGACCAAAAGGCGTGCGCCTGGTCGCCGACGACGCAATCAATCCTGATCCGATCGCACTGCATGATGATCTGAAACACATATCAGAAGTGCTGAAGTCTTCGGCGCAAGACGACAAGATGCTGGCCTATGTGGCGCAGTTCCTTGCCGGTATTGCCCGCATCGCCCATGACGACGGGCTGGAAGCTGCCGCAACTTCATTGGAAAAGCACCGCCGAAATGGCCTGCCGCTAGGCTCCGATGTCGCGCAGATTTCCGAGCTGGTTCAGGATCGGCTGGCAGGACGCAAAGCGGTTTGATCCAGGCCGGGGTCGTGCGCCGCAAGAACAGGTTTGGTCAAATCCGACAGGCGCAGTTTCTGTCGACCAGCGGCATCAAAATTATCCGGTGCCAACCATTTGCGGAAAGCCGTTTCCAATGCAGGCCAGTCACTATCGATCGCCGCAAACCACGCAGTATCGCGGTTTCGCCCCTTCACGACCAATGCCTGCCGGAACACCCCCTCATAGCTCAGCCCCAAGCGCTGTGCAGCCCGTCGCGACCCTAGGTTGGACGCGTTGCATTTCCATTCAAACCGGCGATAGCCCGCTTTAAAGGCCCATTGCATCATCAGGAACATCGCCTCGCTTGCAGCACGGGTGCGCTGGAGTGCGGGCGAAAAGCTGATGTTTCCTGCCTCGATGGTTCCGACCTCGGGCGATATCCGCATGAAGCTGGCAACCCCACCAAACGCGCGCCTTTCTTTGTCGTAAATTGCGTAGAATAGCGGGTCTGTACCACCTTCGACACTTTCAACCCAATCGGCATAGTCATTGGCTTTTGGAAATGGGCCATATGCCATGTAATCCCAAATTCCGTCGTCGGCTGAATTTTCCTTGTGAATAGCGTCAGCATGGGTTTTTCGCGACAATGGTTCCAAGCGGCAAACCGTCCCTTCCAACACATTACCGCGCGGTGTATCTGGCGGCACCCAATCGACCACAAGTGCATTTATATCTCTGATATTACTCATTTTTCCAGCGACCCTAGATTGACCTTCCTGTCTCGAAGTGTTTGAAAACACCACGAATATGAACTTCAAATACCGTATTTCGGCCCAGATTCAACGCAAGTTTGATCGCGTCAGACGAATGTTATTTGGGCACTGGCGACACTCAGGTTTTGGAGAGAGCAACATGCGAAATATTGTACAGCACTTCTGGAATGATGAACTTGGTAGTTCCCTGATCGACTGGTGTGTCTTTGGTGCCGGTGTTGTATCCCTTAGCGTTGCTGTTGTGTCCACGCTCGCCTGAATCTGCCACCCAACTATTTAGGAACGACACTGACAAACAGCCCGCCAATTTTGGCGGGTCTAATTTTTCGCAGTGCGCTATCTAAGTTTCGAAAGATCGCGAGCCGAACAGTCGGTGAAATATGTCGGAACAAATCAAATTGGGAAACGAGACCTGACACCCCCAAAAAAGCGAATCTACACCCAAAATCCGAACAATTTCCCAAAGATTTCGTGATTTTCCCGGATGCAGAAACAATCTGGCAAATTAGCGTTGCCTAAACCCGAATACCCAAGTTTGGTCACATTTCCAAAGCAAACCACTATGGTGCGCGGTCTGACCGCAATTGTTTTATGTACGAGTATGAGGTTTAAAAATGTCAGTATTATTCTGCAAATTTTTTCATGATGAAGACGGCGGTGCCAAAATAGACTGGATCGTCCTAACGACCAGTTTGGTCATCCTTGGTTTGTCTGTCGGCTATGCCCTGTCAAATGGCGCCGATAACGTGGCAACAGAAACAAACATGTCGCGAAGTTCGGTGGAAGCTTCGAACATATACGGTTAACGCCACATCCTTTCGTCGCAAAAATACTATGCGTCAGGAACCACACGAAGGTTCAACTCGCGTAGTTGTTCGTTTGTTGGATCACTTGGCGCATTCATCATCAAGTCTTCGGCCCGCTGGTTCATTGGAAACATAATGACCTCGCGGATGTTTGCTTCGTCAGCCAGCAGCATGACAATTCGATCAATTCCCGCCGCACATCCACCGTGTGGCGGCGCGCCAAGCAAATGCGTTCACCAGACCACCAAAGCGGGACCGCACTTCATCTTCATCGTAGCCGGCAATTTCAAAAGCTTTGAACATTATTTCGGGCCGATGATTTCGGATGGCACCGCTCAGCAATTCATAACCATTGCACGACAGATCATATTGATAGCCCAGAACCTCAAGCGGATCGCCGTTCAAAGCTTCAAGCCCACCTTGGGGCATCGAAAACGGGTTATGTTCAAAATCGATTTTTCCGGTTTCTGCGTCGCGTTCGTAAATCGGAAAGTCAACGATCCACGCAAAGGCGAACCGGTTCGTATCCGTCAAGCCAAGCTGGGACCCAATTTCATTTCGCGCACGGCCTGCCACGGCTTCGAACACCTTTGGCTTACCGGCCAGAAAGAACGCCGCATCACCAACGCCAAGGTCCAGCTGCTGGCGGATCGCTTCGGTGCGTTCAGGGCCGATATTTTTGGCCAATGGCCCGGCCGCTTCCATCCCGTCCGCACCTTCGCGCCAAAGGATATAGCCCATGCCCGGCAGGCCTTCTTTTTGGGCGAATGCGTTCATCCGGTCGCAAAACTTGCGTGAGCCGCCTGTCGGCGCCGGAATGGCACGAATTTCGGTGCCGTCCTGCTCCAGCAATTTCGCGAAAATCGCGAAACCGCTATCTCTAAAGTGGTCAGAGACCACTTGCATTTTAATAGGATTTCGCAAGTCGGGTTTGTCCGACCCATACCAAAGGGCTGCGTCGCGGTAGGAAATCTGCGGCCAGTCGGTGTCAACAGGTCGACCGCCTCCGAACTCTTCAAACACGCCTTTCAGGACAGGTTCCACAGTGTCGAAAACATCCTGCTGGGTGACAAAGCTCATTTCGATATCAAGCTGGTAAAAATCCGTTGGCGAACGGTCGGCTCGCGGGTCTTCGTCACGAAAACACGGGGCGATCTGGAAATACTTGTCAAAGCCACTGACCATGATCAGCTGTTTGAACTGTTGCGGCGCCTGTGGCAGTGCGTAGAACTTGCCGGGGTGCAGGCGCGACGGGATCAGAAAATCCCGCGCCCCTTCCGGGCTGGACGAAGTGATGATCGGCGTCTGAAATTCGTTGAATCCACCGCCCCACATCCGCTTACGAATGCTGGCAACAACATTGGAGCGCAGGATCATATTGTCCTGCAATTTTTCGCGCCTCAAATCCAGATAACGGTATTTCAGCCGGGTTTCTTCTGGATACTCCTGATCGCCAAATACCATCAACGGCAGTTCTTCTGCGGCGCCCAAAACCTCTAGGTCGCGGATATAAACCTCGATCTCACCTGTCGGGATCTTCTTGTTTTCCAGGCCTTCGCCTCGCAGCTTCACCTCGCCGTCAATGCGCACACACCATTCTGAGCGCAGCTTTTCAACTTCGGCAAAAACCGGACTGTCGGGATCGCACAACACCTGCGTCATTCCATAATGGTCGCGTAAATCAATAAACAGAACGCCACCGTGGTCGCGGACCCGGTGCACCCATCCAGAAAGGCGGACGGTCTGGCCGACGTTGCTTTTGTTCAGTTCGGCGCAAGTTTGGCTGCGAAAGTCGTGCATAGCTATCCCTCTGGGAGCTGTGGAAATCATCGCGCCGATACACCGCGCCTTGGGCG
>JAHRVC010000253.1 GCA_019090885.1 Marinosulfonomonas sp.
CAACCTGCCCGATGGCGACGGCGCCGGGGGCGACAACAATTCTTCCAGTCAAGACTCTGAAACCAGAGAACGTGTAAACTTTGAAGTATCAGAAACCACCCGCGAGGTTCTGCGCCAGCCAGGTGCAATAGTAAGGGTATCAACAGCCGTTCTGCTTGACGGTTTTTTGGAAAATGATGCGACTACGGGCGCAACAAATTGGGTGCCACGCAGCGAAGAAGAAATGGCGGCACTGAAAGAACTGGTGGCGTCGACTGTCGGCTTTGATCCGGATCGCGGCGACACTCTGACGTTGAAGTCACTTCAGTTCGAACCAGTACAAGTAGCCGGATCGGTTGCAGCGGTGTCCGTTTTCCAGAAATTCAATCTCGATGTGATGCAGATCATTCAAATCGGCGTGCTCGCAATCGTTTCAGTTGTTTTAGGCTTGTTCGTTGTCAGGCCGATTGTCGCGCGCAGGGCGCCCCCAGCATTGCCAGGCCCGGCGCTTTCCACCAGCAATACAACGGCGATACCGGCAGGCCAAATCAGTGAGTTGACGGACACAAGTTCCGGCATAATCGCCCCGGTACATGCATTGACCGGCGAAATTGATCATTCCGGTGTCGAACGACCCAATCAGTTAGGCGCACCCGACCGGGCACTACCGGTGAATGGCGACCTACGGTTGGGCAGCAATACGGACATCAAGGCTGATGTGCCGACCAACCCGGTCGACCGGCTGCGGCAAATGATCGAAGACCGGCAAGATGAGTCTGTAGAACTTCTGAAATCGTGGATCGAAGACGGCGAGGAGCACGTAGAATGACACAGGTAATGTTACTAGAGGATTTTGGGTCTAGCCCTTCATTTCCACCCTCCGAAAACTATTGGGCGGACGAAAATGGACAGACCAAGGACAACAGCGCCGCAAGAACCGAAGGGTTTGATCAAGGTTACAAAGCAGGTTGGGATGATGCGGTTAAGGCTGAGGCCGAAAACCAACTACGCATCAGTGCGGAATTTGCGCGCAACCTTCAGGACCTTGGGTTCACATTTCATGAGGCCAAGATACACGTGCTGAAAACTCTCGATCAGTTTCTGCAGCAGATTGTCGAAACACTTCTGCCTGATGTGGTGGCCCAATCGATTGGCCATCTGATTATCCAAGAGCTTACGCCAATGGCGCAGGATGTCGCCGATGCGCCGATACAAATTACAATCCACCCTGCGACCCGCCCGGCGCTTGAAACATTGCTGGAGGAAGCTTCTGCCATGCAACTCGAAATTATTGATGAGCCGAGTTTGGGTATGGGTCAGGTAAACCTGAAGGCCGCAAAATCAGAAAAAATAATTGATATGCAGGCCGTTTTACAAAACATCGCATCCGGCGTTGAGACAATGCAGGCAATCAATGCCAAGGAGTCTCGCTATGGATGATACAGAAGAAGCCAATGTTAGCTCAGGTAACCTACAGCCAGGCGAAAACCCCTTCGGTCAGGTTCCTGTTGAAATTACAATTTCTGTCGGTCGCGCCCATCCGCTGGTAAGCGATTTACTGAAATTACAGATGAATTCGGTATTGCCACTTGATCAGCGGATTGAGGATCCGGTCGACTTGTACGTGGGCGACAAGCTTATTGCACGCGGTGAGCTGCTGGAAATGGATGGCGACATGGCGGGTAGACTTGCGGTGCGATTGACCGAAGTTGCCGATCTAAAAAACGGATTATAGACAGAATGTCGCGGTCCCCCTTGATCTGCGCCTCATGGGCCTTGTTTGGTACATTTTTGTTTGCCAGTTCGCTCAGTGCTCAATCGCTTTCGATAACTTTGGACGAAGGTGGATCATTGGCTCAATCCAGTATTCAGCTTCTAGTCCTGATTACAGTGCTCAGTCTGGTACCTGGCTTGGCCGTCATGATTACCTGTTTTCCGTTCGTCGTCACCGTTCTGTCGATTTTGCGACAGGCAATTGGACTGCAGCAGTCGCCGCCAAATATGTTGATCGTCAGTCTGGCACTATTCCTTTCATATTTCGTCATGGAACCAGTTTTCATGCAGGCATGGGATCACGGCCTTTCGCCTTATGTCGCCGAGAAGATTGACCTCTCGACAGCCATTACGGAAACTTTGGCCCCGTTCAGAGAATTCATGGCCGCCCGGACTGATCCGGCTACATTCAGCGAATTGTCCGATTTGCGCCCAGAGCGCGAAAGCTCTGGAAGCCAACTTTCGGCCCAATCGCCATTGGCAGTCCTAATCCCATCGTTTTTACTCAGCGAGATCGAACGCGCATTTCAAATTGGTTTTCTCATATTTTTGCCGTTTCTAATTATTGATCTCGTTGTCGCTGCAGTTCTTATGTCAATGGGTATGATGATGGTCCCCCCGGCGATGGTTGCCTTGCCCTTCAAACTTGCATTCTTTGTCGTCGCCGACGGCTGGACCTTAATTTCAAGTGCGCTGGTCCGTGGATATTTTTAGGCAGGATTTTCAGAACATTTTACCCGACTTCAGCTATACGTTCAGCGTACGATAAATTCAGCATGCAGGGCACCGGCGGCTTTGATACTTTTGAGAATATCAATCATGTCCCGCGGCGAAACACCCAGGGCATTTAGTCCCGAAACAACCTCCGATAACGACGTACCTTCGGCAACCTCTGCAAGTGCGATGCCGGGATCTTCATCCAGTACAGCGCTGGTCCGCGGAACGACAATCGTTTCGCCTTGCGAAAATGGATTTGGTTGAACCGCAATCGGCTCTTCCTGAATCCGAAGAGTCAAATTCCCTTGTGATACCGCCACCCGAGATATCCGAACGTCTTCCCCGATCACGATGGTACCGGAGTGCTGGTCCACGACGACACGTGCTTTTCGCTGCGGCTCAACGAGGATATTTTCAACCTGTACCAGTGCATGCGCCGGCGAGATTGTCTTGGTCGCGGCAATATCAAGTTGAACCGTCCCAGCATCCAACATGCGCGACACAACGCGCCCAAAGGATTTGTTAATCGCGTTTTCAATTTTCTGGGCTGTCGTGAAATCAGGCGTTCGCAACGCCAGCCGAATGGATTTAAGTTGCGAAAACTCAAATTCGATTTCTCGCTCGACTCTTGCCCCGGATGGAATGACGCCGGATGTTGGAACACCTTGGACAACACTGGCACCGTCGCCTTCTGCGGACGCGCCGCCTGCAATAATCGTGCCTTGCCCAACGGCATAGATTTGACCGTCCGCCGCGTTTAGTGGTGTCATCACCAGCGTTCCACCCAGCAAGCTTTTTGCATCACCGATTGCAGACACCGTGATGTCAATTTTGCTACCGGCGCGCGAGAATGGTGGTAGTTCGCCAGTCACAAAAACAGCTGCGACATTCTTGGGCCGGAATTGCTCGCCCGTGATATTAACACCCAGACGCTCTAGGATATTTGACATTATTTCTTCGGTGAATGGCGCATTTCGAATTCCGTCGCCTGTTCCATTTAGCCCGACAACCAATCCGTAGCCAACAAGATCGTTTCCACGCACACCATCAAATTCTACAAGGTCCTTAATTCGGACAGGCCCCGCGGTCGCGATTCCGCACATACTGCAGAAAAACAACAAGGGTAGCATCAAGGTTTTCATCGTAAAAACTCCATCAATGAAAGCCGGGAAAGCCGGGCAGTAACCGTATAAAAGGTCTCAAGTTGCATCCGAACTGCTTCCAACTCTGTGGCCGTTTCAAACGGATTCACGGCAGTCAATTCAGTTCTGGCAAGTTCCAACGCGTGTTTCTGTGCCGCATTGCTCGTGGTGACGTCGTGAATGCGGGCTTCGGCTGACCCTACTTTTGCTCGCAGCGCAGTAAGGTCAAATTGCGACGTCAACAATTGTTCGCCGGCGGTTCTGATCAGAGTAGCCTGCTCTGTCGCGCTACCGTTCATGCTGCCTTGGCCAACCAACGCTGCCATCGCAAAACCCTTTAAGACTTCTCGAACCTCACTGTCGGCCGCAGAAATACTTAGACTTACGGCGTCTGTTGGCGATAAACGAACCGCCGCAAGGGGCACGTTTGACCCTGTGTATCCAACTGTTTCATAGGCGCCTCCGGGATCGTCAAACCATGCCGAGACGACACTTTCGACCCCAGCTGCGGTAGTCTCGGCTGCCGTCGCTATCTGAAGCGATGCAAGAATGGTGTCAGCATCCGCCAGAGCAGCCTGGTCAGTAGCCATTCCCGAGAATGCGTAACGATCGGCGATGCGAATGTTAAAACTTGAAACAACTGCCTCAAACTTCAGTTTTGCATCCACCGTAGCGGTTTGGATCATTATCGGACTTTCTGAATTGCTCGCAACCAGCAGAGCCGCGCCAAGTTCCGCAGAATTATTTTGCACCAGTTCCAGCGATGCCTGCATCGTCTCGGCCAGCAAGGCTGCTTCGGATGTTGCCGTGGAAAAAGCCGTGGCGACCTTTAGTGCATGTTCCAGACTGGCGATCGGCAACAAGTCTCCGGTGACCAGCGACGACAGGTCCTGTCGATGCCCACTCGAAAGTTCTTGCGATAAGCGCAGCAAATCTGTTTTCAACTGAACATTATGGCGTCGGTTTTGAAAATTCATCGCCATATCGCCAATTGATACACTGTTCATAAGTTAAATCCCGAGCAAGGTTTGTATCATGTCATCAACTGTGGAGATCACGCGTGCATTTGCCGAGTAAGCGCGCTCGACAAGCAGAAGTTGTTGCATTTCCTGATCTGTATCGACACCACTGCGAAGTTCGATGGCTTTCAGGGCATCATGCTTGGCGTATGCAAAGCTTTGGTTTGCCTCGGCGCCGCGAAGGTCGCCATTCACTTGAGAAATAAGATCTCCTGCCAGGCCGACCGCCGACCGGGCAACACCCGAAAACCCACCCGATGCCGGTATTTTAGGAGTTCCCAACGCATCAAACATCGTCTGAATGATCAAGGCGTTTCCAACTGGCCCAGGGGCCGTTGCGCCCAGCCCATCGCGCAGACGCCAAATTTCACCGCCGTCGGTGGGGTCTACCAATGCGTTGATTTTCAGGCGCGCGGCAAGGCCGAGTTCATTGGTGATGTTAAGCGCCCCACCCGCATCCGTAAATAATCCAGGCGAACCGATACTGCGCGTGGGGTCTACGGCTGGATTTTCAAATCGTTCAACGAGATCGCGCGCAACGCCATCAAGCTGTGATTGCGCTTGTGTCGCATAGACATCTCGCACTGCAAAAAGTTCAATCAAACTGCCGCCCGACAATGGTCCCGCAGAAGCTGTAGAAATTGACTGTCCGTTAATTTGTAGTCCGGACAGTGCACCCGAGGCCTGGGTCATCTGTGGCACGATTACACCCACCGCCGTGAACGAGACTTCAGCCGGCTTGCCGTCGAGCAAGATCGCACCACCGGGTGTGTATAAGGCAATTTGCCCATTGTCGCGTGGCACTTCTTGAAACGGCACAATCGCGGCCAAGCTGTCAATCAGTTGCTGACGCTGATCCATCAACCCGCTGCCGTCATTTCCGGCGCCAATTTGCAGTCTAATTTGGTAGTTGAAGTCGGCAATCTTAACGAGATTCTCATTCAGTGTATCAACCTGTCGCCCGATTTCCTGGTCGGCATCCATCCGCAGGTTCTGCACCTGATCCGAAGCGCTGTTGATGTGATCTGAAAGACCCGTTGCTGTTGATAGAATTGCATTCAGGCGGTTATCAGAATCCGGACGGCTGGCGGCTTCCAGCAAAACGGCCTGAAGTTGGGCAGTTCTTGCTGATAGAGATGCCGGATCATCGGGCAGTCCGATTATCGTTTCGAGACGTTCATAAAAGGCAGCTTCAACCCCGGTCTGGCCGACCGCTGCATCGGCCAATCTGCGTTCGCCTATCGTGTGCTGATCTACAGAGCGAAAAGTTCCCGAAACGGCAACGCCGCCGCCGCTTCCACCAAGCGTGGCAGATGTCAGCACAAGTTCCCGGCGCCCATAGCCATCGGTTTGCGCGTTCGCCACATTGGCTGATACTATTTCGGCAGCACGCGACGCTGCGGTCAGCCCGGAAAGTGCGTTGGACAGAGTAGCTGACAATCCCATTGTGCGCCCTTTCTATTCCTAAATCCGGCTTATCGCTTAATGTTTGTCGTCTCCTGCAACATTTCATCCACGGTCTGGATGACTTTCGCGTTCGAAGAATATGCCCGCTGTGTCTGAATAAGTGCTGTTAGTTCAGCCGCAACATCAGTTGCTGATTCTTCCCGTGAGAACCCAAGAACTTCACCGGTGGGGCCGTCGCCCGCATCCCACAAGAAAAACGATCCACTTTCAGGTGAGACCTGATAGCTTTGGCTGTTGAGTGATATCAATCCGTTTGGATTTGGCACATCAACCAGTGGAATTTGATAAATCGTACGCGTAAATCCGATGTCATATATCGCGTTTACAAAGCCGTTTGGATCTACTTCAACAGCAGTCAGGTTGCCAACCGGCGAGCCATTCTTTTCAATAGAAACAGGCGCAAAACTATCAGATAATTGGGTCATGCCCGCAGGTTCACCGATCGTACCAATCGTTAGTTCAAGAGGGCCGCCAGCAACGGTAAGTGCCACTGCGCCCGTCGTCGCGTTATATGCACCGCCGGAAATTGCCGTTACCGATTGCAATGTTCCGCCGTTGGCGCGCGAACTGTCAAACACCAGTGTATATTCGCCAATTACAGACCCACCGGAAGCCGAGTCGCTGATTGACATCGTCCAGGTGTTTGAGCTGCCGGTCGCTGGCACGGTTGGGGTAAAACTGACATTAAGTGTTTCGGAAGTGCCAAGGTTGCCAAAATACTCGATGGACAGATCCCGAGTAATTCCTGGCGCACCGGCCACCGTTTCCGTGGCAGGAAGGTTGGCTGCCAAAGTCATCGTAGTTGTCGGATCGCCGGCAAATTGATTCACATTGACCTGCACAGGCTCCAACCCATCAACAGTGTCGCGGGGATAGGTCGGCATCGTCCCATCAATATTTGCCGGCCACCCCATTAGAACCATGCCAGTTTCCGAAGTCAGAATTCCGTTTTCATCGGGACGGAATGACCCTGTTGTCATCAACATCATCGGCAAACTGCTGCTGGTATTGTCAAGCGATACAGCTGTCGTAACCGGGATCATGCCGCGCCCACTGACCGCAATGTCGGTCGGGTTGGACGTCGAGATTAACGGCCCGCGCTCATCAATCAATCGTTGCGTTGTGGTTCTGACCCCGCCGGCTGAAAACAACCCTGCGCCACCGTTGATAACCTGCGAATGAAAATCTGCCTGCGAACGTTTGTAGCCGAAGGTTGACGAGTTCGCGATGTTGTCCGCGATTGTCGCAAGACGTGTGGCGTTTGAATTCAATCCTGCCACGCCGGCATTCAAGGACGAAGAAATTGTCATGGGTAGCGCCTTTCTGCTGCTAGTAGTCCCTATTCTGATAACCGGGATAGGGCAGCAGGCTTAACAGGGCGCTAACAGATCAAATCCTATCTATTCCGTCGCTGGCCTCGGCGTAACAATATCAGCTCAATCCGATTGTTGCGTCGTGCCATCGGGTCGGCTGCGACTGGCTTTCGGTCTGCAAAACCAGTGACACGCTGAATGCGCTTGGGTAACAATCCTGCTGCTTCCAGCATTAACCGCATCTTACCGGCGCGCGAAGATGACAGATCCCAAACCGGGTTTTTTGCCAGCACAATCGGATGTGACCGGGTGAACCCGTTTACCGCCACTTCGTTTTCCACCAGCCTGAATACATCGGCGATCATCGCGATGAGTTCGACCGCAATTCGTGTCGGTTCGGCGGTGCCTGCCTCAAATAATGGATCACCGGTTACGTCGAAAAGTTCCACGACCAGACCTTCGTCTGTCACGCGGGTTACAATGTGGCGCAATACCCCGTCACTGGCCATGCTTTCGCCTGACATGCCTTTCAGCGCCTCTTCGACAGCAGCAAAACCCGGCTGATCGCGCCCGCCCTCTGCAGCCGTCGGATCGTTTCCAGAGTCACCCCGCGCCGCATCGGAACTGGTCGGTTTTTCTGCCGAAGCCCCGGTGCCATTTTGCGCCAGCGTTTCCTCTGAGAACACGCTGTCGCCACCAAAGGCACCGTCACCGCCACC
>JAHRVC010000254.1 GCA_019090885.1 Marinosulfonomonas sp.
AGTCGACTTCTTCGCCGCCACCGGCAAAGACGATATCCTGTTTGCCCAACTGGATTTGCTCAACACCATTGCCGATGCAATGGGCGCTGGTCGAGCAGGCGGAGGTGATCGAATAATTGACCCCTTTGATTTTGAACGGTGTCGCCAGACAGGCCGACACGGTCGAGGACATGCAGCGCGTCACCATGAAGGGGCCCATGCGTTTGGGCGCGCCTTTGTTTATCACGGTGTTGAAAGCCGTAAAAAAGTTGCTGGTAGACGGTCCACCAGACCCGGCGACAAGGCCGGTCCGCTCGTTTGAAATGTCGCCTTCTTCCAGACCGATGTCTTCAATAGCCTGCTGCATCGCCAGATAGGCATAGGCCGCCGTTGGCCCCATGAAGCGCAACTGCCGTTTGTCGATGTTCTCGACAAGGTCGATCTGGGGAATGCCTGCGATCTGGCTGCGAAAGCCATGTTCTGCATAATTGGGTTCGGCTTTGATCCCTGACTTGCCGGCCTTTAGGCTGGCGGTGACTTCTTGGGCGGTGTTTCCGATTGGGCTGATTACTCCCAGCCCGGTAATGACGACACGACGCATCAGCGCACTCCTTGGTTCAATCGGGACTATTTATCGGTGGCGGCGGCCAGCCCGACTTTCATATCTTTTACCTGACAAAGCACTTCGCCATCAGATTCAATTCGGCCATCGGCGACGCCCATTTTAAGGCGACGATCTATCACGCGTGTAAAATCTACATGATACGTGATCATTTTTCGTGCCGGTGTCACCATTCCGCTTAGTTTCACCTCGCCTGCGCCAAGCGCAAAGCCCTGACCCTGCCAGCCGCGCCAGCCAAGGTTAAAGCCGGTCAACTGCCACAGGCCGTCGAGCATCAGACAACCGGGCATCACAGGGTTGCCCGGAAAATGGCAGGCAAAGAACCAAAGGTCGGGGGTGATGTCAAACTCGGCCTTCAGGTGGCCTTTGCCGTTCGCCCCGCCATCCGCGCTTACGTCGGTGATCCGATCCATCATCAGCATTGGTGGTTCGGGAAGCTGTGCATTTCCGGCGCCAAACAGGTCGCCGCGGGCGCATTTTAGCAGCGCATCCTTGTCGAAACTTGATGGGAAATTGCTCATGTATTATGGCCTCGGTTTGTTTTTGATGGTCTTTTGCTGTTCCTCTATCACCCGAGGTTTGGGGCTGGCAATAGCCCAGCCAAAGCTGCAGATATGCAATTTCCATTGAAACACACCCGCTTAGCGCCGTATATTGCCTAAAAATTAGGTTTTAATCATGCAAATGGCAAAAACAGCAGAGCGGCGGGCCTCTGAATGGTTAACGGCAGGTGGACTGCGGCCGACGCGCCAGCGATTGGCGTTGGCAGGGCTCCTTGTTGGGGATGGGAAGAACCGCCATTTTACTGCCGAGAACCTGTTTTCTGACGCCAAAACGCAGGACGGCGGTGTGGCGCTGGCAACAGTCTACAACACATTGCGCGCGTTTTGCGATGCCGGGCTGATCCGCGAAATCATGGTTGATGGGTCCAAAAGCTATTTTGACACCCGAACTGACGACCATCCGCATTTCTTTTGGGAGGATAGCGCAAAACTGGCCGATGCCCCGGCCGATCAGCTTGAAATAGCCCGGCTTCCAAAAGCACCTGCAGGCACCGAAGTGTCAAAAATTGATGTGGTTATCCGGTTGCGCCGCACCTGAACGTGTTTGGGATCAGAACCACTGTCCCGGCTCCATCAGCCCCAAATCAAGCAACTGCTGGGAATGCCACTCAAATTCGGTAGAGTTGTGCCATTGGAACGTGTTGATATCAAAGGTCGAACCAGAATTTGATTTCAACGCTTTGGCCGTGCGAAAAGAAACAATTGCGACGGTGATATTGTGATGCCATGGGCAGGAATAGGTGTTGTATTCCTCGTCATTAAAGGTGTGATCTGCGCGCAACCTCAGGCCCGGCTTGGCACGAAACAGCGCAATCCTGTCAATCCGGCGGCGCGCCTCGGGAATATGTTCTTCAAAGCGCCACCGCAGGCCGCCATAAAAACTTAGCTGTCGCTCTTTGGGGTTATTGTTTTCATCCGGGCGTGCCAAGGCGTAATAGCCCGACTTATCAAGATGCGCGTCTTCCAGTGAAACCGCGATTGGGTTATCGTCCAGATCGCCCGCGTAGGTGTCGACAACATAGGCCAGAACCGCGTCGCGGCGTTCCTCGGTGTGAAAGGCCAGCATTTCCGCTATGCTGCGTGTTTCGCAAAACGGGTGGAACAGATATTCTGCATTATAACAGTAATATAACCAAGTTCCCGGCGCGGCGTCGATGATCGTATTTACCGCCGTCTGTGTCGCGTCCTGAATGCTCATGTCATAGGAAATTCGATGGATCTGATCGGCCAGATTTTCAGGCAATTTCAGTTCATCCGGCGCAAAGACAAGAATGGTTTCAAAGCCGGCTATCTGGTGGTGACGGATCGTTGTGTCCACTTCCACCAGATCTTCGACAAGGATCATTGCGACCGGGCCTTTGGCCAGAGCGTCTTTGCTATTGGCAAGAAAATTTTTCAGGTCATCGTATCGCATGGGGCCTGTGTAGCGCGCCCTGATTAACAAGAAAACCGTGCGCCACGATGATTTTGCAATCGTTGCAGCGGCGCGCATTCCCCTGTAGGAACGCGGGCCTGAAACCGCGCCGGAACCCCTTGCTATGTCAAACGCTAAAAAACTGTTCATCAAAACCTATGGCTGTCAGATGAATGTCTATGACAGCGAGCGGATGGCCGAAGCGCTTGGCACGTCTGGCTATACGCAAACGGATATGGCCGAAGACGCCGATATGATCCTGCTGAACACCTGTCATATTCGCGAAAAGGCGGCGGAAAAAATCTATTCGGAACTTGGGCGTATGAAAGCGCTGAAAGAGGACAAGCCGGACTTAAAACTTGGTGTTGCCGGATGTGTGGCGCAGGCAGAAGGTGCCGAGATTATCCGCCGTCAGCCCGCCGTTGATCTGGTAGTCGGCCCGCAAAGCTATCACCGCCTGCCGGAACTTGAGGCCCGCACCCGCACCGGGGTTCGGGCACTGGATACCGATTTTCCCGAAGAGGATAAATTTGAGCATTTGTCAGCCCGCCCAAAGGCTAAACGCGGCCCCACGGCGTTTCTGACGGTTCAGGAAGGATGCGATAAATTCTGCGCGTTTTGCGTGGTTCCCTATACCCGAGGCACCGAAGTATCGCGCCCGGTTGATCGTATATTCAGCGAGGCCCGCGATCTTGTTGAACGTGGCGTGCGTGAAATCACCCTGCTGGGCCAGAATGTGAACGCCTATCATGGGGCCGGGGTAGATGGAGATCGGACGCTGGCCCAGTTGATCCGGGAACTGGCCGGAATTGACGGGCTTGAACGCATCCGGTTCACGACAAGCCATCCAAATGACATGTCCGATGATCTGATTGCCGCACATGGCGATTGCGATAAGCTGATGCCATATCTGCATTTGCCGGTTCAGTCGGGCAGCAATCGCATTCTGAAAGCGATGAACCGCAAGCACACGGCCGAAAGCTATTTGAAGCTGATCGACAAAATTCGCGCCGCCCGGCCAGATATTCTGCTTTCGGGCGATTTCATTGTCGGCTTTCCCGGCGAAACCGAGGCCGATTTTGCCGACACGTTGGCACTGATTGAGGCGGTGAACTATGGGCAGGCCTATTCGTTCAAATATTCGTCGCGCCCGGGCACGCCTGCGGCCGAACGAGCAGAAGTTGAAGAGCAGGTTAAATCCGACCGACTTGCACGCCTGCAGGCCCTGTTGAGTAGGCAGCAAAAGCAGGCGCAAAATGACATGATCGGGCGTACAGTCAGGGTGTTGTTTGAAAAGCCGGGTCGTTTGCCGGACCAGATGATTGGTAAGTCAGAATACCTGCACGCGGTTCACACAACTGGGAAAGACCTGCGCCCCGGTGACCTGCGTCAGGTCAAAATTGTTAAGTCCGAGGCAAATTCGCTGCAAGGCGCATTGATCCAAAAGCCGCAGTAATAGTGCAAAATGAAACGAATTGGCGCGGGATTGCGGCAAATTCCCCCAGTTTTTTGATTTTTCTTTCCTGTTAAGTAAAATTGATTACTAGTGACTAGATAGTGTGATTTTAGCCGATGCAGGCACAATGTGTATTGTTGTTCGGTCGCTTGGAGGGCGTATGATTTCAGTTGGTAGGTATATCTGCTTAGCGGTGTGTCCCGCGCTGGCTGTGCTTGGAATGGTGACATTTTCAACAGGCGCAGCGCTGGCGGACAGTTCACAGAAAGCCGGCGAAGCATACGTGCCCGCGATTTGGATCGATCCGGATGGGTGCGAACATTGGGTTATGGATGATGGGTTTGAAGGTTTTATGACCCCAAACGTTGGTCGGGATGGTCGCCCGGTGTGCCATAGCGGAAAAACCTGCGCGTCGCTTAGCGCCGATCAGCTTTTTAGTTCCAGCAGTTCAAAGATTGGTGCTTCGAACCGATCTCGGTTGGTGAATTTTTTCAAGTCGGCGGATGCGACATCATTCATAATTGCCGGTCACACCGATAGTCGGGCAAGCGATCGCCATAACCTGCGCCTATCGCAGCGGCGTGCGCAGGCAGTTGCAGATGTTGCGGTAAGTGCCGGTGTTAACGTGTATTCAATTCGTGGATATGGCGAACATGAGCCCAAGGCATCCAACGCGACTGCTGCCGGTCGATCTGAAAATCGGCGCGTTGAAATTATTTGCGTTCACTGAGGGGGCGACATGACTTTTGTAGGAAAAATTACCATTCTCTCGGCTGTTTTAGCGCTTTCGGCCTGCGAAGGGCCAATTGGGGGGCTGGTCGATAAAACACTCGACAGAGGGATAGATGCAAAATCCCTTACCCAACTTCAGGCCGGTATCTGGATTGATCCCAACGGTTGCGATCATTGGATCATTGATGATGGTATCGAAGGATATCTTTCTCAGCGGTTAAGCCGCGACGGCAAACCCGTGTGTTCCGGCAAAGCGATGTCGAATACGGCCATCGGTGGCTTCAAAAGCGGATCAAATATCAGAGATTCAATCTGACATCTGGCGGACGCTTAACTTTCGCAAGGCGAATTTGATAATTGTCATTTGCGTGACAATTGCAGTTGGAGGCTTGCGCCTTTGGCATCAAATTGGCACGGTTCGCCGGAACGCTTAGCCAACGGAGTTATTTTTGGGAATATCTGCAATTTCATCGACGCCGCCGCCCCAAAACGCACAAGAAAGCCTGTTAGAGTTTGCCGATAACCGGTTGCTTATTGATCTATGCGGTGAATTTGACCGCAATCTTGCGCAGATCGAAGAAAACCTTGGCGTGCAAATATTGCGCCGCGGAAATCAGTTGGTTGTCGTGGGCGAAACGGCTGCGCGAAACCGAACGGGTGAAGTGTTAACGGGGCTTTATGCCAAGCTGGAAGCCGGGCGACCAATTGATGCGGGCGAAATTGACGGTGAATTGCGTATGAAACCAGTGGCACGCGACGACCAGATGGAAATGTTTCGCGGTGGCAAGGTCGAGATCAAGACACGAAAAAAATCGGTGCGGCCGCGCACCGCCGCGCAAAACGCCTATGTGCAATCGCTTTTTGAAAATGAACTGGCGTTCGGAATTGGCCCCGCAGGCACCGGCAAGACTTATTTGGCGGTGGCTGTTGGCATTAATATGTTCATTGGCGGTCATGTGGATCGGATCATTCTGTCGCGCCCAGCGGTTGAGGCGGGCGAACGGCTTGGGTTTCTGCCCGGTGACATGAAAGACAAGGTCGACCCCTACATGCAGCCGCTTTACGACGCGCTGAATGATTTTTTGCCCGACAAGCAACTGGCCAAACTGATTGAAGAAAAACGCATTGAAATTGCACCGCTGGCGTTCATGCGTGGGCGCACGCTGTCTAACGCCTTTGTGGTTCTGGATGAGGCGCAGAATGCCACGACGATGCAGATGAAGATGTTCCTGACCCGTCTGGGCGAAGGCAGTCGTATGGTGATTACCGGCGACCGCTCGCAGGTGGATCTGCCGCGCAACGTTCCCAGCGGTCTTGCTGATGCCGAGCGTTTGCTCAAGTCGATCAAGAAAATCAGCTTTAATTATTTCACCTCAAAAGACGTGGTCCGCCATCCGCTGGTCGGAAAAATAATCGAAGCTTATGACGCGGACGGCGATGCCTGAACTGGTCGATACACGGATCGAGGATGCCCGCTGGGCTGATGTTGGGCTGGAAAACATTGCCCAAATCGCTTGTGGCGCGGCTTTGAAATGCTTGGGTATGGACCCGGCGGAATTTGAGATCAGCCTGTTGGGGTGTGACGATGCAACTATCGCCGCACTGAACCGTGATTTTCGCGACAAACCGGTGGCAACGAACGTTTTGTCATGGCCAAGCGTTGATTGGGCAGCCGCCGCGCCCGGTGCCACGCCCAAAGTGCCAATTGCCGATCCAGAGGACGACAACGAACTTGGCGATATCGCCATCGCATTCGACACCTGTGAGCGCGAAGCGAAAGAGGCCGAAATCTCGGCGTCGGCCCATGTAAGCCATCTATTGGTGCATGCAACCTTGCACCTGTTGGGTTATGACCACATATCGGACAAAGATGCGGCCCTTATGGAGGGGCTGGAGGTCGAGATACTTGCCACGCTTGGCATTCGCGACCCATATTGCAATGTAACGAATAAAAATGACGGTAAGACCGGAAAGGACTAATGGGCGACGCAGACGCAGGATCTTCTGGCGCAGCGCAAGGCGCGCACGATCCCGATAACAGACAGAGCCGCGGCTTTTTTGGCCGTATTATTGATGCCCTCAGCCCTTCGGAAGGCGCGGATGCTCATCCGGTGGAATTGGATGCAGCCAGCTTGGACGCGGCGGCAGCTATGCCACCCGGAATGGTCAATCTGCGCAGGATGCGGGTCGAAGATGTGGCCGTGCCCAAAGCCGAGATTATCGCGGTTCCCACGGATATCAAAAAAGACGATTTGGTTCAGGTTTTCCGCGAAAGCGGATTGTCGCGACTGCCTATTTATAAGGGCACGCTGGATACCCCCATTGGCCTTGTCCACCTTAAGGACCTGGCCCTGAAACATGGCTTTAACGGGAAAGGGCCGCGTTTCAATTTACGTAATATGGCGCGCCCCTTGTTGTTTGCACCACCCTCGATGCCAATCGGTGTGCTGCTGCAAAAGATGCAAAGCGAGCGCACGCATATGGCGCTGGTGATTGACGAATACGGCGGCGTGGACGGGCTGGTGACGATCGAGGATTTGATCGAGCAGGTGATCGGCGAGATCGAAGACGAACATGACATCGCCGAGGGCGAGTTTTGGGTCGTTGAAAAGCCGGGCTGCTATCTGGCGCAGGCAAAAACACCCTTGGCAGATTTTGAGGCAGAGATTGGCCTGAGTTTGATCGAGAAATCCGACGAGGAAGAAATCGACACGCTTGGCGGGCTGATTTTTGTGCTGACCGGGCGGGTGCCAACCCGCGGCGAGATCGTGCCCCACCCCAGTGGAGCCGAATTTGAGATCATTGATGCTGATCCGCGACGGGTAC
Organism: Marinosulfonomonas sp.; assembly: GCA_019090885.1. Taxonomy (GTDB): domain Bacteria; phylum Pseudomonadota; class Alphaproteobacteria; order Rhodobacterales; family Rhodobacteraceae; genus NORP110. The sequence goes on from JAHRVC010000254.1 coordinate 7,593, forward strand.
AGCGATTGCGGGTGCGCTTACCTCATTTTGAGAAAGATGACTGACGCGGCATCTGCCCGCTGGTGGCCACCGGGCAGCGTTTCAGGATGGCGTTCCCTTGCGATCTCTGGCTTGGCGGGCCTTTTTATAGCTCTCGGGCAAGCGCCTTTTGATTTGTTCTGGATCGCCATGCCGGGGCTGGTCTTGGCAATCGTTATGGGTGTATCCGCGGCAACCGCCAAACCTGCTTTTCGCAGGGGGTTCGTTGTTGGTTTCTTTTTCGCAGCGCTGACATTGCAGTGGATTGTCGAACCTTTTCTGGTGGATATCGCCGCACATGGGCTTTTGGCGCCGCCTGCCATTATCGCAATGGCGTCTGGGTTCGGTCTGTTTTGGGGCGTGGCTTTTTGGGCAACCCACAAATGTGCGCGATTTTCGCGGCCCGCCCGATTTGTGTTGCTAGCAGTATTCCTGACGGGCAGCGAAATGCTGCGTTCTTATCTATTTACTGGTTTCCCATGGGCACTGACATCCTACATTTGGATTGATACGCCGCTGTATCAGGCGGCCGCCCTAGTAGGCCCACACGGTGTGACTTTTCTGACGTTGCTGATTGCTACTGGAATTGGCATGGCGGTATTCGGTCACAGGGTAAAGGGGGGGGTATTGGTCGTAACCGCGATGGTGATTATTTGTGTGTTCGCAGGTTTTGGCGCAACAAGTGACGTCCCGCAGGCCCCGGATCGCCCGATTGTGCGCCTGATCCAGCCCAATGCCAGTCAAAGCGAAAAATGGGACCCGCAGATGATGCCGGTGTTTTACGAACGCCAGTTGATGCTGACCAGCGAGCCATCTGAATTGGAGCCCGACCTGATAATCTGGCCCGAAGTTGCGGTGCCATTTTTGCTAAGTGATAAAAGCGCGCCATTCTGGGAAATTGCCAGTTCGGCCGGTAGTGCCACCGTAATCGTTGGGGCGCAGCGCCTTGATGGTCCGCGCGCCTATAACAGCCTTGGGGTGTTGGGGCCGGATGGTTCGGTTGATGCGATCTACGATAAAAAACACCTCGTGCCGTTTGGTGAGTATATTCCGGGTGAATTTTTTCTTAACCAGTTTGGACTGCGCGCCTTTACGGCCAAATATGGCTATGGCTACAGTGCCGGAACCGGGCCAGCGCTAATTGATCTGGGTGATCTTGGCCGGGCGTTGCCGCTGATCTGCTACGAGGGGATATTTCCCCATGAATTACGCCGCGCTGAAGAGCGCCCCGACTGGATGCTGATGATAACCAATGACGCGTGGTTCGGAACGTTTTCCGGCCCGTGGCAACATCTGGCGCAAGCGCGGGCGCGGGCAATCGAAACCGGTTTGCCGATGGTGCGGGTCGCAAATACCGGCATTTCGGCGGTGATTGATGCCAATGGCATTGTCGTCGCGTCGATAGATCAAGGTGTGTCTGGCCGTCTGGATGTGGCACTGCCAATGGCCAAACCGGCGACGCTTTATTGGCTGTCGGGTGACATTCCTGTGCTTTTGTTGCTGATTGTTGTTGTATTGGGGTTGCTGGTGCCACGGCGAACAAAATCCCATTGACCCGGCTGCCGGGGATGGCTACCCCGGCCAAATCAATGGTCACAACGGCTTCCTGACGTGACCAACTTTGAATAATGGAGCGATTTCATGTCACGACAGAATTATATTTTTACCTCAGAATCTGTATCCGAGGGCCATCCTGATAAAGTTTGCGACCGGATTTCGGACGCCGTTCTGGATGCCTTTCTAAGCGAAGAACCAGAAGCACGCGTTGCCTGCGAAACCTTTGCGACGACAAACCGCGTTGTTATCGGCGGCGAGGTTGGCCTGTCGGATAGGGACAAACTGGCCGATTATATGGGCCGGATTGAAGGCATCGCACGCGATTGCGTCAAAGATATTGGCTATGAGCAGGATAAGTTCCATTGGAACACGCTCGAGGTTTCCAATTACCTGCATGAACAATCCGCCCATATCGCTCAAGGGGTCGATGCGGCAGCGGATAAAGACGAAGGTGCTGGCGATCAGGGGATCATGTTTGGCTATGCCACGGACGAAACCCCGGAGTTGATGCCAGCCCCGATCCAGTATTCACATGCAATTTTGCGTCGGCTGGCCGAGGTGCGTAAATCGGGGCAGGAACCTTCGCTGCGACCGGATGCAAAATCACAAATTTCGATGCGATATGAAGATGGTAAGCCGGTCGAGGTGACCTCGATTGTTCTGTCCACTCAGCATGCGAGCGAAGATCAGACGTCTGACGATATCCGGGCAATTGTCGAGCCGCATATTCGCGATGTTATACCTGCGGAATGGATCACAAATAATACCCAATGGTGGGTGAACCCGACTGGCACGTTCGTTATTGGTGGGCCGGATGGCGACGCTGGCCTGACCGGACGCAAGATCATTGTTGATACCTATGGCGGAGCGGCCCCCCATGGTGGCGGTGCGTTTTCTGGCAAAGACCCGACCAAAGTTGACCGTTCAGCCGCTTATGCTGCGCGCTATCTGGCCAAGAACGTGGTGGCTGCCGGTCTGGCGGAACGCTGTTTGATCCAACTGTCCTATGCAATTGGTGTGGCCAAGCCATTGTCGATCTATGCCGACACATTTGGCAGCAGCGACGTTGATCCTGTGGCGCTTGAGAAGGCCATCGAAAGTGTGATGGATCTGACACCACGTGGTATTCGCGAACATCTGCAAATGAACCGTCCGATTTATCAGCGCACCGCGGCCTATGGCCATTTTGGACGTGCACCAGAGGCGGACGGCGGCTTTAGCTGGGAAAAGACGGACTTGGTCGAGGCACTGAAAAAGGCTGTTTAAGGCGCGCAAACTGGCCTTGACCTAGCCTGCCTGCCATTGAGATAAGCCCCGGATGAATTTCCGGGGCTTTTTTTATGACTGACGGTCACCACCCAAGCGGCGCGCCGTGGCGCAATTTTCATGGTCGCCGCCAAGGTAAGACCATGAACAAGGTGTTGTATGAATTTCTGGATCAGGATCTGGAAGGTCTGTCACCGGGCCCTGTTGACTGGGATGTGAACCCTGATCGCGTGCCGCTGGATATGGCGGCGCGTTTTGGCGGTCGGCCGGTGTGGCTTGAAGTTGGCTTTGGCAGCGGCGAGCATTTGGTCCATCAGGCTGTTGCAAATCCGGGCGTTGAATTTATTGGCTGCGAGCCTTTTATGAACGGCGTTGCAACCCTGCTGGGCAAGATCCGTGCGGCTGGCGTGAAAAACATCGCCGTGCATCCTGGGGACGCGCGCGATTTGTTTGATGTCTTGCCCGAAGCCTCGCTTGAGCGTGCCTTTTTGCTTTATCCCGACCCTTGGCCAAAGAAACGCCACCACAAACGGCGTTTCGTCACCCGCCAACATCTGGAACCGCTGGCGCGAAGCCTAAAACCCGGTGCCCAGTTTCGTGTGGCCACCGATATCCCCGATTATGTCCGTCAAACGTTGGAACAAGTGCCGCGTTGTGGGTTTGAGCGTCTGGGTGAAGGCGGCGACGATTGGCATAAGCCTTGGGATGATTGGCTGTCGACCCGCTATGAACAAAAGGCACTGCGCGAGGGGCGGGTGCCGCATTATTTGACGTATCGGCGGGCCTGAAACTTGGCCCGCTCAAGCATGGACCCGCCGGTTGGCTTGGTCTATCAACCAGAGCGATATTGACCAAAAGGAAACCCCATGTCCGGCCACGGCGATCCCATTCCCATGACTTCGCGACCCTGCGGCCCACTTTCCGGCACGGCAGAGGTTCCCGGCGACAAATCCATATCTCATCGTGCCTTGATCTTGGGCGCGATGGCCGTTGGTGAAACGCACATCACTGGCCTTCTTGAGGGGCAGGACGTGCTGGACACGGCGACGGCTATGCGGGCATTTGGCGCGGATGTGCAGCAGGTCGGCCCCGGTGAATGGCGTGTGAACGGGGTTGGTGTTGGGGGTTTTGGCGAGCCGGATCAGGTGATTGATTTTGGCAACTCGGGCACTGGCGCTCGGTTGGTGATGGGGTGCATGGCCAGCAGTCCGATTACGGTTACATTTACGGGTGATGCGTCGCTGCGTTCGCGGCCCATGGCGCGGATCACCGACCCGATGGCGCTGTTTGGCGCGCAAGCCTTTGGGCGAACTGGTGGACGCTTGCCGATGACGATAGTTGGCGCGGCGAACCCGATTCCGGTGCGCTATACGGTGCCAATGCCGTCCGCACAGGTGAAATCTGCGGTGCTGCTTGCTGGGTTGAATGCGCCGGGGCAAACAGTGGTGATCGAAAAAGAAGCCACGCGCGATCACACGGAACGCATGTTGGCGGGTTTTGGTGCAGACATCAGCGTTGAAGTTACCGACGAGGGTCGGGTGATTACCCTGACTGGGCAGCCGGAATTAAAGCCGCAACGCGTTGCCGTGCCGCGCGATCCGTCATCGGCCGCTTTTCCCGTCTGCGCGGCGCTGATTGTGGAAGGCTCGGACATCATGGTGCCCGGTGTCAGCCAGAACACCACGCGCAACGGCATCTATACGACGTTGGTTGAGATGGGCGCAGACATAACTTTCGAAAACGAACGCGAAGAAGGCGGCGAACCTGTTGCCGACTTGCGGGTGAAATATTCGGCGCTGAAAGGCATTGAGGTGCCGCCAGAACGCGCTGCAAGCATGATCGATGAATATCCGGTTCTGTCGGTGGTCGCATCCTTTGCGACCGGCAAGACGGTGATGCGCGGTGTCAAAGAACTGCGGGTCAAGGAAAGTGACAGGATTGACGCGATGGCGCGCGGGTTGGAAGCCTGCGGTGTCACGATTGAAGAAGACCAAGATACGCTGATCGTGCACGGGCAGGGGCCGGGCGGCGTGACAGGTGGGGCAACCTGTGCGACGCATCTGGATCACCGGATCGCGATGAGCTTTCTGCTGCTTGGCATGGCGGCGAAAACCCCGGTTAGCATTGATGATTGCGGTCCGGTCGCCACGTCTTTCCCGGTGTTTGAACCGCTGATGGGCGCGCTTGGCGCTAATCTGACGCGTGAAAAACAATGACAACGGGCTGAAAGCTCGATTGGCTGTTGTGGGCAAATAGTCTGTATTTTCCGAGTGTGACACGGATTGCCCGATAAAATTAGAACTGCAAGAAAACAATAGGTGATGGCAATGACAACGGGATGGAAGATTTACTGGCTGCTGGTGCTCGCGACGGTGGGGATCGGCCTTGTGATGAGCTTTTGGACAATACCTATCATTATGCAGTCAGCGGGCGGTCTTGCACCGTTCGATGTGCGCCCCACTGGATATTCCTTCGAAGATGCACAGCAATTCCTTAGTGCGCTTAAAGCGGATGGCCTGTCTGTTTATCAGGGCGCACAATATCAGCTTGATACCGCCTTTCCGGCCCTGCAGGGTGCGGTTCTGGTCATTGCTCTGCGCTGGTTTAGTCAGGCTTGGCATGCGCTGGCGCGGGTCGTGCTGGTGGTTTTCCCAATAATCGGCGCTGTGGCTGACTATCTTGAGAACGGTGCCGTTTTGAAAATGCTCGTCGCCGGAGCAGACCAAGTGACAGCCGAGATGGTTGCAACGGCGAACGGCTGGACAGTCATTAAATCGACAACAATTTCTGTCTCGATGGTCGCCCTGCTTGGGTTTTTGCTGGCGGCTCTGATCCGCAGATTAAGGTCCGGGAAGGCTGAATGACACGTTTCACTGTTGCTATCGACGGGCCAGCTGCGGCTGGCAAGGGCACGATTTCTCGCGGGGTTGCGCGCAAATTTGGCTTTCAGCATCTGGACACCGGGCTGCTTTATCGCGCCACGGGGCGGCGGGTGTTGCGCGGTGAAGACCCGGTTTTGGCGGCGCAAGGCTTGCAGCCGGATGATTTGTTTGGCGATGATCTGCGTAGCGGTGAAGTTGCGCAAAGCGCGTCTCGGGTTGCGGCGATCCCTGCAGTCCGGACGGCCTTGGTGGAATTTCAGCGCGCGTTTGCCCGTCGCACTGGTGGCGCAGTTCTGGACGGGCGCGATATCGGCACGGTTATTTGCCCGGATGCGGACGTGAAATTATATGTCACGGCGTCCGATAAAGTGCGCGCAGAGCGGCGCTATAAAGAGCTTGCAGCAGCAGGGGCAGATGTGACGTTGCAATCTGTTTTGGCTGATCTGGCCGAGCGTGATGCGCGCGATGCCGGGCGCGACACGGCGCCCACCAAGCAGGCGAACGATGCATTTTTGTTGGATACGTCCGAAATGACAATCCAAGCCGCGTTGTCCGCAGCTGTGGATTTTGTTGCTGCCGTATATTCCCGGGGCGATTAAGACGCCAAAGTAACGCAAGTATTTCAGCCATATCCAAGTGCGTCTTTTCATCAAATCTGGTTTTGCAATTATGGGCGATGTGGTCCGGGTTGGTGCAACTACTTGCCAGCCCTGCCCAAACCCCCTATACGCGCGCAGGTTAAGGATCGTCAGAATCCATATGAGCAGGGTCGGGTAACTTCCGGCCCTTATTGTTTGAAAATTCTGCCTTTG
>JAHRVC010000255.1 GCA_019090885.1 Marinosulfonomonas sp.
CGCATAATGAAACCAACCAGATGAGCCAGATACTCGCTTAATTTACGCAGCCTCTGGAACCAAAAACTCTGACGACGGACAATAGGAAAATATTCCACCAAGTAGACGCACTGTGCGTGTTGCGGTCCCCTTTCCACCAGTCACTATGGACCGCCCATTCTTGCCAGTTTTGATATCTACTGCGGTTTTTCCGTCGGCAACATTATGAAGAAACCGCGTAATATCATTTTGACTAATGTCGATGACCAGTTTTTTACCAAGAAGGGGATTAATGTGTCGTTTTATCCTTCCACTGTCTGTTGCCAGCGTGGACGGTTTTTTATTTCTAGTTCCTCTTTTCATGTATTCTTCACATAACTGACCAACGGTCAAAGATCGTTTCGTAACCATTTCCTCTGCCACTAGGTCTCGACCGAGCTCAGCTTCAGCAAGATATTTTCGAGCCACATCGCGCGCCTGCTGAGCCGTAAGTTTCCCAAACTGACCTATCGTTTTTTTTCGTACAGGGCTCCTGCGTCCGCCAACACGATATTGAACAATGAACGATTTGACCCCAGTGTTTCGAACCCTGAATCCGAAACCAGGTAGCACGTTGCACCAAACGACATATTCGCCACTTCTTAGTTCAACACTATCAACGACACTCTTTGTAAGCTTTGGCATGCGAATTTCCTCCGGGTAGCACCCGGGTAGCACGCATTGGGTCAAAGTTGGGATATGTTGAAATATTCGTTCGCGCCACCTTTTGTGAATTTATCACAAAAAAGGATGCTATTACAGTCCCTTATGGAAAGCATTGGTATAGCCTAGAAAGAGTAAGTAATAATATTCCCTAGCCCTCCGAAGGCAGAGGCCATAGGTTCGAATCCTATCGGGTGCACCAAAAAAGCCAATAATATTGATATACTTTAAAGCCTTAAATGTTCGAGTGATTTTTCGATCCACTTCATTGCTTAGCTATATTGTTGCTGTGTTGCCCAGCTTGAATTGTGTTTGTTGGATCGGAAATAAGTAAGAGGGGGGCCGTTCTAAACATCCGTCACAAAGGGCGGAATGCGGGCATTCGCGGCGGTAGTTAACCGTCAGGTTCAATATTAGCAAAGCAGCCATCCGCCCCCCAATTGGTAAAACTTACGGGCCATGGCAGTTTGGAGCTTAAATTGTTGGGTGCGGCGGAATGCAGGAATGGGCGCGAACAGCGTAAGGTTGGCTTTGCCGGCGGAGGGCACGCTTTGCCGATTGGTCATCCGGTATCGGCACAGAATTTTTGAAATTAGTCTTGACCGAACGCCCTTATTCCAATCTGCGCACCGCCTGTCCAACCCATTCAGGTGTCGGTTTCAGGGTCGCGTCGCGCAGTTTGGTGCGTGTGCCTTCATGGAAGGCCACCGCACTCGATGCTCGTGTGTCATAGTGCAGCAGCATGCACTCGAACGTCGCGCATTGCTGTGCGCCGGACCACATGGTGTGCCCGATATGCAGACGCTTGGCGTCGACCCCCAGAACGGCGGTCTCAATCGACAAAGTCGCCGGTGCGCGCACTTCGCTTATATAACGTAAATGCGTCTCCAGCGTGTATAGCGCGCACCCCGTTTGGTCGAAATAATCCGTGCCGATCCCAAAGCGGTCCTGCAGTTTCCAGGTCGCGTTGCTGAATGGGACGAGATAACAGGCCTCGTTCAGATGCCCATAGGCGTCCAGCCAGCCCGGCTGAAGCGGCTCTTCGTGCAAGCGGAATGTCGTCATGGCGTCACCTGCTCAGGAAGGTTTCGAAAGGACGACCAGTTTGGTCATGGCGGGGATCAGACTGCCGACGGAGGTAACTTCAAAACCGATACGCTTTGCCGTTTCAGTCAGCCACCCCACCGAAAGCGAGCGGGCGTCGGGCGTAAACGCCATGTGTTGCAATTGCCAGAGTGCCGCTAGGGCTGGCCCGCGCCGGTCTTCTTCGATCATGAAATCGTGCACCATCAGCTTTCCACCGGGCGCCAGAGCCTCAAAGGCCTTGGATAACAGGCCCTCTACATCGTCGCCGGGTACGCCGCTCATCAGATAGGACATCAGGATGGCGTCCTGATTGCCCGGCCATCGGGCGTTGACGGCGTTTCCGGGGATATAGCGCACGCGATCAACCAGATCGGCCTCAGAGATAAACCGCCAACCGATCTCGGCCACGTTTGGAAAATCAATGATCGTCGCTTGCAGGTTGCGGTATGCGCTGCACAGGCTGATCGTCATCGCGCCGGTTCCGCCACCCACATCCAGAAGGCTGGATGCCTCGGACAGGTCCACCTTGCGCGCCAGTGTCCGCCCCGGCCCAAGCGATCCGGCGTGCTGGCTTTCGGAATAGACCGAGGCCTGTTCTTCGTCCGTCATCCAGTGCTGATAGGACGCAATCGCATCGTCGGATAAATCGCCCTTCATCACAGCGTTAAGCTGGAGCAGGAACGGGTACATCTGCTGGTCGATCTGATAGCGCAGGTAGTCGCCAAAATCGTATTTCGATTGCTTTGAAAGAAAGCTCTGGGCAGCGGGAGAGTTCTGGATATTCTTGTCATCGTCAATGGTGAGTAGGCCAATACTGGTCAGCGCCGTCGTCAGCATGACGATACGATTGAGCGGGATGTCGACAGCCCCGGCAAGCTCCTCACCCGACATGGGCCCCTCTGCGAGCGCCGAGAAAAGATCGACATGGAGCCCGGCAAACAGGGCTTTAGACGCCATAAAGCTGAATGCTATCGACGAGAGATCTTCCGCAGTTTCGATTGCCTTGTCACTAGGCGGCACTGTGTCTTGAGTCAGCATGCTGTCTTATCTTCTTTCCGGATTTTTTGATTAGTGTCAAAGCATACACTGCCGGTCCTGCAGCGCAACATCGGAGCCAAGATCGCGAGGGAGTTTTGCGCCAGCAACCTGACCTTGGTTGGTTTTGCAGCATAAGTTGGCGCTCGGTCCTCTGTTGAAAATGCACGGTCGCAAAGTGCCGGGATCAACGGCGAGGCACACTATTTTTGGCGGGCAGTCGACCATCAGGGCCGATGTGTGCAACAAGGCCTGCAGAAGCGACATGCAAGTCAGGCGAATTCAATTTTCTAAGAAATACGAGGAAAGATAAAATGAAAAACAAACTTTGCGAAATGTTCGGTATCGATGTGCCAATCTTTGCGTTTTCGCATTGCCGAGATGTAGTCGTTGAAGTCTCTAAGGCGGGCGGTATGGGGGTGCTTGGCATGGCCCGAATGGACCCTGAGCGCGTTGAAGAAGAGCTTAACTGGATCGATGCACATATTGACGGTAAACCATATGGTATCGATGTTCTGATGTCGGGCAATGTGGAAGATCCGGGAAATCTGAAATATGAGCCCGAGAAACTCTTGCCCAAAGAGCAAGTGAATTTTGTTCGCAAAATGCTCGAAGATGCCGGTGTTCCGCCGCTGCCTGAAGCAGAAGAAGAGGATATTCGGCGCGATATCGTGAAGGGAATGAATTTTACGCCCCGTGAAAGCCTTGCGATGATCGAGCGGGCAATGAAACATCCAATAAAGCTAATCGTCAGTGCGCTGGGAACGCCTCCTCCGGAACTGATAAAGACGGCCCATAGCAAGGGTATCAAGATTGCGGCGCTCGCAGGCAAACCACGACACGCCATCAAACATAAAGAAGCGGGCTGTGATTTCGTTATTGCGGTCGGTACGGAAGCCGGCGGGCATACGGGCGACGTTTCCTCAATGGTGCTTTGGCCGAGCATTGTCGATGCGGTCGATCCATTGCCGGTTCTGGGTGGCGGTGGTGTCGGGCGTGGGCGGCAAATGGCGGCGGCTTTGTCGCTGGGATGTGAAGGGGTTTGGTGTGGCTCTATCTGGCTGAAAACTGTCCAGAGTGAAGTGCCGCCCGAAATCAAAGAGAAGATGTTCGAAGCCGAAGCGAATGATGCTATTTTGACCCGCAGCGTCACGGGAAAACCCTGTCGGACGCTCAACAATAAATTTTCGCAAGCTTGGAACGAACCCGGCGCGCCGGATTATTTACCGGCACCGCTGCAAAACTACCTTTGGTGGCAGGAAGGCCGCGCCCGCGTTGAACGCGTTCGCGCTAAGGATTTCCTAACCTATCCGGTCGGTCAGGTCGTTGGCGAAATGAAAGAGGAAACCAGCGTAAAAGAGGTCGTTTATGATTTCATAAATGAATTGCTGGAAGCAAAAGAACGAATGGATCGAATGCTGAGCGAATAAGCAGCAAAATATTTTATCTCGCAAATCGGCAGTGCCTTAGAAAACCGGCCTGAGGCGGGCAGGTCAGTGGCCTTCCGTCAACAATTATTCAATCAGGATCGCCACCTTTACTTGCGCGATTTTTTCAAGTTGAAGCGAGCCGCTGCTCGGGTCGAGCAGCGGCAGTCTTGTTTCGCAAAGTTTCACGGGTTTGCCAGCAAACCGGGACGGTTTCACATTGGTCTGACAGCGCCCGCGAACCAGAATTAAGGGAAGCTGCAGGTTTGCTTTAAACTACGGTAAACTGTCCCATCATTCCGGCGTCTTCATGTTCCAATATGTGGCAATGATACATATAGGGACGCTCAGAGTCGGTGTAATTCTCAAACTGAACCAGAACACGCACCACTTCGCCAGGATCGACGATCACGGTATCTTTTAGTCCAGTTTCATTTGCTTCAGGGGCTTGCCCGTTTCGATCGAGAATTCGGAATTGGGTGTTGTGGATATGGAAAGGGTGGATCATTGGGCCTGCATTGGCGATTTCCCAGATTTCAATTTCCCCTAGATTGACGACCTCATCAATTCGTCCAATATCCATCGCCTCACCGTTAATCGTGAAACCGCCGCCCATCCCCATCATGCGCATCCGTCCCATTCCCATCATTTCGAGCAAAAACTTGCGGGACCGGACGGCGTCTTTTGCCGATACGACGGGAAGAGTTGCAAGTTTTTCAGGGACTGTGGCTGATGGTATCAGGTTTTCGCGGGCTCTAAATTCAATCATGTCAAAATGAGGGGTCTGTTCGGCCATCATCCTTCCCATGCCGGACTGGGCATCCGCGCCGACACTTTGTAAAAGCGCCGTTTCGTCACCGGTAAAGTCGACAATGATTTCGGCCCTCTCTCCGGGGGCGAGGCGCAGTTTAGACATAGGCACAGGTTCCGACAACAATCCGCCGTCGCTGGCGATCTGAACAAACTGGCGCCCGTCGGAAAACGCTAAATTGTAAATGCTGGCATTTGCGCCATTCAGCAGCCGCAGCCGCAGTTTTTCAGTTGTAACCTTGAAATATGGCTGCACGGTCCCGTTAA
>JAHRVC010000256.1 GCA_019090885.1 Marinosulfonomonas sp.
CAGTTTTCCTTTTCCACCGATCCCAGCTTGCGGGGCGCGCCCACAGGGCACTCCATGCCGATCCGAGAGGTGCGCCTGTCCGCAGGCGCACCTCTCGGATCGGCATGGAGTGCCCTGTGGGCGCGCCCCGCAAGCTGGGATCGGTGGAAAAGGAAAACTGCGTTTTAGCCATGCAGATCGGCAGATCGCCATAGCCTTGCTCTTCCCATTGGCGCAACTGGTCGCGAACCTTCTTGTCGGCCAGAACCTCATCGGCGCGATAGATGCGCTTGGCGATTGCCTCAATCTTATCCATAAGGGGCAGGTCATCACGGTAAAGCGGTGCAAACTGGCTGGCACCACTATCGGCAATCTCGGCCACGCGGGTTGCCAGATCAACAGTACCTTCAGACCCCTTTTCCCAGTGCTGGCACAGGATCGCTTCAGAACCCTGAGATTGTGCATATTCCTTGATCGCCGCCACTTCCGCGTCGGTATCGGTGACAAAATGGTTAATCGCCACAACCACCGGAACGCCGAAGGATTTCAGGTTGCCAATATGACGGCCAAGGTTGGGGCAACCATCGACAACAGCAGCCACGTTTTCGTCCCCAAGATCACCTTTGGCCACGCCGCCGTTCATTTTCATTGCCCGCACGGTGGCCACGATAACCACACAATCAGGGGCCAGCCCGGCCTTACGGCACTTGATATTCATGAATTTCTCGGCCCCCAGATCGGCGCCAAACCCGGCCTCGGTCACCACATAATCAGCCAGCTTTAGCGCCGTGGTCGTGGCAATAACCGAGTTGCAGCCATGGGCGATATTGGCAAACGGGCCGCCATGCACAAAGGCGGGATTATTTTCGAGTGTCTGCACTATATTGGGCTGCATCGCGTCTTTAAGCAGTACCGTCATCGCGCCATCTGCCTTCAGGTCGCGCGCATAAATCGGGCTGCGATCACGCCGTGAAGCGACGATAATATCGCCCAGTCGTTTTTGCAGATCATCAAGGTCCATCGCAAGGCACAGGCAGGCCATAACCTCGCTGGCGACAGTGATATCAAAGCCGCCTTCGCGCGGAAAACCGTTGGCAACACCGCCAAGGCTGGCGGTTATCTGGCGCAAGGCCCGGTCGTTCATATCCACAACCCGTTTCCAGGTGATCCGCCGGATGTCGATTTCCAGCTCGTTTCCCCAATAAACATGGTTGTCGATCATCGCGCTCAGCAGGTTATGGGCCGAGGTGATTGCATGAAAATCGCCGGTGAAATGCAGGTTCATCTCTTCCATCGGAATGACCTGCGCATAGCCACCACCTGCCGCCCCGCCTTTCATCCCGAAACATGGGCCAAGTGATGCCTCGCGGATACAGATCGCGGCCTTTTTACCGATCCGATTCAACCCGTCGCCAAGACCGACTGTGGTTGTTGTTTTGCCCTCACCGGCGGGGGTCGGCGATATTGCGGTGACAAGGATCAGCTTGCCATTCTCTTTGCCCTGCACTGAATTGATGAAACTTTGCGAAATCTTCGCCTTGTCGTGGCCATAGGGCAGCAAGTCATCCGAACCAATGCCAAGCTTTGCTCCGATTTCCTGAATGGGGCGCTTGGACGCGGCGCGGGCGATCTCTATGTCAGTTTTATAAGCCATGGGGTCTCTGCCGTTTGGGGTCACTGGATTGTTCATCCCATTAAGGGCGGGTTGCAAGTTGTCTCGCAGGCAATACCGACATTTTCAGCGTCGAAATCGTCCAAATGGGGGTTGGGCGGGCAACCGACCGGTATTAGAGCGATAATTCGAAAGCCGGACCATCAAAATCCTGCCCGTTAATGCGCACCGACACATGTTGCCTGCCCGGATAATCCTTGCGCGTGGTCACCTTGCGGTAAGCGTGGGATTTGACCAGTGTCCGCGCTTCACCCGGTTGCAGGGTAATTTTGGTCCATTTGAATACTTTGGGGCTAAGTTTTCCGTTCGCACGCATGAAATGGATCACATAGTCGATCAGCAAATCCTGTGGTTTATCGCCCCCGAGCAAAGTCAAAGAAATGCCAAGCTTATCCCCGACGATCACGGTATCGCTGGACAGGGTCACTTTGCATTGCTTCAGATTTGGTGGCGAAAACCCAAACGCGTTCAGGGCGTCCGGGTGGCCATTCTTAAGCAATGTCCGGCAGGCATGTTTGACAAGCCGCACCCGGTTTTCATCGGCAGATTTCAACCATTTCGCGGCCAGATCGGCCACCAGATCCGGGTGATCCTTGGCGATATCATTCAGATTGTTCGCCACCGATCTGCGCACATATTCAGACGGATCATCCCTAAGGGTCGTCAATAGCGGCAGGATCAGCGAAGGTTGCTTAACAAACCCATGCAATTTGATGCCCCAAGGCAGTCGTGGTCGGCTGCCTTCCGAGGCCAAGCGGCGCACATGCAGGTTTGGATCAGCCGCCCAATCGGCGGCTACTTTTAACGTCCGATCCGGGTGGTCGCGAAAAAACGGGCGCACGGCGAATTCAGAGCTGGAGCGCATGGTCATTTCGCGCAAAGCCGCCAAGCTAAATTCAGGCGTATCCAGCCCGTGGCGCGCCACGAACCCCGCCATTGGCATAACCGCCCAGCCGGCAATCCCGCTTTCATCAGATCGCATATCGGACAGTTCGGCGTCAGTCTGCGGATGAAGGGCGGCCAGCATCGCGTCCACGGCATCAGAAAATGGAATAGCGTAAGCGGCGGTAAGAGCCCGCAAAATCTGTTCGGATCGCTCCATCAGTTCCAGATCATCCAGCCCGCCCAAAGCGCGCCCCAAGAACTGATCTCCGTCAAACTGGTCTGAGGTTCGCGCAAGGTTCCCGGCCATTGCGTGGATTAGCTCTGCGTTGAACAGGTTTTTGAACGGTTCGGCCATCTATTCAGGTTGCCATGCGCGTTGGCCCGGAACATGCAACGTGATCTGATCGCCAAGGCGCAACATCCCTTCCCGCTCGACCCATGCTGTTACGCCGCGCCGACCTTTGGCTGCCTGTTTGAACGGCATATTTCCGGCCCCGGTTTCATCAACGATAACCTTGCTGACCAGATGGCAGGGCAGGTTTTCCATATCGACGGTCAGGGTGGTTCCTGCCTCACTCTGTAAGCGCGACGTAGGCGGGATATAGGTGAAATCCGGGATGCCTTCGATCACCATAGACGCCCCAAGCCATGTCGGGTCAACCACAGCCAACCCCATCGCATCGGCCACGGCCCGCAAATCCTCGGCGCTGACAATTGAAAACTGGCGCACATTGCGGATCTCAGTGTCGCGCGGGTATTGCGACAGAACACGACTGTCAGAGGGCCGGGTCAGCCCGGCGTGCGCTTCACCGCTGACACCGGCGAAACTGGCAAAAACCTCTTCCATCGCAGTGGATTTCAGACTGGCGTCACGATCAGGGACACGCCCAAGCCAGACAATCTTGCCGGTGTATTCAGTTGGCACAAGTGCGGGCATGTCGGGCTCCTGTTTCAACTAAAATTGGAGCCGTCATTTTGGCCGAACAGCCGTTATCGCGTCAACACGAAAAACAGCCGTCGGAACGGAAACAGGGCTGCCCCGGAATTATCCAAAGGATAGGCCCTTTCCAGTGCCTGATCGTAGCGGGAGGTCAAAAGCGCCTGCCCGACGTCGTCAAGCTTTTCAAGGAAAGGGCGCATTGCCGTTGATCCGGTGAAATGGCGCACAGGATGCCCCTCATTCACCGGTTCAAGGTGCTGAAAATACTCGGTTTCCCAGATATTCAGTTCGCCCAATTCCGCCAACCAACCTACGTAACTTCGCGGTTCGGCTACTGGCGGGCTTTGGTGGCTGAAATCGAACAGGCTCGGAAACTCTGCCTGGGCGATTTGGCGCAGCAACGCATGGGACGGGGCATGGTATTGGCGCGGCATCTGCACAGCCAACGCGCAGCCCGGCGCCAAAAGATCGCATAGTCGCGGGAAAAGCGACGCGTGGTCGCCCAGCCAATGGCAGAGCGCATTGGAAAATATCAGCGCGGGTGGCCGCTTTGGTTGCCACCGTGCGGCATCCGCCCTGATCAACTGGGTGTAACTTCCGGTTTCCTCTGCCGCCGCAAGCATAGCTGGCGAAGTATCCACCCCGATAATGTCCCTGCCCGCGAACCATTCCGCAAGCGCAGGTCCAACCGGGCCGTTACCGCAGCCTAAATCTACGATGTCCCCATCGGCTAAATCACCAACCTGTCGCAACAAATCCAGTGCAGGGCGCAAACGCAAACCCCGGAACTTTGCGTAAGCCCCGGGGTTCCAGTCGTTTATCTTTGTCCTCAAGCAGAGGGTTCCGGTTCCATCCCGCCATCGGGTTTGGATTTCGGCTTGGTTTTGGGAACGGCCGTGACCGAAGGTGTATTACCCTGATCCGGCGTATCATCTTCGTCCTCACCCCGGTGCAGTGCTTCGCCTGCAATCACCTTAGTAATTTCAGAACCAGTCAGCGTTTCATATTCCAACAGCCCTTCGGCCAAACGTTTTAGGTCTTTCTTCTTTTTGGTCAGGATCGACTTTGCCGTTTCATAGCCTTCATCCGAAATACGTCGCACTTCGTCGTCGATCAGCTTCTGCGTAGTGCCGGAATGGCTGGTACCACCGCCATAGGCGCCCATTTCGGTTTGGCGCTGATTTGCATAGTCGATGTTGCCGAGTATTTCCGACATACCAAACTGCGTAACCATTGCACGGGCGATTTGGGTCACCTGCTGAATGTCGGATGAGGCACCGGATGTGACTTGGTCTTCTCCAAAGGTCAGTTCTTCAGCCACTTTACCGCCCATCGCCATCGCAATCTTGGACGTGTATTTGGTCTTGGTAACCGAAAGCTGATCACGTTCAGGCAAGCTAAGCACCAACCCAAGTGCCCGCCCACGCGGAATGATCGTCGCCTTGTGGATCGGATCATGCTGCGGGACATTCAGGCCGACAATAGCGTGGCCTGCCTCGTGGTAAGCGGTCAGCTTTTTCTCGTCCTCGGTCATCACCATAGAGCGCCGTTCCGAGCCCATCATGACCTTGTCCTTGGCGTTCTCAAAATCTTCCATCGTCACAAAGCGGCGGCCAATGCGCGCGGCCGTCAGCGCAGCCTCGTTCACCAGATTGGCCAGATCAGCACCCGAGAAACCCGGCGTTCCCCGCGCTATGATGCGCAGATCGACGTCTGGCCCAAGCGGTGTTTTACGCGCATGAACCTGCAGGATTTTGTCGCGCCCTTTGATGTCCGGGTTTGGCACCTGAATTTGGCGGTCAAAACGACCGGGACGCAACAGAGCGGGATCAAGAACATCTGGCCGGTTGGTTGCAGCGACGATGATCACACCTTCGTTTGCCTCAAAACCGTCCATTTCAACCAGCAATTGGTTCAACGTCTGTTCGCGCTCGTCGTTCCCGCCTCCGTAGCCTGCGCCACGAGAGCGACCTACTGCGTCAATCTCATCAATAAATACGATGCACGGCGCGTTCTTTTTGGCTTGCTCAAACATGTCACGCACACGGGATGCACCCACGCCGACAAACATTTCGACAAAGTCAGAACCAGAAATGGTGAAGAAGGGCACGCCAGCTTCGCCTGCAATCGCGCGCGCCAGCAGCGTTTTTCCGGTGCCCGGAGGGCCCACCAACAACGCGCCCTTGGGGATTTTGCCACCAAGTCGCGAGAACTTCTGCGGATTGCGCAAGAATTCAACGATCTCTTCAAGCTCTTCCTTGGCTTCATCAATTCCGGCCACGTCATCAAATGTAACGCGCCCCTGCTTTTCGGTCAGCAGCTTGGCCCGGCTTTTGCCAAAGCCCATAGCACCACCGCGCCCACCGCCTTGCATCCGGTTCATGAAATAAATCCACACACCAATCAGCAACAGGAAGGGAAGGAAGGAAATCAAGATCGAGGAAAAGCCCGATTGTTCCTGCGCCTTTGCGACAACGGATACGTTGTTTTCAATCAACGTGTCGATCACGTCGGTATCATCCGGGATGATCGTCACATAGTCCTGACCATCGCGCCCACGGATCAAAACCTGCTCGCCGTCCAACGTTACACTTTGCACATCGCCAGCTTCCACCGAGCGGACAAAATCAGAATAACTGAGCGACTGTGAATTCATCGTCGACTGGCCGCCGCTGAACAGGTTGAACAATGCCAGAATTAGTAAAAACAGCACTACCCAAAATGCGATATTTCGCGCGTTCCCCAAGGTCGATCTCCTCGTAAATTTCATAATCTCGCGACAGGTGTCGCAACTCAGACTCTAAAATAGGGGATTATCCCGCTAATTCAATCCGATAAAATGGATGAGAAGAAATGATCTTCTCCATTTGCCAATTCTGCCACCCATCCGTTTGCAAAGCCCGCCAATGGGGCTGCAATCAGCACGTCATTGCGCCAAACGGCGGGTGATGCAAGCAACGATGCGCGCGAAAGGCCGTAATTGCGCCACTCATCGCATAATAGCAGGCCAGATACGCCAAGCGCCCCAATATGTTGATCCCCATCAGGCTTACCCGACAGGCGCCAACGCTGATCCCAAACCCGGTCAGGTGCGCAACTGGTATCGCGAACTGCCTGCAACTCGCGCGTAATGCGAATTCCGGCCTTTTGGACCAGCAGTCGGCACCCATGCAACGTTACGTCGCGTCGTTCGCCAATTGCTGCCCGAAAATCGCTTAGGGCGCGCCCGCGCGGTCCGTATTCGGCCGAACTGACCCATTTGACCGCATGAACGAGCAACCGACGCTGGACATCATCAGGCAGTGCGGCGAAACGCACAGTGTCAAAGACCACGTCACCCCGCTCAGAGACGGCCACTTGGCGTGCCGCCAGTTCGGTCTGTTGTTCCAGAAACAAGCGAACATCGCCAAGATGCGATGTCACCGCCCCCAATGTCTGTGCTGTGATTCCCAGCGGCGCGAGGGCACCCAGAACATTGCGGGCCTTGACCCGATTATAATTGGCGTCGGCATTTGAAGGATCATCGACCCAAACAACATCTTTGGCGTCAAGATAGTCGCGCAAGCGTTGCCGCCTGACCTGCAACATCGGCCTTTGCCAAGTGATGCCCTGAGAGGCCCGCGACACACGCATCGCGGCCAGCCCATCCACGCCTGCCTCGCGTGCCAGACGCATCAGAAAAGTTTCAGCCTGATCGTCAAGCGTGTGGCCCAAGGCGACAACCGGAATATCATTGGTGCGGGCCCAATCCGCCATCAGACCATAGCGCGCACGGCGGGCCTGATCCTGCAAATTTCCCGCCCCATCCCAATCGGTCCAAGCCAGGGTCGTGTGGCTGACACCCAGTTTCGCGCAAAATTGGGCGACTGCAAGCGCCTCTTCAGCGGCCTCCGGGCGCAGACCGTGATCGACCGTTACCGCAAAAAGGGTGCGATCGGTGCTTTTGGACCATTCTGCAAGCAAATGCAGCAATGCCAGTGAATCGCTACCCCCGGACACAGCAACGCCGACCCGGCCAACCTGTTCATCCAGAAACGGCGCCTTTAGTTCGATTTCATCTATCGCGCGGGCCGCGCTCAACTGCAGCCCAAATCCTGATAGGCCAGCTGGGCGTCACCAACTGCTGCGGCCCCGGGGAACCTTACGCCAACTTCTGAAAGCGCTATGCAGGCTTCGTTCTTTTGGCCCAGCTTTCCCAGTGTTACACCAAGCTGATGCAATGCATCCGGTGCGCGGGGACTGTTGGGTGAACCCGAAAAGCTCTCCAGATAGGCCCGCGCTGCATTGGCAGTGTCGCCCATTGCCGCAAGCGCCTGCCCGCGGAAATAGTGTGCGTCGCCGGTCAGCGGCCCGCCGGTATATGTGTCGTTAAACGACATGAACCCGACAACCGCATCCTGATACCGCTCGGCATCAAGCGAGGCTTTCGCCTGATCGAAATCGAACTGTTCACCGATAGCCAACTCGGTTGAACCGGTGTCAGTTTGGGGCTGGACCGCTACATCGGTCTGGCCAGTGTCGCCACCAAGCGTGGTTGTTTCGCCCAACTGGCTGACATCGCCTCCCTCAAGCTCGACCAAGCGAAACTCCAGATCACCAATCCGGTTCGTGCCATCCTGCACCACACGGCTGATCCGGTTTTCCATCTGTTCGGTTTTCGCCGTAAGGCGCGCCAGTTCGGACTCGATCAGATCAATACGCTCTAATGTGCTGGCACCGCTGACGTTGCCCGACACACTGCCCGTCGTTGACAGCTCGCGCTTCAGGCGCTGCATTTCAACGAACAAAACTGTTAATTCCTGCCGGACATCGGCCAGCGTTTGTTCACGCGATTGCGACAGCGCCGGGGCGGCGAAAGCCACAGCGATCACCATCGTTAGAACAAGGTTTGAAAAGCGCACCATAGCGGGCCTCCGTTAGCTGATGCCACCTGCAGCGATTACCGTAACTGAACGTCGGTTTTCCGCATAGCAGGATTCAACCGAACAGATTGCAATCGGGCGTTCTTTGCCGAAAGTTACTGTTTTTAGTCGGGCGGGTGAAACCCCTTGTGACACCAGATATTCGTGCACTGCGTTAGAGCGGCGCGCACCAAGGGCAAGGTTGTATTCACGGGTTCCCTGCTCGTCGGCGTGGCCTTCGATTATGGCCGAATAATCAACGTTGCTCATCAGCCATCTGGCTTGCAACGTCAAAACATCGCGCCCGGCGTCCGTTAGTGTTGCCTGATCAACCGGAAACAAAACCCGGTCCCCGATTGATTGCTGAAAATATGCCGGTGACGTGGGATCGCTGACCGATCCGGAGGCACCCCCTGCTGCACCGGGTCCACCTGAACCGCCCGGACCAAACCGGCCAGCACCTGAACACGCACTTAAGGCCAACACAGCCACCAGAATTATCGCTTTGCTGTAAATTTTCATTGGATTTTCCATTTTTGTTTTTGGCTCGAATTTAGACACAGTAACATTTTGCCCATGAATTGGGAATGGACGGTTCATTTCAACAGCGGCGACCATGCCGGATCAGAGGCTCCGCCATCAATTGGCACCCGGCGCAGGTTGCGCCCGGATATATCAACTGAATACAGCGCCGGGATGCCAGATGCGCCCTGCGTTTCGCGGGTAAACATAATCACGCGCCCGTTTGGCGACCATGTGGGCCCTTCGTCCAGAAATGACGCCGTTAGCAACCGTTCCTCGGACCCGTCAGCGCGCATGACGCCGATGTGAAAGCGCCCGTTGGCTTGCTTGGTAAACGCCACCAGATCACCGCGCGGCGACCATACTGGCGTTCCATAGCGCCCCTTACCAAAACTGATCCGGGTCGCCTCGCCGCCATCTGCCCCCATCACATAAAGCTGCTGGGTGCCGCTGCGGTCGCTTTCAAAAACAATCCGTTTGCCGTCTGGCGAAAAGCTGGGCGCGGTTTCGATGGAAGGTGTGGAGGTCAGGCGTTGTGCATCCCGCCCGTCAATATCCATTTTGTAAATGTCGGTGTTACCGCCCTGGGACAATGAAAATACCACCGTGCGCCCATCCGGACCAAAGCGCGGAGCAAAGCTCATTGCTTCAGCTTTAACGTTCAGGGCGCGACGCTTGACCGTCCCCACATCCAGCACATAAATCTGCGGAAACCCGGTTTCATAGCTGGTATAAAGCACGCGATCCCCGGTTGGCGAAAAACGCGGGGCAAGTACGATCGCAGAAGCATCCGTTAGATACTGCACGTTGGCCCCGTCATAATCCATGATCGCCAGCCGTTTCAGCCGGTTGTTTTTCGGGCCACTTTCGGACACGAAAACCACCCGGCTGTCAAAATACCCGCCCTCGCCCGTGATCCGGCTATAGACCGCGTCCGCAACTTTATGCGCCATCCGCCGCCAACTGCTGGTCGAGCCGCCAAATTGCAGACCATCGCCCAGTTTTGCATCGGCAAACACATCAAAAACGCGGAACTTAACCGCCAACTTACCGTCGGCCCCGGCGCTGACCGCACCCTTGATCAGTGCTTGCGCGTTGATCGCCTTCCAGTCGGAAAACTGCACCGGGCTGTCAAAACTGGTCGGGCGGGCGATATGGGCGTCCTTGGGAATTTCCCGAAACAGGCCGGTTGACGCAAGGTCGGATGCGACGACCGCGCCGATTGATTGTGCAAATTCCTGCGCAGCCGGTGTTTCGGCCACGAAATCGGGCACGGCGAAAGGCAGCGGTTCGATCACCCCATCAGTAATCTCAATGCGCAGAGGGCCAGAGCTTTGCTGGCCAAAGGCCGCGCCGGTAAAGCCTAAAAGCGCCAGCGCAAGGCCCAGAGCATGGATCGTTTTCATTTTATTCTCATTCCATCGGGGTTGAACGTCATTTCAATATCTTGCCATTGCGAATATTTGTCACTCGGCAATTTGTAACCAGACTTCTGGCAGCGGAGAACCGCAC
>JAHRVC010000257.1 GCA_019090885.1 Marinosulfonomonas sp.
CCAGCCAATCTTTGAGCGGATGCGCGCGATGCGCCCCTATCAGCTGTCCGACGAGCTGGAAAAATTCCTGCACGATCAATCTGTTGTCGGCTCTGCTGCGTGGAACCGGCTGTTTGACGAAACCATCGCCGGGCTGGAATTTGTGGTGAACGGCGAAACGCTGAACCTTGAAGGCACGCTGAATTTCCTAAGCGAACCGGATCGCGATCAACGCGAAGCCGCCGCGCGCGCGCTGGCGCAGGTTTTTGGCGAAAACATCAAACTGTTCTCGCGGGTTCACAACACGCTGGCCAAGGAAAAAGAGATCGAAGATCGCTGGCGCAAAATGCCGACACCGCAAGCCGGGCGGCACCTGTCCAACCACGTCGAACCCGAAGTGGTCGAGGCCCTGCGCAACGCCGTTGTCGCCGCCTATCCCAAGCTTAGCCATCGTTATTACGAGTTAAAGCGCAAATGGCTGGGGCTGGATAAATTGCAGGTCTGGGACCGCAACGCGCCCCTGCCGATGGAAGACTCCAGCACCGTTAGCTGGGACGCCGCCACCGATATCGTGATGGGCGCTTACGGCGATTTTTCACCCGAAATGGCCAGTCTTGCCGATCCGTTTTTCAAAAAGGGCTGGATTGATGCGGGCGTGAAACCGGGCAAAGCACCGGGCGCGTTTGCGCATCCCACGGTCACCGATGTGCATCCCTATGTGATGCTGAACTATCTTGGAAAACCCCGTGATGTCATGACGTTAGCACATGAGCTTGGCCACGGCGTGCATCAGGTTCTGGCCGCCGATCAGGGCGAATTGCTGGCCTCAACCCCGCTGACGCTGGCCGAAACGGCCTCGGTCTTTGGGGAAATGCTGACGTTTCGCAAATTGCTGGCGGATGCAAAGGACGACGCGCAGCGCAAGATCCTGCTGGCCGGCAAGGTCGAGGATATGATCAACACCGTCGTGCGCCAGATCGCCTTTTACGATTTCGAATGTAAATTGCACGACGCCCGCGCCAAGGGCGAGCTGACCCCCGACGACATCAACGCGCTCTGGATGTCGGTGCAAGGCGAAAGCCTTGGGCCCGCGTTTGAATTCATGGACGGGTATGAGACGTTTTGGTCCTATGTTCCCCACTTCGTCCACTCGCCGTTTTACGTTTATGCCTACGCCTTTGGCGACGGGTTGGTAAACGCGCTTTACGCGGTTTATGAGGAAGGCGACGAGGGGTTTCAGGACAAGTATTTTGAGATGCTTAAGGCAGGCGGATCCAAGCACCACAAGGAATTGCTGGCACCATTTGGGCTGGACGCAAGTGATCCGAAATTCTGGGACAAGGGCCTGTCGATGATTTCCGGGATGATTGACGAACTGGAAGCGATGGAAAAGTGATCTCCATCTCCCCTTTGGCTCGTAGTGATCTTGACCGGGTTTCGCACTTGGAACTGGCTGAAGGTCAGGACCGTTTTGTAAACCCGGTTGCAAAAATGACCACCGGGATCAGCGCCCGCGTGGATTTTCACATGATTGAAAATGATGGCGCTGCCGTCGGGGTTTTTAAGATTGGCCACGACTATTCCCAAAAGCACGGTTTCGCGCAGGATGGCGAAGCCGGGCTAATGGGATTTTTGGTCGGGCACCAGTATCAGGGGCAAGGGTTTGCCAAAGCCGCGCTTGCAATAATGGCCAAATATTTGGCGGCGACCTACCCCAAAATGAACAGCGTCCTGCTTACCGTAAACTGCGATAACCCGGCCGCGCACCATGTGTATCAGCGCGGCGGCTTTGTAGAGCTGCCCGAACTTTACTTTGGCGGCACCACCGGCCCGCAATATGCAATGCGACTTGGGCTGACAGGCAAGGCGGCCTAAGCGCCCCACTTCTTCCACGGAAACGGCTTTTGCTCGCTCGCACCGGATTGAAACAGCGCCACATCATGCAGCCATTTTCCCAAATCGTCGCCAAATTCGGTCAACAACGGGTTCTTTTCCTTGGCAAACAGCATCCAAAGGAACTGAATAACCGCCGTCACACCCAGAATTGTTCCCGCAAGCGAAAATAACATCGCAAGCAACAGCATCCACAAACCGCGGATCCAAATCTGCTTGTCTGAATCTTCTGGCGCATCGCGATCCGGTTGGGAAAGCACGACGGCATCATCGTCATCTTCGTTCATCGGTTTTTCCTAATTATTACTTCCAAAGTTAGCCTGTGCCGTAAAACGCGCATCAGGCTGATTCCAGAATACCCTTTTTTGCCGCCAATTCGCGCATTTTCTTTTGCAGCTTTTCAAATGCCCGCACTTCAATCTGGCGGATACGCTCGCGGCTAACAGAATATTGCCCGGACAAAGTTTCCAGCGTCACTGGCTTATCTTGCAAACGACGCTGCATCAGAATGTCTTTTTCGCGATCATTCAGATCTTCCATTGCATGGGTCAGCAACTCGCGGCGCACGTCCAATTCGTCCTTGGCCTCATAATCGCCAGCCTGATCGGCGTCATCATCTTCCAGCCAGTCTTGCCATTGGGTGGAACTGTCACCCTCAGTGCCAACCATAACGTTAAGCGAGGCATCGCCCCCCGACAAACGTCGGTTCATCGAAATAACCTCGGCTTCGGTCACACCCAGATCGCTGGCGATACGCTGTACGTTTTCGGGCCGCATATCACCGTCTTCCAGCGCGCCGATACGGGATTTGGCTTTGCGAAGATTGAAAAACAGTTTCTTTTGCGCCGACGTCGTGCCCAGTTTCACCAGACTCCATGAGCGCAGCACATATTCCTGGATCGAGGCCCTGATCCACCACATCGCATAGGTCGCCAGACGGAACCCTTTTTCCGGGTCAAACCGTTTGACGGCCTGCATAAGGCCGACATTGGCCTCGGAAATCACTTCGGCCTGCGGCAGCCCGTAACCACGATAGCCCATGGCAATTTTTGCCGCCAAACGCAGATGCGACGTTACCATTTGATGCGCGGCGTCGGTGTCCTGATGGTCGACCCATCGTTTGGCCAGCATATATTCCTGCCCCGGCTCCAGCATCGGAAATTTACGGATATCCTGCATATAGCGGTTCAGCCCCTGTTCCGGGGATGGTGCGGGTAGGTTTTTCAGGTTGCTCATGGCTTTTTGCCCCTCTCTGTGCCTCAATGTATCGACGCTTAACATTATCTAGGAACGCTTAGCGGCGGCTTCAAGACTTCAAATACTCATATTTCTTTAACGACAGATGTGCATAGTTCCGTCGCTTTGCCACAAATGTTTCAACCCGTAACAGGCTTGTGCAGGATGTGTCAGCCGCGCAAGGACACCAGCAGTTCCGCCATATCCTGCGGCAAAGCGGCCTCAAACTGCAAGTTTTCACCGGTGACCGGATGCACAAAGCCCAGAACTGCCGCATGCAACGCCTGACGTGGAAATGTTGCAACTGCATCAAGTGCAGCGGGGGACAGCGCCTTGGCCTTTATCTTTCGCCGTCCGCCATAGGTCGCATCCCCGATCAGCCCGTGACCAACATGCGCCATATGCACCCGGATCTGATGGGTGCGACCGGTTTCCAGCCAACAGCGCATCAGGGCAGCCGCCGGTGTTTTGCCAAAAACCTCAACCGTGCGCGCCCGCGTCACCGCATGGCGCCCGCCCTGAAAATACACCGCCTGACGTTGCCGGTCGTTTTTATGACGCGCCAACTGTGTGCTGATCTTCAGGATATTGCCGGGCTCAAAACTGACCCCTTTTGTGCCGCGCAACCGCGGATCAGCCCCGTCCGGCGCACCGTAAACCACGGCGGCGTATTCGCGCTCAACCGTATGGGCCTCAAACTGGGCGGCCAAACCGTGATGCGCCTGATCCGATTTTGCGACCACCAGCAGCCCGGTGGTTTCCTTATCGATGCGATGCACGATACCAGGGCGCTTTTCACCACCGATACCGGACAGCTCACCACCAAAATGATGCAGCAACGCATTTACCAGCGTTCCCGTGGGCGTGCCCGGTGCCGGATGCACCACCATCCCGGCGGGCTTGTTAATCACGATCAGGTCGGCGTCTTCCCAAATCACATCAAGCGGGATGTTTTCCGGAAGCGTGTCAGTTTCAACTGCTTCCTCAACCGATATGATCAGAACGTCCCCCTCGGCCACTTTGGCGCGTTGGTTGGTAATGACGTTGCCAGCCAGCGCCACAGCACCGGATTCAATTAACCGCGCCAGCCGCGAGCGCGACAGGTTCGCAGCCTCTGGCACGTCACGCGCCAGTGCCTTATCAAGACGTCCGGGCGGGTTAGGCCCGATGATAACTTCAACTTGCGAGGCGGCCATGGACGAAACTCCACTTTCTCAGACCGAGGTTAAGAACCTGCGGTTTCTACGAAGACTGGTCACGACCTTAACCGTAACAATGATCCTTGGCCTTCTAGCCATCGTTTCACTGCTTGTCATCCGCTTCTCTGGCGCGCCGGACGCCCCGACGCTGCCTGCCCAGATCACCCTGCCCGGCGACAGCACCGCAATTGCATTCACCCAAGGCCCCGATTGGTTCGCCGTGGTCACCGATGGAAATGAAATCCTGATATTTTCGCGAGCCGACGGAACGCTACTGCAAACGGTCCAGATCACCAATTAAAGCACCCAAGCAATGTCATCGTCTAACAAGCGGCCATTAACTGGCTTGCCAGAGTTGGACATTTGACAACTTTGGGAAATGGTACCGCCTTCCTGATTTGAACAGG
>JAHRVC010000258.1 GCA_019090885.1 Marinosulfonomonas sp.
GCCTTGCAAACAAGTTGCAGCGCCGCCTGCAGGCACAGCAGAACCGCAGCTGGGAATTTGATCTGGAAGAGGGAACGCTGGACGCCGGGCGCTTGGCCCGTGTTGTGGCCAACCCCACAACGCCGCTGTCGTTCAAAAGGGAAAAAGACACCGAGTTTCGCGACACGGTGGTGACATTGCTGTTGGACAATTCCGGCTCGATGCGGGGCCGCCCGATTTCCATCGCGGCGATTTGTGCCGATGTTCTGGCCCGCACGTTGGAACGTTGTCAGGTCAAGGTTGAAATCCTCGGCTTTACCACCCGCGCGTGGAAGGGCGGACTGGCACGTGAGCAATGGCTGGCCGCCGGACGCCCGCAGCAACCCGGACGTCTGAACGATCTGCGCCACATCATTTACAAATCAGCCGACACGCCATGGCGGCGGTCGCGCGAGAACCTTGGGCTGATGATGAAAGAGGGCCTGCTAAAAGAAAATATCGACGGTGAGGCGCTGGAATGGGCGCATCGTCGAATTTCGGGGCGGCGCGAGGCACGCAAAATCCTGATGGTGATTTCGGACGGCGCACCGGTTGATGATTCCACCCTGTCGGTCAATCCGGCCAACTATCTGGAAAAGCACCTGCGCGATGTGATTGCTATGGTCGAAAAGCGCCGACAGGTCGAACTGCTGGCGATCGGCATTGGCCACGACGTGACGCGTTATTACGAGCGCGCCGTAACGATCACCGATGTCGAGCAGCTTGCCGGTGCGATGACCGAACAGTTGGCCGGGTTGTTTGACAGTGATCCACGCGCAAGGGCGCGGATGATCGGAATTAAAAAGGCCATTTAGGATGCAGGAATTTTCACCGGGTCATCCCTGCAACGCACGCAAAATTTGACTTTGTTAAATAGCGGTGGCCGAGACAATCACCGCAGGAATGGGAACGGTCCACGGGCCCGAATTTCCATGTTCAGCCAGAACCTTGTCAACCACCGACTTTCGGATCGCGACGGCATTTCGCTTTGGTTGCGCGTGCAACAGCGCCGCACCGCGCACGGTTCCATTCCGGAAAATATCAACTGGAGCATCGGGATCTGCAATCTGCCATTCGCTGGCAACTATATGCATTTCCACATCCTCAAACCCGGCAGCTTCAAGGGCTGGCAGGGCGATGTCGGGGATGCAATAGTCATGCGGACCGGGCGCGGGCGGCATCCGAACAGATGGATCGCCATGTTCACCAATAGCCTCGAACACATATGCCATGGCGCTTTGTGCCCCTTCCCCCTGCCACACCGAATAGCTTAGCCGCCCGCCCTTGCGAAGAACCCGGCGCGCTTCGGCCAGTGCCTTTGGCGGCTCCGGGATGTGAGGCATGCCAAAGCCATTTGTAACGGCTGAAAACTGTCCGGTTTCAAATGGCAACGCCGTTGCGTCACCGTGGACCAGCGTAGCTTGCGGCGCCCGGGCACGGGCAAGATCCAGCATGGCGTCAGAAAAATCCAGCGCCGTAACGCGCGCGCCCGCCGCAACCAACCCTTCGGCCACAATCCCATGGCCGCAGCACGCATCCAGCACCTCTGCGCCCGGCGCGATGCGGGCTTGTTTTACCAATTCCGGCACGCATTGCTCGGCCGCTTTGGCGAAAAATCTGGCATAGTGTTGGGCGGTGTCCGCATCAGCCCAACCGTCGCGTTCCATTGAAGCGAAATTCTTATCCTGACTCTGTGTCATCCAAGCCTCCCCCAGTTCACGTTCTTCAGGTTAGCACATTTTGAGAAAATTCGCGACTTGCACTTGTCAGCCCCATCCGCGAGCGTATTGGTGACGATATGAAAGGCGACCGGCATGTTCCAGACATTCGACGTTTCAGCGCGACCAGAGCAAGGGCCACCCCGGCTGGCCGCCCTGCGCACCGAGATTTCCAAGCAGGGCCTTGCCGGGTTTCTGGTGCCGCGCGCCGACGCGCATCAGGGCGAATATGTCGCCCCCTGCGACGCCCGCCTTGCTTGGCTAACAGGGTTCACAGGCTCGGCCGGATTCTGCGCCGCGCTAAACGATACTGCCGGGGTTTTCGTTGACGGGCGTTACCGTTTGCAGGTCCGCGATCAGATCAGTCTGGACACGTTCACGCCAGTTGACTGGCCGGAAGTGACCTTAAGCGACTGGTTGAAAGAGCAACTGCCCAAGGGCGGGCAAGTCGGCTTTGATGCTTGGCTGCATACGGCCAAGGAAGTTAACGCGATCCGGGACGGCTTGGTCGGCAGCGATGTCACGCTTGTTGCCTTCGATAATCTGGTGGACCGGATTTGGGCCGATCGCCCTGCCCCGCCAAGTGCGGCGATCACCGCCCATCCGGTTGAATTTGCTGGTAAACCTCATCTGGAAAAACGCGCTGATTTGGCCGAACTCTTGCGCGTAGCCGGGCAGAAAGCCGCCGTTCTGACGCTGCCGGATTCGATCTGCTGGCTACTGAATGTTCGTGGCTCTGACATTGCCCGCAATCCGGTCGCGCAGGCCTTTGCGATCCTGCGCGATGATGCCTCGGTTACGCTGTTCACCGGGCCGGGCAAGGCCGCCGGGATCGCTGATCATCTTGGCCCCGATATCACCATTGATGGATTTGACAATTTTGCCGCCAGTCTTGCCGCCCTCACCGGGCCGGTGCGCCTTGATCCGGCGACAGCACCGCTGGCCATCGGCGACATCCTACGCAAAGCCGAGGTGGAAATTACCAATGGCGACGATCCCTGCCTTTTGCCAAAAGCCTGCAAGAACCCGGTAGAGATTGCCGGGATGCAAGAAGCCCACTTGCGCGACGGGGCCGCGATGGCCGAATTTCTGGCATGGCTCGATGCCACCGCCGCCAAGGGCGGGCTAAGTGAGATTGACGTGGTGCGCAAACTCGAAGGGTTCCGACGCGCCACCAATGCACTGCAGGAAATCAGTTTTGACACGATTTGCGGCGCCGGGCCAAACGGAGCGATCGTGCATTACCGGGTTGATAACGCCAGCAATCGCGCAATCGCGCTGGGTGAATTGCTGCTGGTGGACAGTGGTGGCCAGTATCTCGACGGCACCACCGATATTACCCGCACCATTGCTATTGGTCAGCCAAGCGCTGAACACCGACGCTGTTTCACCCGCGTTCTGCAAGGTATGATCGCCATTTCACGGCTGCGCTTTGCCAAAGGGCGTGCCGGTCAACATATCGAGGCGATTGCCCGCATTCCTTTGTGGATGGCCGGGCAGGATTTTGATCACGGCACAGGGCATGGTGTTGGCGCGTATCTGTCGGTGCATGAGGGCCCGCAGGGGCTAAGCCGGATCAATTCGGCACCACTGGAACCGGGGATGATCCTGTCAAATGAGCCGGGCTATTATCGGCAAGGTTCCTTTGGCATCAGGATCGAAAATCTGATCGTTGTGCGCGTAGCTGACCCGATTGAGGGCGGTGATGGTCGAGACATGCTGGCATTTGAAACACTGGCCTTCACGCCGATTGACCGAACGCTGGTCGACGTGTCCATGCTGTCGCCCGATGAGCGTGACTGGCTGAATGCGTATCACCGGGACGTGGCCGAAAAAATTGGTCCGCGCCTTAGTTCGCAGGCGTCCGACTGGCTGACACTGGCCACCGCGCCGCTCTGACATATACGCCAGAATTTATCCGTGTTAGTGTGCCTGCTTGCAATCCAAGGGGATCGATAAATGGCCGACCATATCAAAATCAATGCGGCCAGCGGAACATGGGTTATTCGCGCCGGTGGGGCCATTCTGGGCGAAACACAAAACGCGCTGGAATTGAGCGAGGGCGACTATCCGGCGGTGATTTATTTTCCCCGCAGCGATATCGCTACTGCGTTTTTGGATGTCTCACAAACCAGCAGCCATTGCCCGTGGAAGGGCGATGCGACCTATTATTCGATCCAGACTAAATCTGTTTTGATCAAAGATGCAGCGTGGTCCTACGAGGCGCCGATCAAAGATGTGGAAGAAATAGCTGGTTATCTGGCATTCGATCCGAGCAAGGCCGCAGTCGAGCAAATTTAGGCGGGGCTTACGCTGTATGGGCAACCATCCCCTGCCCGCTAATTCAGGCCAAAACTTCAGGAATGTTCTTCAGCTGCCGTTGCTGCCAGTGCTTTGTTAAAAGCGCGCAACGCGTCCACCTGAAACAGAGCGCCCCAAAGCTTTGGCGGCTCACCCTTGCCCCCCAATGTCACCACTGGGATAAAGGTAGCGTTGGTGCGCTCAAACACCGGCATCGCCGTTTCCAGCGTCGCATTGCGGTCGATGTGAACCCCCTGCCCGATCAAATCCCAGCAGGCTTCCTCATTCGCGGCGGCCTTGTGGTCTTTGGCGCGCATCACTTTGGAAACGCGGAACGTGGCCAGCAGATAGGCCTGCGGCCCGGCTGCCAGATGGATATTGCGCCGTTCCAACTGGGTCAAAAAGAACGACCGATCCACCAGTCGGCTGGCCAAGGCTGTCGACAGCGACACCGCCACCATCACCGCCAGCCCGGTTTGCCAATCCCCCGTCAGTTCAAACACGATCAGGGTCGTGGAAATCGGCGCGCCCAGAACCGCCGCCGCGACCGCCCCCATCCCGGCCAACGCATATAGCGTCTCGGATCCCGATACATTGGGAAATACCGCCGTGGCGATCAAACCGAACGCCAGCCCGGTCAAAGCACCCAGCATCAGCGAGGGCGAGAAAACACCGCCACCCATGCGCCCGGCCATGGTGATCGCGACCGCGACAACCTTTAGGATGGCAAAGACGATAGCCTCCCACAGCAGCAATTCACCGGTTAGCGCGGCCGAGGTCGTCTCATAGCCTACGCCAATGATATGGGGGTAAAATATCGCCAAGCCACCCAGCAACAAGCCCGATATTGCCGGCAAAAGATAGCGCGGCATGCGTGTTTTATTTAGCACTTTCGTGCCAATATCATCGGCCAAGAAAACCGCCCGCATCAGGACGAATGCAACAAATCCGCAGACCAGACCAAGGATCAAAAACGCCGGCAGCTCGCGGTAAAAATCCAGCGTATTGCCAACCGGCAGGATGAACTCGGTCACATTGCCAAATTCCAACCGGCTGATCACCGTTCCCGCCGCCGCTGCAATCACAATCGGCGCAAAGGCGTGCACGGCAAAGTGGCGCAAAATGACTTCTAGTGCGAATAATGTTCCGGCAATCGGTGCGTTAAAACTGGCCGACACGGCCGCCGCAACCGCGCAGCCCAGCAAATCGCGCCCGGTGATGCCATTGGCGTTGATCCGGTTTGAAACCCAGCTGGAAATCATCCCGGCGATGTGGACCACCGGCCCTTCGCGCCCGCTTGATCCGCCCGAAGATAGCGTGATCAGCGACGCCAGCGCCGAGGCCAGACCAGCGCGGCGTTCGACCCGCCCGTCATGCAGCGCCGCGCCCTCGATCACATCCGAAACCGAACGCACCCGCCCGTCCACGGTAAAGAAATGCAGGATCAGACCGACCGCCAAACCACCCACCACCGGCAGGCCCAATATCCAATACCACGGCAGCGCTTGCGCCAGTGAATGCAGATGCGCCGGATCATCGATGCCATAAAGCCAGCTTTGCAGTTTGGAAATTGCTATCCGAAAAAATACCGCGGCAAAACCGGCCGCGATGCCGATAATCAGCGCCAGTAACCAGAACTGAATTTGGTTCGGCCCGCGCGTGCGCAGCACCGCCCAGGCATTACCCAGCACCATTCGCAGGCTACCGACCCGCGCCGTTTTTTCCGATTTCAACGGTTCTGCCATACGGCCCCGTTTCACAGACATCCCCTTTTGCTTTCCCAGACGGCCTGCATCGCCTAGGCTCGCATTCGCATCATGCCGCAGGAGGACCAATGGCCATCGATACCGCACTTGCCGAACTTACATCCCTCTTAGGCAATCGCTTGAGCCGATCCAAGTCCGATCTGGACGAACATGGCCGCTCGGAAACGCATTTTCCGCTGACACCGCCAGATGCGGTCGCTTATCCCGAAACCACGCAAGAGGTGCAAGAGCTGGTCAAAATCTGCGCGTCGCAGGATTGTCCGGTGATCGGCTGGGGGGCTGGCACCTCGCTGGAAGGGGCCGGGCTGGCCATTCGTGGCGGGGTTGCGGTGGATTTTCGCCTGATGGATCGCGTCATCAAGGTCAATCAAGAGGATCTGGACGTTGTCGTTCAACCGGGGCTGACGCGCGAAGAACTGAACCTATATCTGCGCGATACCGGGTTGTTCTTTCCGGTTGATCCGGGGGCCAATGCATCGCTTGGCGGCATGGCCTCGACCTGCGCCAGTGGCACGACGGCGGTGCGTTATGGCACGATGCGCGACAATGTTTTGGCGGCGCAAGTGGTGCTGGCAGACGGGCGGGTGATCCGCACTGGATCGCGGGCGCGAAAATCTGCTGCCGGGTATGATCTGACCGGGCTGATGGTCGGATCGGAAGGCACCCTTGGGCTGTTCACCGAACTGACGCTGAAGCTGCAAGGCAGACCCGAGGCTGTTTCAGCCGCCGTCTGCGCATTTGACGATATGGACAGCGCAGTGAACGCGGTGATCGCCACGATCCAGATTGGCATTCCGATGGCGCGGATTGAATTTCTGGACACAGCAACGGTGCTTGCCTGCAATGCCTATTCGGGCACGGATTTCCCCGCGCAACCACATTTGATGGTCGAATTTCACGGCTCTGACAAAGGCGTCGCCGATGACGCCACCCGTTTTGGCGAGGTGATCGCAGATTTTGGCGGGCTGGGGTTTAAGTGGTCCGCTGCCGAGGAGGATCGCAATGCCCTGTGGACGATGCGCCACAATGCCTATTACGCCTGTCTGGCTTTGCGCAAAGGTGCGCGTGCCGTTGTTACTGACATTTGCGTGCCGATCTCGCGTCTTGCCCAAGCGGTTGAGGAAACACGCGATGATATCGCTGCATCCCCGCTTGACGGGCCGATCCTTGGCCATGTGGGTGACGGGAATTTCCATGCAATCCTGTTGGTTGATCCGGGCGATACCGCGCAGATGAATATCGCGTTGCAACTGTCTGAAAGAATGGCACATCGGGCGCTGCGTATGGGTGGCACGATGACCGGGGAACATGGGATCGGCATGGGGAAACTTGACTACATGGCGGCTGAGCATGGCGATGGATGGTCGGTTATGGGCGATATAAAACGCGCGCTTGATCCGGGTAATATCATGAACCCCGGCAAAGTCGTAAAGCTGAACTGACCCATTTGGGGATCACCCCGCCAGCAATACCCGCGCGGCTTCGCGCGCCTGTTCGGTGATCGTATCACCGGCCAGCATTCGCGCCAGTTCATCCACCCGCTCATCCGGGGCCAAGCCGACAATCTGCGACGTGGTCATGCCAGCGCTGACCGATTTGGAAACCCGCCAGTGATGCTGCCCGCGTGCGGCAACCTGCGGGGAATGCGTCACGACCAAAACCTGCGCGCCTTCGGCAATTCCCGCCAATCTGCGCCCCACGGCGTCCGCCGTCGCGCCACCGACACCGCGATCAATCTCATCAAATATAAGCGTCAGACCGGTCGAGCCGCGTGTCAGGCAGACTTTGAGCGCCAATAAGAACCGCGACAGCTCGCCACC
>JAHRVC010000259.1 GCA_019090885.1 Marinosulfonomonas sp.
CATTTCGTTAGCCCACCCTGTCTTTTATGGATTCTTTTTTCCCCGCCACCGACAGTAACGCAGCGGCAACGCTTACGGCAATGGCTTGGGGATGTTTTCCAAGTTCCGGCTGGCCGATCGGGCATGTGATGCGCGATATCTGTGCGTCGCTATGGCCAAGTTGGCGCAGCCTCGACCGAAACCGTGCCCATTTGGTTTTAGACCCGATTAGCCCGGCGCTGGCGAATTCGCGGCCCAGTATCTGGTGGCAAAGTTCCAGATCCAGCGTGTGCGAATAGGTTAGGATCAGATGCCCGGCATTCGGCGGCGCGTATTTTACGACTTCCGCCGGGTTGGCCGCAATCAGCGGGGTCACAGTGCTCGGGATATGGTCTGGAAATTTGTCGGCGGCGATATCGACCCATGTGATCGTAATATCGGGGAAGGGGGCCAGCACCTGAACGATTGCCCGCCCCACATGACCTGCGCCATAAATCCACATAGGGCTGGTTGGCTTGCTGATCGGTTCCAGAAACCAGCCGCCGTCAAGAACCGGTTCCAACGGCTGGCCTGAATTTCTGGATGCTGCAATTGTTCGTTTCAGGCCTAGGGGCGCTTCTGCCGCGCCAGTGATGCGGCGGTTGAAATACGCGTCGTTGATGCTTTGGACCCGGTCGAAATTGAAAACCTCGGCCAGCAGGGTGACCGTTCCACCGCAGCATTGTCCCAGCGCGGGGCCAAGGGGAAATACCCGCACCCAGTCGTCGTAGGTGTCGGTTTTTTGCGCCGCCTGAACCGCGTCCCATTCCAACTTACCGCCGCCGATTGTGCCCGAATGCCCGTCGGCCCAAACCAGCATGGATGCGCCAACTTCACGCGGCACCGATCCTTGGGTCGCAGCAACAACGATCCGCGTCACGGCCCCATACGCCTTAACGGCGGCGCGCAATTCATCCAGATCAAATGTCATGATCGCACCGCGGTCACAGCGTGCAAAATCGTTTCGGCCGTCGCCGGTGCGTTCAGGTTCGGATAGGCGGCACCGCAGGCGGCAACGGCATCCGACAACGCCGCATGGGCGGAAATCCCGAGCATAAACGGCGGCTCACCAACGGCTTTGGACCGATAGATTGTGTCCTCGCGATTTTTGCCGTCCCAAAGGGCGACGTTGAAAATATCCGGGCGATCTGAACAGGCAGGGATTTTGTATGTGGACGGCGCATGTGTGCGCAATCGGCCCGAAGCGTCCCAGACCAACTCTTCCGTGGTCAGCCACCCCGCGCCTTGCACAAAGCCGCCTTCTATCTGGCCAATATCTAACGCCGGATTAAGCGAGGCCCCGGCGTCGTGTAAAATGTCGGTGCGTAAAATGCGGTTTTCACCGGTTAGCGTGTCGATGACACACTCGGTGACGGCTGCTCCGTAAGCAAAATAATAAAACGGCCGTCCGCGCCCGGTGACCCGGTTCCATTCGATTTTTGGCGTCTTATAAAATCCGGTGGCTGACAGGCTGATCCGGTTTTCATAGGCAAGTATTGCCGCCTCTTCAAAGCGTATCACCTTGTCGCCGATATGGACCTGCCCGCCCTCAAACCGAACGTCGTCGGCCTGATAATATTCCATCAGAAAATCGCTGATGCGTTCGCGGATCGTATCACAGGCCGCTTTGACGGCCATGCCGTTCAAATCAGACCCGGATGAGGCTGCGGTGGCAGACGTGTTGGGCACTTTCGCAGTATCGGTCGCGGTGATTTTTACCAGCTTGGTATCGACGCCAAACGAATGGGCGGCAACTTGGGCCACCTTTTGAAACAGACCTTGCCCCATCTCGGTGCCGCCATGGTTCATCTGGATCGAGCCATCCTGATAGACATGCACCAGCGCGCCGGCCTGATTAAGGTGGGTCAGTGTAAAGCTGATACCAAATTTGACCGGCGTGAGGGCGATGCCCTTTTTCAATACCTCATTGCCCGCGTTCCATTCGGCGATCCGCTTGCGGCGATTTTGATAGTCTGATGAAGCCGCCAGTTCGCGCACCATCGCGTTCAATTCAAAATCCTCAACTTCCATATGATACGGCGTGGTCTGCGCCGGAGTTGGGGGTGTTTCTGTCATGTCTCGATAGAAATTAGTGCGCCGAACTTCCAGCGGATCCAGCCCAAGATTGTGGGCGATGTGATCCATCACACGCTCGATGCCAACCATCCCCTGAGGGCCGCCAAACCCGCGATAGGCAGTCGCCGATTGGGTGTTCGTTTTCAGGCGGTGACTGGTGATGGTCGCGGCGGGAAGGTCATAGGCGTTATCGGCATGCAGCATCGCCCGGTCGGCCACAGGAATGGACAGATCAAGCGCCCAGCCACAGCGGGCGTATTGGGTAAACTCTATCCCAGAAACGCGCCCATTTTTATCAAATCCGACGTCATAATCGATGCGAAAATCATGCCGTTTGCCGGTGATCGTCATGTCGTCGTCGCGGTCATAGCGCATTTTGCAGGGGCGCCCGGTCTGCCGCGCGGCTATCGCACACCCCACAGCCAAAGCGTTGCCCTGACTTTCCTTGCCGCCAAAGCCGCCGCCCATGCGACGGATTTCAACGCGCACCGCGTGCATCGGGCAGCCAAGTGCATGGGCCACCTTGTGCTGAATTTCTGTTGGATGCTGGGACGAAGAATGCACCAGCATGTCGCCGCCTTCTTGCGGTCGTGCAAGGGCAACCTGACCTTCAAGATAAAAATGCTCCTGAGCGCCGATTTCCATCGAGCCTTGCACCCGGTTCGCGGCATTTTTGATCGCGTCGGCGGCGTCGCCCTTGGACCAGACGATCGGTCCGTCTTCAAAGCGGCTGTTGGCGGCGAGCGCTTGGTCGATTGTCACAATCGGCGTTTCTTCGGCGTATTCAATTGTGGCAAGGCGGGCGGCTTTGCGCGCTGCCAGATGGCTTTGCGCAACAACAAGAAAAATCGGCTGGCCGACATAATGCACGGTTCCGGTTGCCAATAATGGTTCGTCATGAACCGAGGGCGACACGTCATTTTCAAAGGGCAAATCTTTTTCCGTAAGAACCGCGACGACACCGTCTGCCGCGCTCACCGCTGACACATCCAACCCAGTGATTTTGCCGCGTGCAATCGTCGAAAGACCAAAGGCCAGATGCAGGCAATTGGCCGGAACCGGCAGGTCATCCACATAGCGGGCCTGCCCGGTCACATGCAGCGCGGCCGCGTCGTGGGGAAGGGGGGTGCCGACAGTCATGCGGACACCTCTAGCACCTGCGTCGCCACGCCCTGATCTTCCAGAACGTAGCGTATCAGCATGTTTTGTGCGGTTTGCAGCCGGTATTCAGCCGAGGCTCGCATGTCGCTGAGAGGCGAGAAATCGTTGTTGAACAGTGCGCATGCGTCCTCGACAGTTTTGCGGCTCCAGTTTTGGCCGCGCAAGGCATCCTCGACATGGGTCGCGCGTTTGGGGGTGCCAGCCATGCCGCCAAAGGCGATCCTTGTGTCCGCCACGACACCGTTTTCAGTCGAAATTACAAAACACCCGCAGACTGCGGAAATATCCTGATCAAAGCGCTTGGTCAGTTTGTAACATTTCAGCCGATCCGGCTGGCGTGGTATTTCGATGGCCTGAACAAACTCGCCCGGTTCGCGGTCTTGTTTGCCGTATTCTATATAGAAATCTTCCAGCGCAATAACGCGCCGGGCATCGCCCCGACGCAGATGCAACTTTGCATTCAGCGCGATTAAGGCTGGCGGGCTGTCGCCAATGGGCGATCCATTTGCAATATTGCCGCCGATCGTGGCCGAGTTGCGAACCTGCGTCGAGCCATAGCGGCGGATCAATTCGCCAAAACTTGGGTGGTGCTGGGCGACAAGATCGCCAAACCGGGCAACCGTGACCGCAGCGCCAAAAGTGATCGCGTCGTCGGACACGTGTGTTTCCTGCAGGTCAGGAATGCCCCCGATGAAAGCGAGGCTATCCAGCGTGTCCAGCCGTTTGGTGACCCAAAGCCCTACGTCGGTTGCGCCGGCAACAATCGTTGCGTCTGGATTGTTCACATACCAGTCGGCAAATTCATCACTGGTATCCGGAAGAAAGACCTGATCACCCGTATCCCCGGAAACCTTAATATCCGAGGGTTCATCATTCATCCAATCCGGCACCGGATCGTTTGCCGCGGCCTCGGCTGCACGAATTATCGGGGCGTAACCCGTGCAGCGGCAAAGATTGCCCGCCATCTGGTCATCAAAATCTGTGCGTCCGTTCTTATGAGCAACCGCCATCGACACGACAAAACCGGGGGTGCAGAAGCCGCATTGGCTGGCGTGCTTTTGGATCATGTGGGTTTGAACCGGGTGGGGCTGGCCTTTGGGGCCGCTAATGCCCTCGACCGTGCGAATGGCTTTGCCATGGATTTGCGGCAGGAATAAAATGCAGGCGTTAACGGTCCGTGTGCCGCGCTCATCGGTAACCATCACCGTGCAGGCGCCACAGTCGCCCTCGTTGCACCCCTCTTTGGTTCCATTCAGGCCCCGGTCTTCGCGCAACCAATCCAACAGGGTGCGGGTCGCGGGCTGGCCCTCGACGTGCACGGTCTCTCCGTTCAGAAGAAACTGAACTTTCATAAACTTAGTCCGCCGCTTTCTCTTCAATCAGATCCCTGCGCGCTTGCCCGATGCGACGTAAAGCAAAGCGCGCGATCCCTATGACCAGATGTCAGGAAAGCCGGAAAATCCTGTTCTGGCAAGAGATATTGCCTTATTAGGTAAGATATTAGATTGCATACAAAGGCATACAGCCATGAAGATTGAGGCATTACACCATGTTCAACTGGCAATGCCGCCCGGTCAGGAAGATCAGGCGCGGGCCTTTTATGGCAAGCTTTTGGGCTTTGCCGAGGTCGCCAAGCCCGCCGAACTGGCCGCCCGCGGTGGCGTTTGGTTCGAAAATGAAACGGTTCGGGTGCATTTGGGCGTCGAAGAAACCTTTCAGCCCGCCCGCAAAGCACATCCGGCGTTTCAGGTTGCT
The DNA here is from genome assembly GCA_019090885.1 of Marinosulfonomonas sp. Lineage (GTDB taxonomy): Bacteria > Pseudomonadota > Alphaproteobacteria > Rhodobacterales > Rhodobacteraceae > NORP110. The sequence goes on from JAHRVC010000259.1 coordinate 5,011, forward strand.
GACCTTGAGGGGCTGCGGTCGATTCTGTTGGATGCCAATGAAAAAATCACGCCAGATTCGGCACTTCCCGGCTATAATCGGCTCTATGCCCAAGACCCGTTTGGGAACCGTTTAGAATTTCTTGAGCCGATCAGCTAAAAGCTGTTCCGCTTGCGCGAATGATACCCTAATCTGAGCGGCATGACGACTGCCCCCCGATTCATTCACCTGCGTTTGCACACCGAGTATTCACTGCTCGAAGGGGCGATTCACGTCAAAAAATTGCCAGCCATGTGCCGGGCCAATAACATGCCCGCTGTTGCAGTGACCGATACCAACAACATGTTCGCAGCGTTGGAATTTTCGGCGACGGCATCCGAGGCTGGGATTCAGCCAATTATCGGTTGTCAGTTTGATCTGGCCTATGCCGATCCGGCGCCGGGTGACCATTCGCCCCCCGTAGCACCGATTGTTTTGCTGGCCCAAAATGAGGACGGCTATCAAAACCTGCTAAAGCTGAATTCCTGCCTTTATCTTGATGCGGGCGGCGAATTGCCCCGTGTTGCGCTGGATGAATTGCAAACCCATGCCCAAGGCTTGATTTGCCTGACCGGCGGGCCGGACGGCCCGCTTGGGCGGCTATTTGTGGCGCGTCAGGACGACAAGGCTAAACAGTTGTTGTCGCGTCTGTCGGCGATCTATCCCAATTCGCTTTACGTCGAATTGCAGCGCCACCCTGCGGAGAATGGCCTGTCATCGGCTGAAATTGCAGCCGAGCGTGGGCATCTGAATCTGGCCTACGCGATGGACCTGCCGATTGTGGCAACCAATGACGTTTATTTCCCAAAAATCGATATGTATGAGGCCCATGACGCCCTGATCTGTATCGCCGATGGCGCCTATGTCGATCAGCAGGCAGACCGGCGACGCCTGACGGCCCAGCATTATTTCAAATCACCCGAAGAGATGGTGACACTTTTCGCTGACCTGCCCGAAGCCATCGCAAACACCGTCGAAATTGCCAAACGTTGCGCTGTTATGTCGGTGCGGCGCGATCCGATTTTGCCCAAATTCGCAGACAATGAGATCGATGAATTGCGCGATCAGGCCCAAAAGGGTCTGGTCGAACGGCTAAAGGTCATTCCCCACGCAACGTCGGTTAAGGACTACGAAGATCGGCTGGAATTTGAGCTTGGCATAATCAAAGGTATGGGGTTTCCCGGCTATTTTCTGATCGTTGCCGATTTCATTAAATGGGCGAAAGATCAGGGTATTCCAGTGGGACCGGGGCGGGGGTCTGGTGCAGGATCACTCGTGGCATATGCCCTGACGATCACCGACCTTGATCCGCTGCGATATTCGCTGCTGTTTGAACGGTTCCTGAACCCCGAACGCGTTTCCATGCCCGATTTCGACATCGATTTCTGCATGGATCGGCGCGAAGAGGTTATCCAATACGTTCAGGAAAAATACGGGCGCGACAAGGTGGCCCAGATCATCACTTTTGGTGCGCTTTTGTCCAAAGCCGCTGTGCGCGACATCGGTCGGGTTTTGCAAATGCCTTATGGGCAAGTCGACCGGATTTCCAAAATGATCCCGACCGAGGGCGTCAAACCGGTCTCGATAGAAAAGGCGCTGGCCGATGAACCGCGTCTGCGGGAAGAGGCCCGCAGCGAAGAAGTGGTTGAGCGTCTGCTAAACTACGGTATGCAGGTCGAAGGGCTGTTGCGCAATGCCTCGACCCACGCTGCCGGTGTGGTGATCGGGGATCGTCCGCTGGATGAGCTGGTTCCGCTGTATCAGGATCCGCGCTCTGACATGCCGGCAACCCAGTTTAATATGAAATGGGTCGAGCAGGCCGGGCTGGTAAAGTATGATTTTCTGGGCCTGAAAACCCTGACTGTCGTGCAAAATGCGCTGGATTTGTTAAAGGACCGGGGCATCGATATTGATATCGGTGCGATCCCGCTGGACGACGAAAAAACCTATAAGCTTTATGCCAGCGCCAAGACGGTTGCGGTGTTTCAGGTGGAAAGCTCGGGCATGATGGACGCGCTGCGGCGCATGAAGCCTAACACCATCGAAGACATTATCGCGCTGGTCGCCCTTTATCGCCCCGGCCCGATGGAGAACATTCCAAAATATTGCGAGGTCAAGAACGGCCTGTCCGAACGCGACGCGCTGCACCCAACCATCGACCATATTCTGGACGAGACCCAAGGTATCATTGTTTATCAGGAACAGGTGATGCAGATCGCGCAGGAAATGGCGGGATACAGCCTTGGCGGGGCCGACCTTCTGCGCCGCGCGATGGGTAAGAAAATTCAGGAAGCAATGGACGCTGAAAAGCCGAAATTCCTGAAAGGGGCTGCGGAAAACGGCGTTGATGCCAAGAAGGCGACCGAGGTCTGGAACCTGCTCGACAAGTTCGCCAACTATGGCTTTAACAAATCGCACGCCGCGGCCTATGCGGTGGTCAGCTATCAAACCGCCTGGCTTAAGACCAATCACCCGGTGGAATTCATGGCCGGTGTAATGAATGCCGATCTGCATCTGACCGATAAGCTGGCCGTTTACGCTGAAGAGGTCCGCCGCGGGCTGGATATTGAAATTGTGCCCCCGTGTGTCAATCGTTCACTACCAACGTTCAGCGTGTCCGAGGGACGGGTTGTTTATGGCTTAGGTGCGCTGAAAAACGTCGGTGCCGAGGCAATGAAGCTGATTGCCGATGCGCGTGGCGATAAGGCGTTTGTAAACTTATTTGATCTGGCGCGGCGCTCAGATTTGAAACGGATCGGCAAACGCCCGATGGAAATGCTGGCCCGTTCTGGCGCTTTTGATCAGCTTGATAGCAACCGGCGACGGGTTTTTGACAATCTTGACGCCCTTGTCCGATATTCTGCCGCGATTCACGAACAAAGGAATTCATCTCAGGTATCGCTGTTTGGCGAAGCGGGCGAAGACCTGCCCGAGCCCCGGTTGATCCCGGTGGATGACTGGTTGCCAAATGAGCGGTTGGGCGAAGAACATAAGGCAGTCGGTTTCTACCTGTCGGGGCATCCCCTGGATGACTATATGGCCCCGCTCAAACGCAAAGGCGTGGTGCCGATTGCCGAGTTACATGAAACCGCGAGCCGCGGCGCGCTAGTCGCCAAAATTGCCGGGGCAGTATCGGGGCGGGATGAACGAAAGTCGGCGCGGGGCAACAGGTTTGCGTTTGTGCAATTGTCAGACCCAACCGGGCTTTTTGAAGTCACTGTGTTTTCCGATGTGCTGGAAGCCGCGCGCGAACATCTGGAACCGGGTTCCAATGTTGTGCTGACGGTCGAGGCGACGATGGAAACAGAACAGCTAAAGCTTTTGGCCCGCTCGATTGTGCCGGTGGATACGGTTGCCGCAGACGCTGGCGGAATGGCACTAAAGGTGTTCGTCGATCAGGAACAAGCCATTTTCAGCGTCAAAGGCCTGCTTGATCGAATGGCAACCGGGCAGCGTGCAAAGGGGCCAGTAACATTCTGCGTATCGGACCACGGTTCGGGAACTGAATATGACGTCACGCCGGACATTGAATTTGCACTAACGCCGCAGATCAAAAGCGCGATCAAATCGCTGGAAGGTGTCGTGATGGTGGAAGATGCCTAGGGCGTTACCAGTGCGGTGGTTTTTGGTCCGTTAGCGGAACGGTCCCGCCCTCTGCCAGTTCGCGCTGGGCCTCGCGTTCCATTACAATCGCCATTCGGCGCTGCAAAACCGCCAGCTCTTTTTCCTGCCGGGCGACGATATCTGACAGATCGTCAACCACAGCGCCCAGATGTGCGGCCAGCTCTTCCAGTTTTGTTACACGTGCGTCCATCAATATCTCCAAAGCTGCGCCTTGCCCATAAACCGCCCATCCGCTAGACCCCGGCGCGAATGTGCAATCAGGAAGCTATCCAATGGCAAAGGTAAAAAAACAACCCCGGCCCAAGGCCGAGACGCCAAAAGGCTTTCGCGACTATTTCGGCGCAGATGTGGCCGAGCGCAAGGTCATGTTGGATCGGATTGCCGAAGTTTACCATCTTTATGGGTTTGATGCGCTGGAAAGTTCTGCCGTTGAAACGGTTCAGGCGCTGGGAAAATTCCTGCCCGACGTTGATCGCCCCAATGAGGGTGTGTTTGCCTGGCAAGAAGACGGCGACGGCGATTGGCTGGCGCTGCGCTATGATCTGACGGCACCGTTGGCGCGGGTGTTCGCGCAGTTTCGCAATGATTTGCCGACACCCTATCGCCGCTACGCGATGGGGCCGGTCTGGCGTAATGAAAAGCCGGGACCGGGGCGGTTTCGCCAGTTTTATCAATGCGATGCAGACACGGTTGGCACCGCATCGGTTGCCGCCGACGCTGAGATTTGCTCAATGCTATCGGATACGCTCGAGGCGGTTGGCATTCCGCGTGGCGACTATGTTGTGCGGGTGAATAACCGCAAAGTTCTGAACGGCGTTATGGAAGTTGCCGGAGTATTCGACCCGGCCGATCCAGATAAAAACGCGGCCGAACGTGGGATCGTTTTGCGGGCAATCGACAAACTGGACCGGCTTGGTCCGGACGGTGTGCGCGCCCTGTTGGGCGAGGGGCGTAAGGACGCAAGCGGTGATTTCACAGCCGGTGCGGGCCTTTCAGCGGATCAGGCTGCGATTGTGATGGGCTTTATGCAAGCCAAAGCCGCCAGTGGTGCCGCGACGCTTGGCAACCTGCGCGATCTTGTCACTGGTTCAACTATCGGCACCGAGGGTGTGGACGAACTGTCCTCGATTGCCGGGCTTTTGGATGCACAAGGGTATGGCGCGGATCGGATCGAAATTGACCCTTCCGTCGTCCGCGGCCTTGGCTATTACACCGGCCCGGTTTTTGAGGCCGAGCTGACGTTTGAAATCACCGATGAAAAAGGGCGCCCGCGTCAATTCGGTTCGGTGGCGGGCGGCGGTCGCTATGATGATCTAGTGAAACGCTTCACCGGGCAGGCAGTTCCGGCAACCGGCATTTCAATTGGCGTTGACCGGTTGCTGGCGGCATTGCGCGCCAAAGGGCGGATGGATTCCAACGACACTGGCCCTGTCATCGTGACCGTCATGGACCGCGACCGGATGGCTGATTACCAGCAAATGGTTGCCGAATTGCGCAATGCTGGCATCCGATCCGAGGTTTTTCTGGGAAATCCAAAGAACTTTGGGGCGCAGTTGAAATATGCCGACAAACGCAAATCTCCTGTCGCCATAATTGAAGGACAGGACGAAAAGGATCGCGGCGTCGTTCAGGTTAAAGATTTGATTTTGGGCGCAAAAATTGCCCAAAGTGCGACGCTTGATGAATGGAAATCCCAGCCGGCGCAATTTGAAATTGCACGCAGCGATTTGGTTTCTGAACTGCGCCGACTGCTGGCGGCACAGAAATAATGGCCAGTAAGGCAGAAATCCGGGCCGAGGCCGCGCGCCTTCAGGCCGTATTCGAAGCGGCGGGCGGCGTTGCAGTTGACGCGGACATTCTGCAACCGGCCTCTACCTTGCTCGATCTTTATGGCGAGGACATTCGCGCCCGCGCCTTTGTGACCCATGATCCTCTTGCCGGTGAACAGATGCTGCGCCCGGATTTTACTGTTCCGGTGGTTCAGATGCACATGGCCGATGGCGCCGAGCCCGCGCGTTACACCTATTCGGGCGAAGTTTTTCGTCGTCAGGAAGAGGCGAGCGAGCGGCCAAGTGAATACCTGCAGGTTGGGTATGAAGTATTTGATCGGGCCGATGTCGCGCGTTCGGACGCCGAGGTGTTTACCCTTTTCAATGAAGTTCTGGCCCCGCTTAACCTGCGTGCGGCAACCGGCGATATTGGTATTCTGATCGCCGCAGTTCAGGCGCTTTCAACGTCGGAGCGACGCAAGGCCGCGTTGTTGCGCCATTTGTGGCGTCCGGGCAGGTTTCGCGCTTTGCTGGAAAGGTTTGGTGGCATGTCGCCGGTGCCTGAAACCAGAACCAAGTTGCTGCAAGACGCAGACCCGCTGGCGCGTGCCAAACCGTTGATCGGGCTGCGATCGGTCGACGATATTTCCGAGCGGATCGAAGCTTTGCGCGCGGATGCCAAGGAACCAGCGATTGATGCCGGACAGGTTGCCTTGCTGGAAGAAATCCTGTCGCTGCGGGCAAATGCGCCTGATGCGTTGAATACGCTGAATGGAATGAGCCAGCGGATGCCCGGACTGAGCGGTGCAGTGGAACGCTTGGCGACCCGTCTGGACGCGCTCGCGGGAAATGGTATCGACATCGCCAGCCTGCCGTTTGAGGCAAGCTATGGGCGGACCTCGATGGAATATTATGACGGATTTGTATTTGGGTTTTACGCTGGAAACAGACCAGATCTGCCACCCGTCGCAACCGGCGGGCGCTATGACGCGCTGACGAAAATGTTGGGGCAGGGTGGTTCTATCCCTGCCGTTGGTGGTGTGATCCGTCCGGGGCTGACTTTGCAACTTGCGCAGGTGAGGCAATGAATTTGAAACTGGGTATCCCGTCCAAAGGGCGGCTGATGGACAAAACCCTGACGTGGTTTTCGGATCGGCAGATCACGCTTGATATGAACGGTTCGGAACGCGAATATTCAGGCGTTGTCAAAGGGATAGATGGCATTGATCTGGTTTTGCTTTCGGCGGGCGAGGTTCCAAGAGAACTGGCGCTTGGCAATATTCACCTTGGCGTGACCGGGGCTGATATGGTGCGTGAGCGGCTGAACTTATGGGATACGCAGGTCGATTCCATTGCCGAACTGGCGTTTGGGTTCGCCGATCTGGTGATCGCTGTTCCGACCGCTTGGGTGGATGTGGATACGCTGGATGATCTTGATGCGGCGGCAGCGCAGTTTCGCCAAAAACATGGGTTTCGTATGCGGATCGCGACGAAATACCATCGGCTTGTTCGCGATTTCCTGCGTGAAAATGGTGTGGCTGATTATCAGTTGGTGGATAGTCAGGGTGCAACCGAAGGCACCGTGAAAAACCTGACCGCTGAAGCGATTGCAGACATTACCTCAACAGGTGATACGCAGCGGGCAAATCACTTGAAAGCACTGACTGACGGGTTGGTTATGACATCTCAGGCGACGTTGTTTCGGTCGAAAAAGGCGCAATGGGGTGCTGATGAAGCCGCAACCTATGAGGCACTGACCGCAAAACTTGGTTTAAGCTGAGGCGGCTAAAAACTGCGTTAACGAACGCCAATTTGCGCAAGCTGTGCAATCAGTTCGGGCGGCAGGTCATCGTCGTGCTCACGCGCCATCGCCAGATCGCGCGGCGCATCTTGCGCCGTCATATAGCGCCATCCCTGAAACGGACGTCGCCGGGCGGCCTCGGTGCGGTGCAGCGTCGCGTCCATGCGGATGCCGCAGCGTCGGATACCGTCGTCGCCGAATTGTTCATCAAGGCTCAGGATACGCTGACGCGCAAGGATCACGCCTTTGATCACCCAATAAAGTGACCCACCATTCAACAGTTCGGCAGATTTCTTGGGCCACATGCGCGTGACATGCATGGTTTCGGTGCTTTTGCGGGAATCAATACGGCTACTCAGATCATCGATAGAGGCAACGCCAACGCATAATTTTACTAGATTTATGTATTGTGTCACCATGACCCCCAAGATATGGTGTGTGTCCTGATTGTTAACGTATCATGAAAACACCGGATGGCAAGTTGACCAAGGGTCCCGATGGCTCTAGCGTCCATAGCCTTCCTATCGCACCCCGGGACTAGAAAAATGAGCCAATTTTCCGCACCGATTGCCGAGCAAATCTGGGATATGAAATACCGTCTGAAACAGACGGATGGCAGTGCTGTGGACAAATCGGTTCAGGACAGTTGGCGTCGGATTGCGCAATCATTGGCGTCTGTCGAGGCCGAGCCGCAGGTGTGGGAAGACCATTTTTACGCCGCCCTTGAAGGTTTCAAATTTCTGCCCGCTGGCCGGATAACCGCTGGCCGGATAACCGCTGGTGCGGGAACTGGCCGTTCGGTGACGTTGTTCAATTGCTTCGTGATGGGAACCGTGCCCGACAGCATGGGCGGAATTTTCGATATGCTGAAAGAGGCCGCGCTGACCATGCAGCAGGGCGGCGGAATAGGGTACGATTTTTCCACCGTCCGGCCAAAGGGCGCAGATGTAAAAGGTGTTGCGGCCGATGCTTCTGGCCCGCTGTCGTTTATGGATGTCTGGGATTCTATGTGCCGCACGATCATGTCGGCTGGGTCCCGGCGCGGGGCGATGATGGCGACGATGCGCTGCGACCACCCGGATATCAAGGAATTCATCACTGCGAAATCAGACCCGGCCAGATTGCGTAATTTCAACATGTCGGTGTTGATCTCGGATGCCTTCATGGAAGCCGTGAAGGCAGATGCGTCTTGGGACCTAAGCTTTGGTGACAAGGTTTATCATAAGATTCAGGCGCGTGATCTTTGGAACCAGATCATGAATTCGACCTACGAATTCGCGGAACCCGGCGTAATTTTTATCGATCGTATCAACCAGATGAACAATCTGGCCTATTGCGAGACGATCGCGGCCACGAACCCCTGCGGTGAACAACCCTTGCCGCCCTATGGTGCGTGCCTTTTGGGTTCGGTCAATCTGGCGCGGCTTGTGACGCGCCCGTTCGAAAACAAAGCAGAACTTGATCTGGCAGCGCTGGACGATCTGGTGCGGGTGGCCGTGCGAATGATGGACAACGTTGTCGATGTCTCAAAGTTTCCGCTGGAAGCACAGGCAGATGAGGCACGCAACAAACGCCGTATCGGTCTGGGTGTGACCGGATTGGCGGATGCTTTGCTGATGCTCGGGTTGCGCTATGGCTCGCCCGAGGCCGCAGCCCAAACCGAAGACTGGATGAAGGCGATTTCCAACGCGTCTTATCTGGCTTCGGTGGACTTGGCCCGCGAAAAAGGTGCGTTTCCGTTGTTCGAGGCCAAGGGCTATTTGGCGTCGGGCAATATGATGCAGATGGATGATGATGTTCGTGATGCGGTGCAAAAACACGGAATTCGCAACGCCTTGCTGACCTCGATCGCCCCAACTGGCACAATTTCGCTTTACGCGGGGAATGTATCCAGCGGGATAGAGCCGGTTTTCGCTTATGCCTACACGCGCAAGGTTCTGCAAAAAGACGGATCGCGGACTGAGGAAGAAGTTGTCGATTATGCCGTGCAGATGTGGCGCGATAAATTCGGTGACGCAGAGTTGCCCGACTATTTTGTGAATGCCCAAACACTGGCCCCTCTTGAACATGTCCGCATGCAGGCAGCGGCGCAGAAATGGATTGATAGCTCGATCTCCAAGACGATCAACTGTCCCGAAGATATCACATTCGAAGCTTTCAAAGACGTCTATATGGCAGCGTGGGATTCCGGCTGCAAAGGCTGCACCACCTATCGCCCAAATGACGTGACCGGATCGGTTTTGTCGGTGTCAGAAACGACGGAAAAGGCGCCGGGCGAGACGCCGGGTCAGCTTCGCACTGGTGAAGATGGGGACGCCGAAATTGTCTATATTTCGGAACCTTTGGACCGCCCACAGGAACTGGAAGGCGCGACTTACAAACTGAAATGGCCCGACAGCGAGCACGCGATTTACATCACAGTCAATGACATCGTGATCGGTGGCCATCGCCGCCCGTTCGAGGTGTTCATCAACTCCAAAAACATGGAGCATTTTGCCTGGACCGTTGCGCTGACGCGAATGATTTCTGCGGTGTTCCGGCGCGGTGGCGATGTGTCTTTTGTTGTTGAGGAACTTAAGGCAGTCTTTGATCCACGCGGTGGTGCGTGGATGAAGGGAAAATATGTCCCGTCAATTCTGGCCGCCATTGGTGGGGTGATTGAACAACATCTGATCGCTATCGGTTTTATCGAAGGCGAGGGGATGGGCCTGAAGGCCGATCCGCAGGCAGACGTGGTGGCGCTTGGCAAACCACGGGGCAAAGCCTGTTCGTCTTGTGGCGGTTATGACCTACGGATGGTCGAAGGTTGCATGACTTGTGGCAGTTGCGGTTATTCCAAATGCGGGTGAGTCCTTAGGGCCACAGCAGTTATCCAATGAAATTCATCACTTTACCTGTGTGAATCCGGGCTGTTAGCCTGCCCGCAATAATAAAAACAATAAAACGGCAGGTATACAGGTATGAAAACGGGCTTTCGCGGCACGTTCGTCATCTCTTGGTCACAGACAGAAATCGACGGTCTGACTGGTGCGCCAATCGGTGCGATGGCTGTTGGCGCGACATGGAACTGGTCAGGGCATGCGGTGCGGGTGGACGATCCACGCGATATTCTGGTTCTAGAACGCAGCGGTGCGGATGTAGATCTGCATTCTCGCGCTGCCGAGCAGGTTCGCAGGCTGCTGGGCAACCCGGACATTTTTGAACAGCAAAGTGAAGATCCCGACCCGGCATTGACGCTGTTTGGCTCTGGGTTTTGTCTGACGGATGGCTTGAAAAGCTATGAGGCGACGATAATTGAAAGCCCGGAAACGACCGAACCGATGCTGCTGTTCGTCGGCGCGATGCCGCCCGCCGGTTGCGATCTTTGGGTTTTGGAAATGAATACCCAGAAGGTTGCTGTTCACGGTGCCGAGCAATCCGGTGGCGTTATCTGTTTTGTTCCCGGCACTCTGATTGCAACATCCGATGGTCCCAAACTTGTCCAAGACCTGTGTCAGGGTGACACTGTCAGCACCAAGGACAGTGGAGATCAGGAAATCCAGTGGATCGGACGACGACGCATCAGCGGTGCTCGACTGGCCGCGATGCCACAATTTCGGCCCGTGCGGATCAAGGCAAATTTCTTTGGCGCGCGGCAACCGGCGCCGGATTTGATTGTTTCGCCGGGACACCGCATCCTGTTAAAGGGGCGGTCTGCACAGGTGCTGTTTAATACGCCAGAAGTTTTGGTTTGTGCGCGTGATTTGATCAACGACCAAACCGTGCGGGTCGAAAATAACATGCGCGAATTATGTTATATTCACTTGATGTTGAAAGAGCATCAGGTGATCTGGGCCAACGGTGTGGAGTGCGACAGTTTTCACCCCGCGAACGCATCGCTTGAACATCTTGATAGCGCTCAGCGATGGGCGCTCAATCAGGTCGCACCAACGATTTCGGATGATCCGTTTTCTTACGGCGATTTTGCCCGGCGCAATCTGACGCAGGCCGAGGCGGCCATTCTGGCCTATCGGCATTGACTCTGGTTCTGGCGGCAGTATAAGCGCTCCGTTCCGCCACCATTAGGTGCGGATCAATCATTTGGTGTTGGTGGCTCCCGCAAGGGAAAACCTGTCAGCCGCAAGGCTAAGGACAACGCCCTTCATAGCCGTCCACCCGGACGGCGCTTTATAACGAAGGAGATCAGCCGTGACCAAACGCACGTCTGCCAAGCATAAAATTGACCGCCGGATGGGTGAAAACATCTGGGGTCGTCCGA
>JAHRVC010000260.1 GCA_019090885.1 Marinosulfonomonas sp.
ATAAGAGACAGGCCCTGTCCCATCACCTTTTTGTTGACCCGCTCATAAAGCAATTTTGACGTCACTTCGTGGTGGAATTTATCATCAAACCAAGCAACAAGCCGCCGCACTTCCTGGCGTTCAACCGAGTCTTTGGGAAGCAAAGGTGGCTCGGGGTATTTTTCCTCAATATACTCACAAATCGCCGAGCTTTCCGCCATCGTCTGTCCGTCAATCTTTAGCACCGGGACTTTGCCCGCTGGATTGCGGCGCAAAAAATCGGGATCCTGCTGCCAATAGCGCTCTTCCACCAGCTCTACTTCTAGTTTTTTTTCCGCCAGCGAAAGTCGGACTTTCCGGCAAAACGGAGACAGGGGCACATGGAAAAGACGGATCATCGTGGCTCGCTAAAAACTGGCGTTTCATCTTCAATGGCGTGAAGTGGCGGGATATTCAACTCTCAAAGCACGCCGCACGTCCGTCGACCTTGATAGTCGCAGCACCGTCGGCGATCGAACCGGCCCTGCGGCGAATAAATGCCGACGGCTTTGCGGCTGATCTGTCTTTGGGGTTTGGCAACAATGCGGCCAAGCGCGCGGCCTGCACCGAATTCAACGCTTCGGGTCCGATGCGAAAGTAGTTTCTTGCGGCGGCTTCTATGCCAAATACACCTTCGCCAAACTCAGCTACATTCAAATAGACCTCAAGTATCCGCCGCTTGGTCCAGATTGCTTCGACGGCCGGTGTGATCAGCGCTTCCAAAGCTTTACGCAGCCAGCTTCGCCCCTGCCAAAGATAGGTATTCTTGACGACCTGTTGACTGATGGTCGAGGCCCCACGTTGGCTGCCATTCTCAAGCGCCTCGCGAATTGCTGCCATATCAAACCCCCAATGGTGACAATAGTTTGCGTCTTCTGCTGCAACGACGGAACGCACCATCACTGGTGCGACGCCTTGGATGTCGACCCATTGGTGATCAACATTGCCCAATCGGCGAGCCTCGGACAGGATGTATGGTGTTGTTGGGGGATTGACGAAGGCATAAAATACGATGGCTACAAGCATCAGCGCAACACATGCCGCCAATCCGCGGCCAGCCCATTTAAGCGTCGCGCGGATCGGTCGAAACGGTGCCTTTTTAGGCGCCCGTTTTTTCGCTGGCCGCTTTTTTGCTGCGGGCTTTTTTTTAGCTGCTCTTACCACGATCGAACACTAGCAAACCGGTTGCGGGCAACACAAGAATTCAATGTAAAGTTCCGATGCCAAAACATCGGAACTTACTTAGACTGATAATTCAGATCAGCGGGTAACTTAAGCCACTTTCAATGCTTGGGCTTCGCGACTGTTGTGCGTAAATTGTGACATTGGGTATACGGCCACATCGGCATTGGTCATTTCTGGCATGGCGGCAATTAATTCGGCTCGGGCGTGGCGACCCTGCGAAATTGCCTGTGCGTTTGAAATGTAGCTTTCGGTGATGGCACCGTCAGAAAAAATCAGCTCATGCTCATCAAGCGACAGGTGGAAATATTCGACGAAATCAACGTTTTCACGCAGTATAGATGTTCCATCAACAAGCTGTATTGCAGGGATAAGCACCTCTGGCTTTCCAAAATACGCTTCTGCGCGCCAGTCGTTTATCAAGACGCGATGTTGTGGTGAAACACGCAGGTCGTGGATATTGCCGATTGCACCTTCTCGGAACAAAACCGGTGCGTTGGCGCCGTGGCCCTCGGTTTCTGAACGGCCGATCCAGCTAATTGGGCGCAACCCACCATCAAATGTCTCTATCAGGTCGCCAGCGGCCAAGTCTTGGATCTTTCGAGATCCAGTGCTGGTTAATATTGTAGTGCCATGAACAAAAGATGGCGGTCCAAGTGGTCCCGCGGGCATGGAACCTTGCGTTGAAACAAACGTTGAGCTGACAAAAGTGGCATTGGATAGGAGTGTGTCATCGGATGGCGTGAAGACGGCCCTGCCATCGGCCTGATACAGGGTGAAACCGGTGATTGTTACGGTCCGCCCACCCATTTTCACGGTTATCGTGTCGCCAAGCCAAGATGCTGTTACGCCCTGCCCATTGATTGAATCGTTGGAAAATCTGTTCAGCAGACCACTATTATTCTGGTCGATAGTTTCCAGATATGACGGGGTCAAGGTGGTTCCGAAGGGTGGTGGGTTCCCTGGGTCCACAACATAAAACTGGTCGCTATATGATGTTGGCACAATGATATTCCTAAACTGATAAAACTCAAACTGGGTACAGCTTAGAAATTGTCTGACAATCTGTGCAAAAGCAGGGCAATCACAGGGTTTTTTGAAGAAAGAACTGGGCGAATTCCTGCGGCAATGCGCAGGAATTCGATCCAAAAAGGCGTAATTGTGTTCGGTGCGGGCCTATTCGGCCAATATCGCGCCCTTTTCCGGGGTCAGTGGATGTTTGATATGCACCAGCATTTCTTTTGGGCAAACTTGCAGAAAGTTGCCCTTTTCCATGTCCCAGTTATTTAGAATCTTGGCCGCCTTGACGCTATTGGTTTCTGCAACATGTGTCGTGATTAAGCGGTGAAGTTCTGACGCCCAGTGTTCCACAGCTATCGGGCACACGACCAGCGTTTCCATATTCATGCGCAATTGTGCAGCACCGTCAGGATCATAAAGATAGGCCATACCGCCGGTCATGCCGGCCCCAAAGTTGGATCCGATTGAGCCAAGTATCACCGCGACACCGCCAGTCATATATTCACAACCGTTCGAACCGCAGCCTTCGATCACAGTGCTTGCGCCAGAATTGCGCACTGCAAACCGCTCACCAGCACGACCGGCAGCAAACAAATACCCGTCCGTCGCGCCGTAAAGCACTGTATTCCCAATGATCGTGTTTTCAGAGGCTACCAGTGAAGAATTCATTGGAGGGCGCACAACAATAGTCCCGCCGGACAAGCCCTTACCTACATAATCATTCGCGTCACCGCTGACTTCCAGTTTCAGCCCGGGTGCGGCGAACGCACCCAAAGACTGCCCGGCTGATCCCGTCAGTTTTATCGTCAGATGATCTGGTTGCAGGTTGTTGCGCATCCCGAAATTCGAAACGATTTGGCTGGAAGTGCGGGTTCCAATGGTGCGCGAAGTGTTTTGCACCGCGTAGGACAGTTGCATCTTTTCGCCATCTTCAAGGAAACGCGCGGCGTCCTTGACGATCTGCGCATCCAAAGTGTCGGGTACTTCATTGCGTGGGCGCGTACGATCATAAACAATCTTGTCCGAGCCATCGACGGTGATAAGCAACGGATTAAGATCGAGGTCATCAAGATGCGCGGACCCGCGGCTGACCTGCGATAGCAGATCGGCGCGCCCGATCACCTCATCAAGCGAGCGTGCGCCGATACTTGCAAGAATTTCACGCACTTCCTGCGCGTAAAATGTGATCAGGTTCACGACCTTATCGGCACTTCCGGTAAACTTGCCACGCAAGCGTTCATCCTGTGTGCAAACGCCAACAGGGCAGGTGTTGCTTTGGCATTGGCGCACCATGATACAACCCATCGCGATCAACGCGGCGGTGCCGATACCGTATTCTTCAGCGCCCAACATCGCGGCCATCACAATGTCACGGCCCGTGCGCAAACCGCCATCGGTGCGCAGTGTTACGCGGTCGCGAAGGTTGTTCATCGCCAGAACCTGATGCGCCTCAGTTAGGCCCATTTCCCACGGCAGGCCCGCGTATTTAATGCTGGTCGCCGGGCTGGCCCCAGTGCCGCCATTATGGCCCGAGATCAGGATCACATCAGCCTTGGCCTTGGCCACACCGGCCGCAATCGTGCCAACACCGCTGGCCGCAACCAACTTAACCGTCACCTTACAGCGCGGGTTGATCTGCTTGAGGTCATAGATAAGCTGCGCCAAATCTTCGATCGAATAGATATCGTGGTGTGGCGGCGGGCTGATCAGCATCACGCCGGGCGTTGAGTGGCGCAGACGCGCAATCAGTTCCGTCACTTTCATGCCGGGCAGCTGTCCGCCTTCGCCGGGTTTGGCACCTTGGGCGACTTTGATCTCAAGCTCTTCGCAGTGATTAAGATATTCAGCCGTTACGCCAAACCGGCCCGAAGCCACCTGTTTGATCTTTGCGGACGGGTTGTCGCCGTTCGCCTCCGGCACAAAATGCGCCGGGTCTTCGCCACCTTCACCACTGTCAGACTTGGCGCCAATCCGGTTCATTGCCACGTTTAGTGTCTTATGCGCTTCGGGGGACAGCGCCCCAAGCGACATGCCCGGGGTTACGAAACGCTTGCGGATAGCGGTGATGCTTTCCACCTCTTCAAGTGGCACGGCTTTGCCGATTGCTTTGATTTCCAGCAAATCCCGCAGATGGATTGGTGGGTTAGAGCGCATCTTTGCGGAATACTGCTTCCACATCTCAAAAGAGGCTCTGTCACAGGCCGATTGCAGCATATGGATCGACTGCGCTTCCCATGCATGGGATTCGCCTGATTTGCGAGACTTGTAAAAGCCACCGATTGGCAGAACATCCGTGCCGCTTTTCCAGCCGAGCGCGTGCACTTCTTCCAGCTTTTTCTGGATGCCGCCCACGCCGATACCGGAAATCCGGCTGGCCATGCCGGGGAAATATTCAGCAACCATCGCGCGGCTAAGCCCAACTGCTTCGAAATTCAGTCCGCCACGATAGCTGGAAATGACCGAGATTCCCATCTTGGCCATGATTTTCAGCAGCCCTTGGTCAATCGCCGCACGGTAGCGTGTAACTGCATCGGTCAACGATCCATCAATCAAGCCACGATCAATCCGGTCGGCCAAAGAATCCTCTGCCAGATAGGCGTTAACGATTGTCGCACCACAGCCAATCAGCACCGCGAAATAATGCGGATCGACACATTCCGCCGACCGCACGTTCAGCGAACAGAAAGTCCGAAGACCTTGCTTGGTCAGCCAGGAATGCACAGCACTTGTTGCCAAAATCATCGGCATCGCCACCCGTCCGGGGCCTTGGTGCTGATCTGTCAAAACAATATGCCCGGCGCCAGAACGCACGGCGTCTTCGGCCTCTGAGCGGATACGCGTTAGGTCTGTCGACAATGCGCTCTGCCCACCTTCGGCATCAAACGAGCAATCAATTTCGACCATTGGGGCGTTGAATGCCTCAACCAGGCTTTCAAACTGCGCGTTTCCGACAAACGGACTGTCCAGAACCAGAATTTCGGTCTGGGATGAATCCTCGTCCAATACGTTTTTCAGGTTCCCGAACCGCGTCTTCAGGCTCATCACCCGGAATTCCCGCAAACTGTCGATCGGCGGGTTTGTAACCTGGCTAAAGTTCTGGCGGAAATAGTGGCTAAGGGGGCGGTATTTTTCGCTTAGAACGGCGGCCGGAGTGTCGTCGCCCATGCTTGCGAGTGTTTCTTTGCCGTCCTCGGCCATGGGCGCCAGAATTTGCTCAAGCTCTTCAATGGAATAACCTGCTGCGACCTGTCGTTTGCGCAATTCTGAACCGCTGAACAAAGCTGTTTCGCTGACGCCAGACAGTTTTGTTTCAAGGTTAACGATCTTGCCAACCCATTCACCGAATGGCTGTGCTGCGGCCAGTTGGTCTTTGATTTCTGTATCGTGGAACAAACGGCCCTCTTTCATGTCCACGGCCAAAATTTGCCCCGGACCAAGTGCGCCCTTTTCGATGATGTTCGCCTCGTCGATGGGAACCATCCCGGTTTCGGATCCGGCCATCACTAACCCGTCGCCCGTCACCACATAACGCATTGGACGCAACCCGTTCCGGTCAAGCCCTGCGCAAACCCAGCGGCCATCGGTCATCGCCAATGCTGCCGGGCCATCCCAAGGCTCCATCACCGAATTGCAATAGGAATACATGTCGCGCCAAGACTGCGGCAACTCAACTGCCTGCTGGCTCCAACTTTCAGGAACCAGCATCGTTTTAGCCATCGGCGCACTTCGACCGGCCCGCACCAATACTTCAAAAACAGAGTCTAACGCAGCGGAATCCGACGATCCCTGCGCCACGATCGGCTTGATGTCCTCTGCCATATCCCCAAAAGTGCCAGAGGCCATGCGAATTTCATGGCTTTTCATCCAGTTGACGTTGCCCTTAAGCGTGTTGATCTCACCGTTGTGAGCCAACATCCGAAAGGGTTGCGCCAACCACCACTGTGGAAATGTGTTGGTCGAATAGCGCTGATGGTAAATCGCAAAAGCAGATTCAAATTTGGGGTCCATCAGATCTGGATAGAATTCTGCCACCTGTTCTGCCAGCATCATGCCTTTGTAGATCACTGACCTGCAGGACAGCGAGCAGATATACATGCCAGAAATTTGTTGACGCGCCACTGCCTTTTCGATCCGGCGGCGGATTACATAAAGCTCTCGTTCAAAAGTTTCCTCGTCGACGCCCTTGGAGTTGGATATCAGGATTTGTTCGATTTCCGGCCGTGTGGCATTTGCCTTTTCGCCGAGACAATCAACGTTAACCGGCACATGACGCCAGCCATAGATATAATACCCCATACGCAGGACTTCGGATTCGACAATTGTCCGGCAGGTTTCTTGGGCGCCAAAATCGGTACGGGGCAAAAACACCTGACCAATGGCAATCAGTTCATCTGGGCGTGGCTTGTGGCCGGTACGCTCGACCTGATCGTAGAAAAAGGGAACCGGGATCTGAACATGGATGCCAGCGCCATCGCCGGTTTTGCCATCCGCATCCACTGCGCCGCGGTGCCAGATTGCGCGCAACGCCTGAATGCCGTTTTCAACGACTTTTCGGCTTTTCTTGCCGTCTATGGATACAACAAGGCCAACGCCGCAGGACGAATGCTCATTTTCTTCGGAATAGAGACTGTTTTTTGCCATCCAGTCGCGCTTGGCAGATTCTTTGCCGGCCCATACATCGTCAAACTTTTGCATCGTCTAGACCTCGTCTTTGGATGGCGCAAACATCGCCATTACTTCTGCTTCTGTCATTTGCTGGCGGCTATCCGGTAAGACGTCAGCACTGTTTTTATAGTCAACAAAATATTCCCGGCTGACTGTTAACCCGTCGGAATCATCCAGCAGGCCGATTGCCAAGCTGGTGCCCCCTATGTATGGGCCGTCTGTTAGCCTGTACCACAATACCGATCCGCATTTCGTACAGTGGGCACGCTCGCCCCAGTCCGAACTTTTGAATACACCAACATTTTCGCTGCCGGACACGGTGAGTTTATCCGTCGGCGCGCTTACGCCCTTAAATGCAGACCCGGCCCACCGCTGACACATCTTGCAATGGCAGATTGAAAAACTGTCTGACATATCCACGGCAATAAAACTTACCGCGCCGCACAGGCATTGTCCTGTCTTGTCTACCATCGTGTTGCTCCAATTCTGGCTCGGTGCGCCCGCAATAATTCGGCATACGCGATCCGCAGGGGTGCGGGTATTCGTGTCTAATTCAGCGTGTTTTACTCAGCAGCGACAGACGTCGCTGTCGTCATGTATTCCAACATGGCGTCTGCGGCCTCGCGCCCGTCGCGAATTGCCCAAACTACCAAACTGGCCCCACGTTGAATGTCACCGCAGGCATAAACGCCGTCTAGGTTGGTGGCGTGTGTCTGAAAGTCGGCCTTGACCGTGCCCCAGCGTGTGACTTCTAATTCGGGCACGCCCCAAAGTGTGGGCAGGTCTTCTGGTGAAAACCCTAACGCTTTGACAACAAGGTCTGCTTCTTCCAGATAATCAGCGTCTGGAATGACTTCGGGTGATTGTCGGCCGCTGGCATCCGGTGCCCCAAGATGCATTTTTTGAACGATCACGGACGTAACTGCATCACCCTCGCTGTCAAAGCCCTTGGGTCCTGACAGCCAGACAAACTCGACACCTTCTTCTTCGGCGTTTGTAACTTCTCGCAAGGAACCGGGCATATTATCGCGGTCCCGACGGTAAAGGCATTTTACGCTTTCAGCGCCTTGACGGATGGCGGTTCGGACACAATCCATCGCTGTGTCACCGCCGCCAATAACCACCACGCGCTTACCTTCGGCATTCAATTCACCGGAATCAAATTCTGGCACATCGTCGCCAAAGCTTTTGCGATTACTCGCTGTCAGATAGTCGATCGCGCGCACAATTCCGTTGCTACCGCTACCGGGGGCTTTCAAATCTCTGGACTCATAAACGCCGGTGGCAATTAGAACCGCGTCGTGTTTTCCGCGGATTGCGTCAAACGACAGATCTTCGCCGACGTTGCAATTCAGCACAAACTCAACCCCGCCATCACGCAATTGGTCGATCCGCTTCATCACGATGTCTTTTTCCAGTTTGAACCCAGGTATGCCATAGGTCAGCAGCCCGCCAGCGCGGTCATAGCGGTCATAAACCGTTACCTGCACGCCTTGACGGCGCAGAACGTCCGCGGCTGCCAGTCCACCGGGTCCGGCGCCAATGATGCCAACGCTTTCACCACGTTCAGCCGCTGGGCGAATGGGCAAAACCCAACCTTTTTCCCAAGCCGTGTCAGTAATGTATTTTTCCACGCTGCCAATGGTCACCGTCCCGTGGTTGGATTGTTCGATCACACAATTACCTTCGCACAAGCGATCTTGTGGGCAAATGCGGCCGCAAATTTCCGGGAACGTGTTGGTGGCCTGACTGATTTCATATGCTTCACGCAAACGTCCGGTGGCTGTCATCCGCAGCCAATCTGGGATGTTATTGTGCAACGGACAGTGGCTTTGGCAGAAAGGCACGCCGCATTGCGAACAACGGGACGACTGTTCCTCGGCTTTACGCTGGGCATACTCAGCATAAATCTCATCAAAATCCGCGCGACGCTTTGCCGGATCACGTTTTTCGGGCATTTCCCGTTCTACGTTGATAAATTTTAGCATTGGCTCTTTTGCCATAAACCCCGACCTTTCAAGAATCTGCGGAAACGCCTTTGTAAGTGTAGGCGATCGAAAAGAAAAGGCATAACTACTGACCTAAATGCAAGCCTATCCGGAAAATACCAAAGAATTTTTCTAAATACGCCCAAAGAAATGTCACAATGACTGACCTTTATCTACACTTTCTTTTTAATTACGGAAGTTTAGTCTGTAGAAACCGAATCTTTTTGGCGAGCCTTATGTCCCTGTTTCATCTTTTCCTCGTTGCGATAATTCAGGGTATCACCGAGTTTTTGCCCGTTTCGTCGTCGGGCCATCTAATTCTGTTGCCGAATTTAACGGGTTTGCAGGATCAGGGGCAAACGATAGATGTGGCCGTCCATGTTGGCACACTACTCGCCGTTGTCCTGTATTTTTATCGCGATGTGGGGATGGCTATTTCCGGATTGCCCCGGCTGATAACCGGCAAAGCAGATACACCCCAGTCCCGCCTAGCTTTGTTGCTGATCCTTGCGACGATACCCGTCGTCATTGTCGGGCTGATCCTGAACCTGACCGGCTTGGATGATGCAATGCGGTCAATCAAAGTGATTGGATGGACGATGCTACTGTTCGGCTTGTTGTTGTATTGGGTCGATCAGCGCGGCCCATCACAAAAAACGATGACTGAATGGAACATCCGGGATGCGATTACTTTGGGGTTCTGGCAAGCAATTGCTCTTATCCCGGGGACATCACGTTCGGGCATCACGATCACTGGTGCCCGAAAATTGGGCTACACCCGGCACGACAGCGCCAAAATTGCTATGTTAATGTCGATCCCAACAATTGCCGCTTCTGGGCTTCTTCTTGGTGCCAAAGTAATGGCGGACGCCGATGCGCAAATTGCTCGGGATGCAAGCATTGCGGCGGGGCTGTCGTTCGTCACGGCATTGATTGCATTGTCTCTAATGATGCGGCTGCTGAAATCAGTCAGTTTCACACCCTATGTCATATACAGGGTGTTCCTTGGGCTGGTTCTGCTTTGGATCGCCTACAGCTGACGCAGGTTCAAACCTTTAGGTTTTTTGCAGAGTCTTTGATCGAAGAATACTGTCCAGATGGGCGGTAGCACCAAAGATATTCGGGTAACACGGATGCGGTTGCGACCGGAACAATCTTCAAATCCGCCAATGTTTGTGCCCCTTCGGAAACCATGTTGTCATTACGTAAGTTACGCACCTGATCCCGGGTCAAGATACCGTTAGAAAACAGCCCAAGCGTTGCCATCTGCGCAAAGTCAAATGCGCCACCAATAATCGAACCAACCCAAAACGGAAGATTTAGCACAAGTCGCCTGCGCCCGATCGTCGCCAACATTTCATCCGCCAGCTCGTGCAAAGTTTTCACATCCGGACCGCCAAGTTCGTAGGTTCCGGTCGCATGCCCCAGTATTCCCTGGACCGCGGCCAGCGCGACATCGTCGACACTGACAGGCTGAAACTTGGTATGACCACCAACAAGCGCCAATACAGGCCCAAACCGGGTCATTTTGGCAAACTTGTTAAAAAACTGATCCTCGGCACCAAAAATAACGGAAGGGCGCAGGATAACGGCGGTGGGAAACCCAGCCAGCACGTCGGCCTCTCCCAGACCCTTGGTGCGGGCATAATCACTGTCGCTATCCGGATCAGCGCCAATGGCGGAAAAATGAACGAGCTGTGCTACTTTTTCCTCAGCCGAAATTTGCGCAATCCGCCCGGCGCCATCATGTTGAACGGCCTCGAATGTGTTGGCGCCAACCTCATTCAGCAGCCCGACACAATTCACAACGGCATCTGCGCCCTTCATCACCGAACGCACCGAGTTTTCGTCGCGAATATTGCACAAAACCGCCTCTACCTGGCCGACGGTTCCGTATTGGTTCACAAACATCGCTTCATTTGGGCGGCGTGTAGCAACGCGCACTCGCCAGCCTTCTTTGGCCATGCATTGTGCGATGTAGCGACCGACGAAACCGGCGCCGCCGTATATTGTGACGAGTTTGGACATTTGCATCTCCATCTGGGTTGCGGATCAATACCCATCTGGCGAGAAGGGGACAAGTCACTATTGCATTGTAATGAATCTACAAACGCCCGTTGACACCCCCGCCGCCGGAGTTTAAATCGCGGCTTCACGACACCTGCCCAGGTGGCGGAATTGGTAGACGCGCTAGCTTCAGGTGCTAGTATTCGCAAGGATGTGGAGGTTC
>JAHRVC010000261.1 GCA_019090885.1 Marinosulfonomonas sp.
CGCGAAAAGCAACTGGCCAAGTTTCGTGAGCTTGCGCCAGAAATTGACATCGTCATCACCACGGCGCTGATCCCCGGACGCGACGCGCCCAAGCTGTGGCTTGCCGATATGGTTAAGGCGATGAAGCCCGGTTCGGTCGTGGTTGATCTGGCGGCTGAACGTGGCGGCAACTGTGATCTGACTGTGCCGGATGAGAAAATCGTCAGCAAAAACGGCGTGACGATCATCGGCTATACCGATTTCCCCAGCCGAATGGCCGCACAGGCCAGCACGCTGTATTCCAACAATGTGCGCCACATGATTAGTGATCTGACGCCCGACAAAAACGGCAAGCTAAATCATGACATGGACGACGATGTGATCCGCGGCGCGACCGCGACCTTCAAGGGCAAAATCACCTTTCCACCGCCGCCCCCCAAGGTGGCCGCGATTGCTGTGCAAAAGCCACAAGCGCCCGAAAAAACGCCCGAGGAACTGGCCGCCGAGGAAGCCGCAGCCATGGCATCCGCCGGGCGGCGTCAAACCGGGATGTTGATCGTGGGTGGCTTGTTGATGCTGCTGATCGGGGCCTATGCGCCGGCAAGTTTCATGCAGCATTTCATCGTGTTTGTGCTGTCGGTTTTCATCGGCTTTCAGGTTATCTGGGGTGTCGCGCACGCGCTGCACACACCGCTTATGGCGATTACCAATGCGATATCCGGCATCATCATCATCGGGGCGCTGCTGCAGATCGGATCGGGCAGTGCAATCGTTGTGGTGCTGGCAGGTATCTCGGTGCTGATTGCCACAATCAACATTGTCGGGGGCTTTATGGTCACCCGGCGGATGTTGCAAATGTTCCAGAAATCTTAAGGGCGGGGACCAGAATATGTCATTCGGACTTCAAACAGCCGCCTATATTGCGGCATCAGTTCTTTTCATTCTTGCCCTTGGTGGCCTGAAAAATCAGGAAAGCGCCAAGCGCGCGGTCTGGTTCGGCATCGTCGGCATGGCAATCGCGGTGGTTGCCACGATCTTTGGCCCCGGGGTTTCGCTCGGGCCTATTCTGATCGTGGTATTGGCAGTCGGTGCGGTTGCGGGTGTTATTGTGGCCAAGCGGGTCGAGATGACCGGCATGCCGCAACTTGTGGCGGCATTGCATTCCTTTGTTGGTCTTGCGGCTGTTTTCATCGGCATCAATTCGGCCATCACACCGCCCGCCGGGCTGATGGGTGCCGAGCAGACGATCCATGAGGTCGAGATTTTCCTAGGCGTCTTTATCGGCGCGATCACCTTTACTGGTTCGATCATAGCGTTCGGCAAACTGGCCGGACACATCGACGGCAAGGCGCTGATCCTGCCGGGGCGCAATATGTGGAACATCCTGATCGTGGTGGTTTCGGTGGCGTTGCTGGTGATGTTTATGAACCACGCGGGCAATTGGACGCTGTATCTGATGACGTTGCTGGCCTTCGTGCTGGGCGCGCATCTGGTGATGGCAATCGGTGGGGCGGACATGCCGGTGGTGGTGTCGATGCTTAACAGCTATTCGGGCTGGGCGGCGGCGGCGACCGGGTTCTTGCTGGGAAATGACCTGTTAATCGTGACCGGCGCACTTGTCGGCAGCTCTGGTGCGATCCTGTCCTACATCATGTGTCGCGCGATGAACCGCCAATTTGTGAGCGTTATTCTGGGTGGCTTTGGCACCGCCAGCGGCCCCGCGATGGAGATCGAGGGCGAGCAGGTGGCAATCGACGCAGGCGGCGTTGCAGCTGCACTGAACGAAGCTGACAGCGTGGTTATTGTGCCCGGCTATGGCATGGCCGTCGCGCAGGCACAGCAGTCTGTATCCGAGCTGACCAACCGGTTGCGCGCCAAGGGTAAAACCGTGCGCTTTGCGATCCATCCGGTCGCTGGCCGTTTGCCGGGGCACATGAATGTGCTGCTGGCCGAAGCGCGGGTGCCTTATGACATCGTGCTGGAAATGGACGAGATCAATGATGATTTCCCGGATACTGATGTGGTTATCGTGATCGGCTCCAACGACATCGTGAACCCGGCGGCACAGGAAGACCCCAACAGCCCCATTGCTGGCATGCCGGTTCTTGAAGTGTGGAAAGCCAAACAGGTTTTCGTGTCCAAGCGCGGGCAGGGGACTGGCTATTCCGGCATCGAAAATCCGCTGTTTTTCAAGGATAATACGCGGATGTTTTACGGTGATGCCAAGGCCTCGGTCGATACCTTGTTGCCGTTGCTGGGCTAGGCCCGACGGCCAGCCGGGGTTTACTCGGCTGGCAATGGGTCTTTTGACGTCTGCGCGCTACCGCTGGTGCGCGATGTTAGCCAGCGGTCCATGCCAACTGCGCCGCCAACGATAGCGACCAGCGCGAGTATTGCGGCCAGCGAAAGCGTTGGGATGCCCGACAGGCCTGCCCCGACAGTGCAACCACCGGCCAACACGCCGCCAATTCCCATCAGAACTGCGCCGCCCATATAGCGCCCGGTCTGGCGCGGGCTTTCAAAGCTTTGCCAGACAAAACGACCAGCGATCAGCGATGCCACCAGCGCCCCGCCAACAACCCCGCCAAGCAGGCCAACGCCAAAGCCCGCCGGAATTGATGTGGCCGCAACACCCCAGAAAAGCGTTTCCGCCGCCGGTAAGGTGAACGACAGGCTTTCCATCGCAATCGGATCAAATTCGTCAAACAACACAAACCCGGTGCCCACCCAAGCTGCTGGAACCAAAAGGCCAAGCAATGCTGCCAGACCCAGATGCAACCGGCGCGCGCCCGAGCGCCAAACAATGGCCCCGATGCCCAGCACGATGGCAGCGGTCCAAAAGGCGGCACCTCCGGGCAGGTTTGCCAGTGAAACAGCGTCGCCCAGTGGCAGGGTAACCGTCCCAAGCGTTGTGCGGATCGGTGCCAGTACGCCTTTCAGTGTGGCATGGGCAACAAGTGCGAATACCAGCAAAACCATAAGGGCGCGCAGATTACCCGTTCCCGTCAGCACGCTCAGGCGCGAAACGCAGCCCCGCGTCAAAACCATGCCTGCGCCAAAAAACAGCCCGCCGGTGATAATTGCCAGCCACGCCAGATCAGCGGTCAAAAAGCGGTGTGCATCAAATGAAATCACGCCCGACGCCAGTGCCAGTTGCGTGCCCAGCACGGCAAAGGCCAATGCCGTCAGCCAAACCCCAAGTGCGGGGCGACGTGTTGCGCGCGCCCCGACAATCCCGCGACGGATGCAAAATTTTGTCACCTCGGCCAATGCGCCAAAGGCGGCCCCAAGCAGCAGCCCAAAAACAACGGCAGCCTGAGCAGGGGTGAAATTTTCAAATCCAAACGATTCAAACATGGTATTTCCTTGCGAAAAACGGAACTTTGTTCTGAATTGGCAAGGGATTTCGCCGAAATCAAGTGAAAATGGCCTGCTTGGCCGGGACTTCCACGGGATTGTTTTCTGCCTGACCCGGCAGCGCAGAATTATCCCCCAGTCAGCGAATGCGCGGCAAAACGAATGCCCGTATTCCAGCGCCGTTCTGGTAAAGCGTTCTTTTTTGCCGTGTCAGGCAGGAACAGGTGTTCCCCTGATAAGACCGACCGAATTATGGCTAGGCCTGCCGCCTTTCAAACAAGGTCTCTAAATTTCTTAGATCAAGGACAGGCGCTGCCCATCATGCAGTTGGCAGCCTTGACCATTGCGCTATACTCGCATCAATCAGGGCCACCAACCGATCCAAGATGTCACGCTGGCGCACGATTTGTTCACGCCGTCGCTGATCCGCTAACCCCAGGAGCAACCCATGCCGATAAAGAACCGATTTGCAGAAATGCTGCCCGAAATCACCGAATGGCGCCGTGATCTGCACGCCCATCCGGAAATCCTGTTTGAGACGCACCGAACAGCCGGAATTGTAGCTGACAAACTAAAGGAATTTGGCTGTGATGAGGTTGTCACCGGCATTGGGCGCACCGGTGTTGTGGCCGTTATCAAGGGCAAGACCGATAAATCCGGCAAGGTTATCGGCCTGCGCGCTGATATGGATGCGCTGCCGATATTAGAGGCGACCGGGCTGGACTACGCCTCAGAAACACCGGGCGCGATGCATGCCTGTGGCCATGACGGACATACGGCGATGTTGTTGGGGGCTGCGAAATATCTGGCCGAAACCCGCAATTTTGACGGCACCTGCGTGGTGATATTTCAGCCCGCCGAAGAAGGCGGCGGTGGCGGCAAAGAGATGGTCGATGACGGGATGTTGGACCGCTGGGACATTCAGGAAGTCTATGGAATGCACAACTGGCCGGGGCAGGAACTGGGAAGTTTTGCGATCCGTCCGGGTTCATTTTTTGCGGCCGCCGATCAGTTTGATATTTATGTCGAGGGCAAAGGCGCCCATGCGGCCAAACCCCACGAGGGGGTCGATACCACCGTGGTCGCAAGCCAGATCGTGATGGCGCTGCAAACGATTGCCAGCCGCAATGTTGATCCGGTCAAACAGGTTGTGGTTTCTGTCACCTCGTTTGAAACCGACACCAAGTCCCATAATGTGATCCCGCAGCATGTGCATCTGCGCGGCACTGTTCGCACACTGCAAGAAAACGTGCGCGATCTGGCCGAGGCCCGGTTGATCGAGATCACCGAAAAAACGGCCGAAGTTTTTGGTGCCAAGGCCGATGTGAAGTTCCGGCGCGGCTATCCGGTGATGGTGAATAATGAGGAACAAACTGCCTTTGCCGCCGAAGTTGCGACCAAAGTCGCCGGTGAATGCGCCGATGCAGAGCTGATTATGGGCGGCGAAGATTTCGCCTATCTGCTTAATGAGCGTCCGGGGGCCTATATTCTTGTCGGGAACGGTGATTCAGCGATGGTGCATCACCCGGAATACAACTTTAATGACGAGGCTATACCAGCCGGGTGCAGTTGGTGGGCGGGGATTATCGAGAACCGGATGCCTGCCGCCTGAACCGCCAACATTGCAAAAAAAGGCCAATGACATGTGGGAAGAACGTTACCAAGCTGCACAAGGCTATCATTTCGGCACAGATCCGGCCGGGTTTCTGACCGAAAACCCGGGCTGGCTGGTTGAAGGCCTTTCTGCTCTTGCGGTGGCCGATGGCGAGGGCCGCAATTCTATCCATATGGCCGAACGGGGAATGAAGGTTACCGCTTTTGACATTTCGCCCACGGCAATCGGGCGCGCACATGAATTGGCCAAGGACAGGGGCGTCACGGTTGATGCAAGCCTGTCCGATCTGGATAGCTGGGACTGGCGCGAAAATACCTACGACATGGTCGTGGCGATTTTCATTCAGTTTCTTTCGCCCGACGAGCGCTCGACTGTCTTTGCAAACATGAAAAAGACGCTGAAACCGGGTGGTGTTTTAATGCTGCACGGGTATCGACCGGAACAAATTCCACTTGGCACCGGTGGTCCGAAAGTTCCCGAAAACATGTATACCCAAGACCTGCTGCGTGCCGAATTCGCTGGCTGGAAAATCCAGCGCCTGGCGGCTTACGAGCGGGATGTGCAAGAGGGACGCGGCCATAGCGGAAAATCCGCGCTGATCGACCTGATTGTGCGAAAACCCTAAGGTTTCAGCCGCCGGTGTGGCTCATGTGGCGGGTCATTTGCCCGTCGACCTGCTGGCGGGAATAGTCAAAATCATGGCCCTTTGGCTTGCGCCCGATCGCCGCGTGAATTGCCTCGATCAGCGGGGCGTCACTGTCGGGGCTGTTGCGCAGCGGGGCCATCAGATCGGCGCGGTCTTCCTGCCCCAGACACATGTATAGCTCGCCCGTGCAAGTCAGGCGAACCCTGTTGCAGC
>JAHRVC010000003.1 GCA_019090885.1 Marinosulfonomonas sp.
ATGTATGTCCTTGGCCGCGAGGAAACGCTCGCGCGGCTCAGGGATATTCAGGGTTAAGGCACCCAATTTATAACACGCGACCGCCCCATCCGGGGACGGCCAATCCACCAAGGGGATAAGAATGACAGACACAACGAAATCCGCAACAATAACAATCAACAACCAGCAGATTGACTTGCCTGTTCATTCGCCAACCGCAGGACCGGACGTGGTCGATATCGGCAAGCTATACGCACAGGGCGGGGTATTCACATATGACCCCGGCTTCACGTCTACCGCCAGTTGCCAAAGCGCGATTACCTTCATCGACGGCGACAAAGGCGAACTGTTGCACCGGGGCTACCCGATCGATCAGTTGGCCGAGAAATCCCACTACCTCGAAGTTTGCTATCTGCTGATGTATGGCGAATTGCCCTCGGCCAATGCGCTGGAAGATTTCGAAGCCCGTGTGACCCGCCACACCATGGTGCACGAACAGATGCACAATTTTTTCCGTGGGTTTCGCCGTGATGCGCATCCGATGGCAACGATGGTCGGCGTTGTTGGTGCGATGTCCGCGTTTTATCATGACAGCACCGATATTAATGATCCATGGCAACGTGAAGTCGCCGCGATCCGTCTGATCGCCAAAGTGCCGACAATTGCCGCGATGGCCTATAAATATTCCGTTGGCCAGCCGTTCGTTTATCCACGCAACGATCTGGATTACGCCTCCAATTTCCTGCGCATGTGTTTTTCGGTCCCGGCCGAAGAATACGAAGTGAACCCGATCCTGTCGCGCGCGATGGACCGGATTTTCACCCTGCACGCAGATCATGAACAAAACGCCTCAACCTCAACTGTGCGTCTGGCATCTTCATCCGGGGCCAACCCGTTTGCGTGCGTCGCCGCTGGTATCGCTTGTCTTTGGGGGCCAGCACATGGTGGCGCCAATCAGGCCTGTCTTGAAATGCTACGCGAAATCGGCACAGTCGATCGCATCCCCGAATTCATCGCCCGCGCCAAGGATAAGAACGATCCGTTCCGCCTGATGAGCTTTGGTCATCGGGTCTACAAAAACTTTGACCCGCGCGCCAAGGTGATGAAGCAGTCCGCAGACGAAGTTCTGGGCCTTCTGGGGATCGAAGATAACGACACGCTGAAAGTGGCGATGGAGTTGGAAAAAATCGCGCTGGAAGATCCATATTTCGTTGAGAAAAAGCTGTATCCAAACGTCGATTTTTATTCCGGCATCATTCTGGACGCCATGGGCTTTCCCACATCGATGTTCACACCGATTTTCGCACTTGCCCGCACCGTCGGCTGGGTCAGCCAGTGGAAAGAACAGATTGCCGATCCGGCGCTGAAAATCGGCCGTCCGCGCCAGCTTTATACAGGTGAGACATTCCGCGATTATGTGGATGTTGAAAACCGGTAATACGGACTAGCGGCCCGTCGACTTTTGCACGGCATTATTGATTGGCTAAGCCAGATTTCAACAATGCTCCGCCCCCAAAAATATGCCGAGCCCGGCGGCACCGCCGGGCCGCACCCGACCCTCCCCACGGGAGGGCGCATTTGCACCCACCCAGGGTCAGGCGCGACCCTCTGCCATTTTCAAATAAGTTTGTTTTGAGCACCGGACAAAAAAGCGTCTACGTCCCCTCAAACCGCGCACTGCGTTTTTCCATAAACGCCTGAACACCCTCTTTGAAATCTGCGGCGCGGGCCAATTCCCCCTGCAATTTAGATTCCAGCGCCAGTTGTGTTCGCAGATCATTATCCTGACTGGCCCGCATCGCGGTTTTGACGTGGCGATACGCCTGCGTCGGCCCTTTCGCCAGCTTGGCGGCCCGGGCGCGCCAATGGGCTGCAAAATCCTGATCCGGCACGGCTTCCCAGATCATCCCCCAGTCGCTGGCCTGCGCAGCACTGACTGGTTCGGCGAACAACGCCGCCCCCATAGCTCTGGCCAGACCCATCTGGCGAGGCAGGAAATAAGTGCCACCCGCATCCGGCATCAGACCAATCCGGGTAAAAGCTTGTAAAAACACCGCACTATGCGTTGCGATGACCACATCCGCTGCCAACGCCAAACTTGCCCCCGCACCAGCAGCCACTCCGTTGACCGCAGTAATCGTTGGGATCGCACAGTCAAAAATTGCATGCAGCATCGGCTCATATTCTTCACGCAGGATACGCTCGACGTCGATCCCGCCAGCCGCCTCTTGCCCACCCAGATCCTGCCCCGAACAATAAGCATCGCCACTGCCCGTCAGCACCAGAACACGCGCGTTCGCCTCGGCCTGTTTGACGCCTTGCAAAATTTCCGCCCGCATCTGCGAGTTCATCGCGTTCTTCACATCCGGCCGGTTCAAGGCCAGCACGGCAATATCGTTTTCAATCGAAAGGGTGATGGTGGAATAAGACATTTGCGCGTGCTCCTGATAATTCTGGCTTTGTGCAAGGATAGTGGAACCACACAAATAGGAAAGCCGAAGACGTTGTTATTGGTCCAGAAGTTCCGCCAGCCGGGTTTTTTCCGCTTCACTCAAAGCTTCCGGCGCGCGCCCCTTTTGGCGGCCACGCAGATAGACCAGCCCGACCCCAAGAGCGGCCAGCAACAGAACCGGCCCGGAAATCCACAGAATAAAATTCGCGCCACCGGTTGTGGGCTTGAGCAATATATACTCGCCATAGCGCGCCACCATAAATTCTATGGCCGCAGCGTCGCTGTCGCCAGCCACCAGTCGTTCGCGCAGCAACAGGCGCAGATCACGGGCAATATCGGCGTTGGATTCATCAATGCTCTCGCTTTGGCAAACCGGGCAACGCAGCCCTTTGGACAGTTCCCGCGCACGGGTCTCAAGTGCGGGATCGGCAAGAATTTCATCCGGCTGAACGGCCCAAAGCGGGGTCGCCAGAAATAGCAGGATCACTAAAATCCGCCTCATTCGGCCGGAACTCCGCCAACCGAGCGCCGCCGCTGCCCTGCCCCAACCCGGTAGCGCCGATCACTCAGGCTTAACCCGCCACCAAACGCCATGATTATCGCGCCCGCCCAAATCCAGTTGGCGAACGGCTTGATATAGGTGCGCACCGCCCAGCCACCGCCATTCTGCGGATCGCCAATCACCACATAGATATCGACCAGAAATCCGTTGGATATCGCCGCTTCCGTGGTGGGCATGCGCGCCACCGGATAAATCCGTTTTTCAGGGTAAAGTCGGGCAACTTCGCGCCCTGCGCGAAACACTGATATATCACCAACCGTCGTCAGATAGTTTGGCCCCTCACCCTTGGTAACAGCGTTCAGCGACAACTCATATGGCGCAACTTTGAACGTTTCCCCGACTGCGACCACGCGAATATCCTCGCTTTGCCAAGCGGTCATCGCGGCGATCCCAAACATTGTAACGCCCATCCCGCCGTGGGCCACAATCCGCCCCCAATCTGATCGGGGCAGTCGCGCCAGTCGCCGAATTTTCGACGAAAATTCGCCCCTCCCGACCTTTTGCCATGCATCCACAGCCGCTCCGCCGATCAGCCAGACTGCCAGCATCGCCCCCACCGGCCCCAGCGCCGAGCGCCCGTTTTGCATTGCCCAGGCCAGCGCCCCGACCGCACATGCCAACACCATAACAATCCGCAGCGACACCAAAGCCCGCCCGATCCGCGCCCGTTTCCACGGCAACAGCGCACCGACCGGCATAATCACCGCCAGCGCCACAAAAAACGGCGTGAATGCCGCATCAAAAAACGGCGCGCCAACTGACAGTTTGCGCCCAAACGCCAGTTCCGCAATCAACGGCCAAAGCGTACCGATGAACACGACGAACGCCGCCACGGCCAACAGGATATTATTCAACACCAAAGCGGATTCCCGGCTGACAACCGCGAACACGCCTTTGGCCTGCATCTCGTTTGCGCGCGCCGCAAAAAGCGTCAGCGCGCCGCCGGTAAACACCGCCAGAATGGCCAGAATAAATACGCCCCGTTCCGGGTCATTTGAAAACGCATGAACCGAGGTTAAAACCCCGGACCGCACGATAAATGTCCCGATCAGCGAAAACCCAAACGCTAGGATCGCCAGCAAAATCGTCCAGCTTTTCAGCGCTTCACGCTTTTCCACAACGATAGCGCAATGCAACAGCGCAGTGGCAATCAGCCACGGCATGAAGGACGCATTTTCAACCGGATCCCAAAACCAGAAACCGCCCCAGCCAAGCTCATAATAAGCCCACCATGACCCAAGCGCGATGCCGATGGTCAAAAACAGCCATGCCGCCAGCGTCCATGGCCGCACCCAACGGCCCCATGCCGCATCTATGCGTCCCTCGATCAGGGCGGCGACGGCAAACGAAAACGCCATGCTCAGGCCCACGTAGCCGAGATACAAAAACGGCGGGTGAAACGCTAAACCAGGGTCTTGCAACAACGGGTTCAGGTCTTCGCCATTCAGTGGCGGGCGGGCCATGCGCACAAACGGGTTCGACGTGAACAGAATAAACGCCAGAAACGCCACGCCTATGGCCCCCTGTACTGACAAAACACGCGCGCGCAAACTGGCCGGAAGATTGCCGCCAAACACCGCCGCCGAGGCGCCAAACAACGCCAATATCAGCACCCAAAGCAGCATCGACCCTTCGTGGTTACCCCAAACGCCGGTGATTTTGTAAAGCAGTGGCTTTGCGGTGTGGGAATTGGCCACGACCAGTCGCAATGAAAAATCCGACACCACAAACGCCTGCACCAATACGGCAAACGAAAAGCCGACCAGCACAAGCTGCAACAGGGCCGCCGGTGCGCCGACATTCATCCAGTCGGACCGGTGCCGCGCCGCGCCAAGCATAGGCACCACCGACTGCACGATCGCCACAAGAAACGCTGTGATCAGCGCGAAATGTCCCAGTTCCACCAACATGGCCGGACCCTAGCCGCGTTTGCACGCCGCGCCAATGGCCCCGGGCCGTTTAATCGCCACACCAACGATCACATTTACGCGCCGTCGCCTTCACCGTTTACTGACCGCTGGCCCGCGCTGCCCGCCCGCCGGTGAAAACACGAAACCGTCCCTCGGCCACGATCTCTGGCTCGTCGCGCACAACGGCCAGACAATCCCGCAACGCCCGGTCCAATTCTGCCGCTGCAATCCGGTTGCGCTCAATCGCTTCTTTCAGGTTCTTCGCCATCTTCCCTCCTTATCCGCGCGGCAAGCGCTCGCGGATCAATGTTGTCAACTCGGTCAGCACGACCGAGTTCTTGTTCACCACATCTCGCGTCGCCTGATCTTTTTGCAAATCCCGGTACAGCAGGTAAAAAACCAACAGAACCCATGGACCATGCTCGGTCAGGATATTGACGAAAACGTCACTGCTCATGGGTGTCACCCCAGTCCTGCAACGCCGGATTATCGGCAAATCCATCGCCCCCCGCGTCTAGGGTGCGCAAAGCGTTTATATTGCGCGTCACATCCGTCGCGCGCAAAACCGTGCCAGCAATCGAGCGTTGAAAATCCTGACTTTTCACCTGATACCGCGCGCCAAAATAAAACGACACTATCGCCCCCAGCAGCCACCACAACGGTTCCGGCACCAGCGCGATGCCCTGCATGCGTTCCGCAAACCAGACCGGATCAACCATCGCCGAAATAAACAGCCCCAGCGTGCCAAATGCCAGCGCGGGCCGGGGCACCCGGTTCAGCCCGTCCATAAACCGATCAAACACGCCTTTGCGTTCAACCGCGAATTCGGATGCGAACTGGTTTAGCGCCGCGGCCCGATAGATCGCACCACGCTCGGCAGAGCTTTCCACATTTTCGCGAAAAACTTCGACCGTTTCGCGCACCACATTGCGCCCGCCGCCGAACAAAAAACCAAGCAGCACCTCGATCATCCCCATCGCGCAACCCTCGCCCGGTGTTCTGCCGCACTTAGATGATAACGCGGCGCGATGAATTCTTCGGCCCGCAATATCCAACCACCCTTGCCACCGTCTATGCGCCGCGCATATTTGCGGCTGCCCGCGCGCCGATCCGCGATCCGGTAATAATAATTGCGCCGCGCAATCCCGTAGGCATCAACCAGATGTTTTGGTGCCGCCGCATGGGCCAGTTCTGCCGCCCCCGCAGTTTGCGGCCCGACGATACCATCAACCGTAATCATCTGCCCCATATCGCGCAGCAACCGCTGCAAAATCTCGACAGCATTGGCCCCGGCGTTAACATACATGTCAAAAACACTGGCCTGCAAAACTTGCGGCAACGTATCAAGGCGCGGCCGTTTGAAATAATCGCGAATATAAATATCGCGCGCCCGAAGGCGGGTCATCGCAAGCACATCGTCGCGATCAATCTTCTGGTCGCGCGTCAGATCAAGCTTTAAGCGGCGTAACGTGCCAAGCGTCACCCCGTATTTCGTCGGCCCACCCGGATCGGACGGATCATCAACATAGCCCCCCTCGCGCCGCACAATATCCTCGGCAATAGCCTTAACGCTTTTCATAAAATTAACCTGTTGCGGATTGTTCCGCTTCAGGTTGCGATCAAAAAGGTTAAAACCGTTTAACCAATGCGTCCGACCTGTTGCAATTCGCAAAGCTTCTTACCGCCACCAAATCGCCACAATCCCGCATAAGTTGTGCCTAATTCTCTAATTAACAGATACTCAAGAACTGCGTTTCACGGAAATGGGTGCGACCGAATTGATGACGAGGCTGATGGAGCCTTCGATGTCTTCGGGGCTGCCCAGCATGGACCTCAATAGTCCATTCCGAATACGAAGCGCATCAAATCGGCCATCACAACGAAGAAAGCGGCGCACAGGGTTTTGTGCGCCGCTTTTTGGTTTTCGGGCCACACACCAGCACGCAATCTTTCATGCTCTTAGCCAGATCAACGCCATTTCAACTTTCCCCAAAGGGTAATGGCTGCTTAAATGCGGGGTCACCTGAACCGCCCGCCAAGGGATTTCTAATAATGATCCAAACAACCCGACTGATCCTGCGCCCATTCAACGAGGGCGATCTGGCTGCGTTTTCCAAAATCAACGCTGATCCCGAAGTCATGCGGTATTTCCCGGCCCCCTATGACGCCGGGCAAACGGCAGAAATGCTGATTAGGTTCGCCGACAAGCAGGAACGCTTCGGCTATGCTTTCAGCGCCGTGGAACGTAAATCCGACGGGGTGCTTTTAGGCATGGCCGGGCTGTCGCGGCTGGAAGACGGCGCACCATTTGCACCCTGCACCGAGATCGGCTGGCGGCTGACCCCCTCGGTCTGGGGCAAGGGGTATGCCAGCGAAGCGGCGCTGGCCTGGATCAGCCATGGCTTCACCGCTTTGGGTATCGACAAAATCTATAGCTACACGCCGAGGTTAAACCTGCCATCCGAAAAGGTGATGCGAAGGATAGGAATGCGCCGGGCCGAAGCGCTCGACTTTGACCACCCTGTGATCCCGGACGGCGATGCCCTGAAACCAATGGTGGTTTATAGGATGGGGCGGGAGGAGTTTGAGGCAGGCGTGAACCGGGCGCGGGGTCTATAGAATTGCTGGAACCCAAACGACGGGTTTGATGCCTTAGTTACTTTGCTGGCCTGCTAACTCAACTTTATTGATAACATTCCGGATGACTGACTCGAAATGCCAAGCATCTGGCAACCGCGAAAGCCATAACCGTTTTTCGCTACCATAAATCAACAGGGATGTTCTCGACCCTTTTAATTTGACTATTCCTGATAGCTCAATGGCTTCGAGCGCGCCGCCCGGCTCGATCACAAGAACTCGGTCTGTAGTAATGACGTACGATATTGGTCGAAAAAGGTGGTGCAATATCAGTAGAGGCGCGAAAATCCACGCCGATGCAAAGACTATAATGAAGATGAAATCAGAAAGGCTGGGCAGTACCCGCCCTTCAACAGCAAAGACTACTTGCTCGTTCTTACCTAGCAAAAGTGGTGTGTACTGTTTGAAAATAACATTGATTTCAAAATAGCCATCGGTAGCCTGAAGTTCAAGGCGCTTATCCAGTATCGCGGGAAGGTCTGACGGTTTGTCGTCGCCGCATCAGAGTGAACTACGATATACTCAAACTCTCGCAAAGTCCGCACAGCGGTTATAGAACAACGTTGAATGCCCTAAAAGGCTGACTGAAACAGTCAGATGACGGCTTCGAGCCCAAACCTACCGCGAAATACTTTTGTCAGCGTACCACAATCGATGATAGAGCCACATCCATGACTGATGCTTCAATTTATCAAATCGTCAAAGACAAACTGATTGCCCATGGAGTTGAAAGAACAAACGATGGTCTGCTTACGTTGAACGACCAAGAGTTGTTTTCTCTGTTTGTGGATCTCGAACGAGCTGCTCGAGATAGCAGCTTTGATGCAGTCCTGTCGGCCGCAGCAGCACTGGAAAACTATCTAGTTTCAATCGGTAAACACCAATTAATGGCATTCACTTACATGTATTTGAAGTTCTCTGATTTCTCACCGAAGGTTACCGGCGTTGATGAAGACCTACACAATGGTCGCATCAGAAAGTGCCAAGAATTCTCAAAGCCAGTCTCCGACGAAGAGAGACTAATAGGTCTGTGGGCTACGGTTAAATTCCATCAAGTAGGCCGAAGCCTTCTGCGTGCCGTCTATAATACGTCCTGAAAACTGACAAAATTTCAAAGGCGACTTTGTCCGCCTAGCCGCCATTCCAATTCCCAGAATTACCATCGTTACCCAAGGCTTATCAACATAAATGGGGCGATGCCAATGCCACCCCATTCCGGGCGCGCGCACCCGATAACGCCTAAGACTCAGGCTCCTGATACACACCCTGTTCCTTCAGCGCGTCGATCACTTCTTTGGGCATATAGCTTTCATCATGCTTGGCCAGAATTTCGCTCGCCTCAAAGACACCGTCAATATAGCGCCCGGTGCCGATCATGCCTTCGCCTTCCTTAAACAGGTCCGGCAAAACGCCCGTATAGGTCACCGGAACCTCGGCGCCGCCATCCGTTACCGAAAAGCGGATCACCGCGCCCTGCCCGCGCACCAACGTGCCTTCGGCCACCAGCCCGCCCATGCGAAACACTTCGCGCGGGGTTGGCGGTTCGGCCATGACCTGACTGGGCGAGCGGAAATAATTGATGCCGTCGCGCAACCCATAGCCGATTAGCCCCACGCCAACGGCCAGCGCAATCACCGCCGCCACGATCACCTGAATGCGGCGTTGTTTTTTAAGGCCTTTCATCGCGCCCTCATGGAAAAACCGGCGCCAGCGTCAGCCCGGTGGTTTCTTCGACCCCAAGCATCAGATTGGCATTCTGCATTGCCTGACCAGACGAGCCTTTGCACAGGTTGTCAATCGCACTGACCACCGTCGCCCGCCCGGCGATCCGCTCGCCCGCAACACCGATATGGCAGAAATTCGAGCCCTGAACATGGGCAACCCCCGGCAGATCACCAAATGGCAAAACCACCACAAACGGTTCATCCGCATAGCGCGCCACCAAACCCGCGTGGATCTCCGACGCTTCGCCTTTGACATAACAGGTCGCCAAAATCCCGCGGTTGGCAGGGATCAGATGCGGGGTGAACATGATCTGAACCGGACGCCCGGCAAGGGCAGAAAACTCCTGATCAAACTCGCCCAGATGGCGATGGGTGCCACCTGCAGAATAGGCCATAACATCCTGTGAACGCTCGGAATAAAGCATATGTTCCTTAAGCGATCTCCCGGCCCCCGTGGCCCCGTTTTTCAAGTCACAAATGATGTCATCCAGATCAATCAACGCGGCCTCGATCAACGGGCGCAGCGCAAATTGCACCGCCGCCGCATTGCATCCGGTGCCCGCCACCAGCCGGGCATTACGGATGTCTTCGCGGTAAAATTCGGTCAGGCCATAGACCGCCTCACCCTGCATCGACACCGCACCATGGGCCTTGCCATACCATTTTTCATACTCCGCCGGATCGCGCAGCCGAAAGTCAGCACTTAGGTCAACAACTTTCAGTGATTTGGGCAAATCACCGATCATTTCCTGGCTCATCGCATGGGGCAGCGCGCAAAAGGCCAGATCAATGGCGCTAAAATCAATCTCATCAATCTTAACCAGCCGGGGCAAATCCAGATGACGCAGATGCGGATAGACCTGCGACATTTCCATGCCCGCCTTGCGATCCGCCGCCAAAGCAGCGATTTCAAAGCTGGGGTGGGTGGCGATCAGCCGGACAAGCTCGGCGCCAGTATAGCCCGATGCACCTAAAATGGCGATTTTATGGGTCATGCTGGACCCTCCTTCAATGTTCAGAACGGAAATTTAGACAGGTTTCGTGCGCGCGGCAATCACGCAGAGACAAATTCAATTCGTCGTCGCAAGAATTGTGTGGCCTGATCGCTTACTTTTCCCGGATCTCCTGTCGTCAGGAACAGACTGTCCGCGCCCGCACCCAACATCTTTGGATGTCGTTCCAGATAGTCCGAAAGGCTGGCGGCAACAAGTTTCGCCTGCGAATAAACCTGCACATCCGGCCCAAGTGCGTCCTGAAAGACCTGCTCCATCAGTGGATAATGGGTGCAGCCCAGAATCGCGGCCTGCGGGTCCGGCATCTTGCGTTTAAGGGCCGCGATTCTGGGCTGCACCCATTATCCACTGATGGAG
>JAHRVC010000011.1 GCA_019090885.1 Marinosulfonomonas sp.
CGGCCGAGATTATCAAGCTGGTTCGCGACAAAATTGGACCTGTTGCTGCCTTCAAACTGGTCGCCGTTGTGGACCGTTTGCCCAAAACCCGGTCCGGAAAAATTCTGCGCGCAACTATGGCAAAAATTGCTGATGGTGAAGAATTTAAAGTGCCGGCAACAATCGACGATCCAGAAATTCTTAACGAAATTGCGACTGCATTAAAGGCATTGGGCTATCCCAATAGTTGAAAAATCCGAGGATTGTCGCGTAAAAGAGGAAACCTAAGAACGAAGATCCGGTAGTGCTTTGCCGAACAAACCTTCTGGCCTAAATCTAATGGCGAAGGCGACTCGTGTGTGTTGAGGCGGCTTTGTTTGTTTTATGAGTGAGTGTAGTGTCGTGAATAATAATGTTTCTTTTCTGAAAGCCGAGGCAAGATTCTCGGTGTTTGGCGCCGATAAGGCGTTGCTTCATCTTCGCGCTGGCAACAGTGGCGATCTGAAAAAAATGCAAGGCTATCTTGGAGGGGCAAGTTCGATCCGGGTCCTTGTCACCACGATAAATCCTGATGCCCTGCAAACAACGCAAGAACTGCGTGCCTCAACTTTTGAGCTGGTGCCCAGATCGCTGTCGGAAGTGTCGACCAAAGTGAGCGGTGCGGCCACGGTCACACGCAAGCACGAGACCGACTATATGAGCGGCCTGACCTTAGACCAGATCGAAAAAATTGCGGTTGAAGCAGCAATTGAGCAAAACAAAGGGTCCGTCCCAAAGGCAGCCAGATCATTGGCCGTTTCGCCGTCCACGCTTTACCGAAAACTGGAAAACTGGCGCAAAATAAGCGCCTAGCTTACACGAACTGCTCGCGTATCAGCCGTTCTTCTAAACCATGCCCCGGATCAAACAAAATCCGATGCACAACGCCCGGCTCGCTGGTGATCTCGACCCAAGCGACATCGCGCACTGATCGGCTGTCAGCCTCGGCCATAACGGGGCGTTTTTGGTAATCCAGTATGTCGAACCGGACTTTTGATGTGTTGGGAAGCAAAGCACCGCGCCACCGTCTGGGTCTAAACGCCGACATGGCTGTCAGGGCCAACACGTCAGACCCGATCGGCAGGATCGGCCCGTGCGCGGAATAATTGTAAGCAGTCGATCCCGCGGGCGTGCTGACCAGCGCCCCGTCACAAACCAGTTCTTCCATCCGAACCTTGCCGTCTACGCTGATCCTTAGTTTGGCCGCCTGTGGGCCTTCGCGCAACAACGAGACCTCGTTGATCGCCAGTGCTTTATGGCTTGTTCCATCAACGCATTTGGCGACCATAGACAGTGGATTGATCTTTTCTTCAACGGCAACGGCAAGGCGTTCTGGCAGGTTTTCCTCGACATAGGCATTCATCAAAAAACCGATCGTGCCGCAGTTCATCCCATAAACCGGTGTGTCCAACTGCATGGTGTCATGCAGCGTGCGCAACATGAACCCATCACCACCAAGTGCCACG
This sequence comes from Marinosulfonomonas sp., assembly GCA_019090885.1. Taxonomy (GTDB): domain Bacteria; phylum Pseudomonadota; class Alphaproteobacteria; order Rhodobacterales; family Rhodobacteraceae; genus NORP110. Next base: position 1,485 of record JAHRVC010000011.1, read on the forward strand.
ATAACGTCCGCATCCTGTTGCGAAACGCCCCCGTATTGCGCCGAAAGTCGGCCAAATGCGGCCTGCGCGACATCCGACTCACTTGCGATAAACCCTATTTTCAATTTGCGTGCCATGGACCCTGAAATAGCTTTCACACGACAATTGCGCGCGTTGTCACACGACATTGCCCGCGTCGTTAGGAAATACAAGCCCCCGATCATCCGCGCATTGCGTCCTGTAACTGCAAAGTCGTCGCGCATTTCGGGTTTTTTAACCTTGGGTTTGGCGTTACAAGCCGGATCAAATGCACCCTGTGGAGACGCGCCAATGACCAGCCAACCCCAAGACGCCGGATTTTTCACCGAAGCACTCGCCACGCGAGACCCGGAAATATTCGAGGCAATTACGCTAGAAGCTGGCCGTCAGCAAAATGAGATTGAGCTGATTGCTTCGGAAAACATCGTTTCGGCTGCCGTTTTGCAGGCGCAGGGATCGGTTCTGACCAATAAATACGCCGAGGGCTATCCGGGGCGGCGCTATTACGGCGGCTGCCAATACGTTGATATCGCCGAGAACTTGGCGATCGAGCGGGCCTGTCAGTTGTTTGACTGCAAATTTGCCAATGTTCAGCCAAATTCCGGCAGCCAGATGAACCAAGCTGTTTTTCTGGCTCTTCTGCAACCCGGTGACACGTTCATGGGGCTTGATCTGAATTCTGGCGGGCACCTGACACACGGCTCACCCGTCAACATGTCGGGCAAATGGTTTAACGTCGTGTCTTATGGCGTGCGTCAGCAAGACCAGTTGCTGGATATGGATGAAGTCCGCGCAAAGGCGCTGGAATGCAAACCCAAGCTGATTGTCGCCGGTGGCACCGCCTATTCCCGTGTCTGGGACTGGAAGGCATTTCGCGACATTGCAGATGAGGTTGGCGCCTATCTGATGGTAGATATGGCCCATATTGCAGGATTGGTGGCGGGTGGGCAGCATCCTTCCCCCCTGCCCCATGCCCATGTGGTGACAACGACAACCCATAAATCGCTGCGCGGCCCTCGGGGTGGATTGATCCTGACGAACGACGAAGCGATTGCGAAAAAAGTGAACTCTGCCGTGTTCCCCGGCCTTCAGGGTGGCCCGTTGATGCACGTGATTGCGGCCAAGGCTGTTGCCTTTAACGAAGCGCTGGAACCGGGCTTTAAGGATTATGCTGCAAGGGTCGTTGGCAACGCGCGCGCTATGGCTGACCAACTTTCCAAAGGCGGCATAGATATCGTTTCAGGTGGCACTGACAATCATCTGATGCTCGCCGATCTGCGCCCCAAAGGCGTTACCGGCAAGGCCGCCGAGGCAGCCCTTGGGCGCGCCAATATCACCTGCAACAAGAACGGCGTTCCTTTTGATCCGGAAAAGCCCTTTGTCACGTCAGGCATTCGTCTTGGCACGCCTGCGGGCACGACTCGTGGCTTTGGCGAAGATGAATTTCGCCTAATTGCCGACTGGATCGTCGAAGTTGTCGACGGACTGGCCGCGAACGGAGCAGATGGAAATGCCGATGTTGAAGCTTCGGTGAAAGCCAAAGTTCTGAAGCTATGCGCGGGTTTTCCGATCTATCCGACCTAAAGGTACCCACGCCATACTAGGACCGCGATTAGCAATCCGCCGACTGCCAAAAGGTTAAAGGCCGCCGTTGACAGAATGCTGATGGTTTTACCCTTGCGCCGATCCCAAATGTCGATGCTGGTCAGGTAATTTTCGCACGCTTCGTAGGATTGCAAGACCTGATCGTTGTCCACAAGGCGGGCCAGTTTTGGGCTGGCTTGATGGGCCACTGCGTCGGTCAATATTTTGGCATGCCGGCGCATGTCTCGGGGCAGTAAACGGCCCGCCCTGCGCAATTGAATAGGCAGCGTTTTGCCCCTGACACCAAGGCGGGTCTCAATCAGCTTGGAAATGTGATTTGCGCGCTCTTCGTAAGTCATTGAACTCGTGCCTGAAAAATCTCAACCATGCCAATCTATACACCCCCGCTGGGGCTGGCCAGTGCTTGTTCACCCGGTTAATCTGGCCATATGTTAAGAACCATCATCACCGGGCAACCATCTGAAAAACCACCGCTTTTGATCGCGCACGGGTTATTCGGATCGGCGCGCAACTGGGGCGTAATTTCCAAACGCCTGAGCGACACCCGTCAGGTCATCGCCGTGGACATGCGAAACCACGGCGAAAGTGGCTGGTTTGACACGCATAGTTACGCGGATATGGCCAATGACTTGGCCGAGATTATTGCCAGTTTTGGTGGGCCAGTCGATGTTCTGGGCCATTCAATGGGTGGAAAATGCGCGATGGTTCTGGCTACCGAACACGCGGGCAAATTAAACCGGCTGATCGTGGCGGACATAGCCCCGGTTGCTTACACTCACACGCAGATACACCTTGCCAATGCCATGCAGAGCCTTGATCCGAGCGCAGTTTCCAACCGGGGCGAAGCAGACCAATTGCTTTCAGACAGTATCGCCGAGCCAAGCGTTCGGGCCTTTTTGCTGCAATCTCTTGATATCAAGGGAAGTCGATGGAAATTAAACCTTGATGTTCTGACCGCAGAGATGCCCGCAATATTGGGGTTTCCAAAACTTGGCGGGCAATTCAATGGCCCCACCCTGTTTCTGTCGGGTGGCGAAAGCGACTATGTTAAACCCGAACATCGCCCCGAAATAAAACGGCTTTTCCCGACCGCCCGGTTTGCCAAAATCCCCGGCGCGGGCCACTGGATACACGCCGAAAAACCACGAGAATTTGAGGCTGCCGTGCGCGCATTTCTGGACGCCTGACTAATCTCGAATTCGCCAGCCTGTCGCAAAAATAAGCCAGATCACGCCAAGGCACAGCACCAGAAATGCGCTGACAGCGCCCAGTGACACCGCCACAGGAACGTCTGCCACGCCAAAAAACGACCAGCGGAACCCAGAGATCAGGTAAAGAACCGGGTTGAATTTTGTGATGGTCTGCCAGACGCCAGATAGCATCGAAATCGAATAGAAAGCGCCGCCAAGGAAAACCAGCGGTGTAATGACCAGCAGCGGTATCATTTGAAGCTGTTCAAAATTCCGGGCCCAGATACCAATGATGAAGCCCAGCAAAGAAAACGTCACGCCCGTCAGAATAAGGAACGCAATCATCCAGACCGGATGCAATATGTCCAGATCGACGAATAGGGTCGAGGTCGCAAGGATTATCAATGCGATCACCAGCGACCGGCTGGCCGCAGCGCCCACATAGCCCAAAACGATTTCGACAAAACTAAGCGGTGCTGACAAATGCTCGTAAAATGTGCCGACGAACCTTGGCAAATAGATGCCAAAAGACGCCGTGGTGACGGATTGCTGCAATAGCGTCATCATGATCAGGCCGGGCACGATGAATGCGCCATAATCAATGCCGTCAACGGTTTGGATCCGGCTGCCAATTGCCGTTCCAAAAACAACGAAATACAGGATTGTCGATAAAACCGGGGAAACAACAGACTGCACAACAGTGCGAAATGCCCGCGACATTTCGAACATATAGATCGCCCGAATGGCATACCAGTTCATCTGTTTTCCTCTACCAATGTCAGGAATATTTGTTCCAGCGAGCTTTGCGACGTATCCAGATCACGCACTGAAATCCCCGCCGCGGCCAAATCGGACAATAGGCGCGTAATACCAGTGCGCGCAGCCTGTGCGTCGTAGTCATATAACATCGACATGCCATCATCAGACAACTTCAGCCCATAGCCATCCAATTCAGTCGGCACCGCCTGCAGCTTTGTTTGCAATTCAAGGTTCAACTGCTTTCGACCCAGCTGTTTCATCAGCACATCTTTTTGCTCGACCAGTTGCAGTTTGCCCTTGTTGATAATTCCGATCCGGTCGGCCATTTCCTCGGCCTCGTCGATGTAGTGGGTCGTCAGGATGATCGTGACGCCGTCGTCACGCAGGCGTCGAACCAGATCCCACATATTTTTGCGCAGCGATACATCAACACCGGCCGTCGGTTCATCCAGAAACAGTATTCGTGGCTCATGCGACAGCGCTTTGGCGATCAGAACCCGGCGTTTCATGCCGCCCGACAAATCCACATTTCGGCTGTTACGTTTATCCCAAAGGGAAAGCGACCGTAACACCTGCTCGATATATGCGTCATTGGGCGGCTTTCCGAACAGGCCGCGCGAGAATCGCGTTGTGCGGATGACATTTTCAAACGGCTCGATGGTGATTTCCTGCGGAACCAACCCGATCAGGCGGCGTGCGGCGCGAAAATCAGAACGGATGTCATGCCCGTCCACGGTGACGACACCGGATGTTGGACGAATTAGGCCGCAAATCATTGAAATAAATGTGGTTTTACCGGCGCCATTGGGCCCAAGTAACGCCAGAATCTCGCCCTGCTGGATGTCCAGAGAAACATCTGAAAGCGCGGCAGTCCCATCGTCGAACGTTTTAGACAGGTTTCGAATGGAAATGATCGCCGACATTGGGATGCCTTTCACGGCCAGCCAGGAATACACCTGACGCACACACGGTAATTGTCAAAAAGGTCAGCCCAAAAGGCCGCTGTTAACGCCGTCGGTCGCGCCGACTGGACATTGGCTGAAAGGCCACGCTGACATGTGCTTCGCAATAGGGTTTCCCAGCCTTTACTGACAGGCCGCAGAACCAGAATTCATCCGTTGCCGGATCGCCGATTGGCCATTTGCAGGTCCGCTCGGTCAACTGCATCAGGCCGATTTTCTTCGCCTTCTTTTCAACTTCGCGAACGCTGGCAAGTGCTTCCGGGCTGATCTCATTGGCCGAAGGTTGTGGCGGCAAAGGCTGGCCAGCAGGAATAATCTGGCGGCGAATATGAACGGGTTTGGGCGGAACTTCAGGCACCGCCGCAGGTGCTTTACTTCGGGCCTTGGCTGGCGCGGCTTTGCTGGCTGAATTTCCTTTAGGGGCAGGTTTTGCAGAAGTGGCACCACCGGTTCGGTTGGACAGACCCAAACGATGCACTTTGCCAATGACTGCATTGCGGGTCACGCCGCCCAGTTCCTTGGCAATCTGGCTGGCGCTCTGGCCTTCGCCCCACATTTTTTTCAGGGTTTCAACGCGCTCATCGGTCCAGGACATCGGATTTCCTTAAATGGAAACGGCCACCGGTCAGATCCGGGGCCGTCAATCGTTTGGTCGGCTCTTATACTAATCCCTGTGCGGGACCGGATACAAGGGCTTCGTCAGTATTCGCCGCGTTAACAAATCCCTTACCGGCTTTACAGGCACACGGGCGCTGTATATAGGCCCGTTCCATGAACACGATCCAAACAGACTGCAAATTTCTTCGACGCCGACGCTAAAGCCGTCCGACGTCCCGTGTTCCCGTGCCTGAGGCACAAACAAACCTTTCAACTCGTTGACTTGCCCGCCTGCCTTTGGCACGAATTGGGCTTGCTGTTTTAAAAAGGCTAATCCGATGATCCCGACAATTTTACCGTCATATGCTCGTGCACCCTTAAGTTTTGCCAAAGGCGAAGGCAGTTGGCTGATCGAGGAAGACGGCCGCCGTTTTTTGGATCTGGGTGCCGGGATTGCAGTGAACTCATTGGGGCACGCGCACCCAAAACTGGTCGCTGTTGTGCAGGAGCAGGCCACAAAACTGTGGCATACATCCAACCTTTACAACATTCCCAGCCAACAGGCGCTGGCCGACAAACTGGTGGAACACACATTTGCCGACACGGTGTTCTTTGCAAACTCCGGCACCGAGGCGGTCGAATGCATGATCAAAATGGCGCGCAAATATCAAAGCCAAATTGGCCAACCGGAACGCACCAAGATCATTACATTTGATGATAGTTTTCATGGCCGCACGATCGCGGCCCTTTCTGCGGCGCGAAACAGCGCAATGACAGATGGGTTTGGCCCGATGCTGGAAGGGTTCGCAAAGGTGCCACGGAATGATCTGGCCGCCGTTAAGGCCGAGATTGACGAACAAACTGCAGCAATTTTAGTGGAACCGGTGCAGGGCGAAGGCGGCATCAACGTCGCGGATGATGCTTTCCTTAAATGGCTGCGTGCGCTTTGTGATGACAACGGTCTGCTGTTGTTGATGGACGAGGTTCAATGCGGAAATGGCCGCACCGGGCGGCTATATGCGCATGAATGGTCGGGTGTTACGCCCGATATCATGTCGACGGCCAAAGGGCTTGGTGGCGGCTTTCCAATCGGGGCCTGCCTTGCGACAGAGCGCGCGGCATCGGGCATGGGGCCGGGCAGCCACGGGTCAACTTTTGGCGGCAATCCAATGGCCTGCGCGGTTGCCTGCGCGGTGATCGAGACGATAACCGCCGACGGTTTCCTTGACGACGTGAACCGCAAGGCGGGCCTGTTTCGCCAAAAGCTGGAAGGGCTGGTGGCCAGCCACCCGGACGTATTTGAGGCCGTGCGCGGACAGGGGCTGATGCTTGGTCTTGTCTGCAAGTCACCGGTAATGGATCTGGTCAACGCTGGCTATGACGCCGAAGTTTTGGCTGTGCCAGCAGCCAATAACGTCCTGCGATTGATCCCACCCCTGACGATCAGCGAGACTGAAATTAGCGAAGGCGTAGCCCGGCTTGATAAAGCTGCAAGCACAGTAGCGGCTCAATCATCTTCATCTGCGAAAGATAAATCATGACTCATTTTCTCGACATTCACAAAACTGATCCCGCCGATCTGCGCGTAATGATTGATCAGGCGCGGACTATGAAAACAGCCCGCGCCGGACAGCCCAAGGGCACACCAGACGCCGACCGGCCATTGGAAAACCATATGGTCGCGCTGATTTTCGAAAAACCCTCGACCAGAACGCGGGTGTCCTTTGATGTGGGCGTGCGCCAACTGGGTGGCCAGTCGATGGTACTGTCAGGCAGCGACATGCAACTGGGCCACGGCGAATCCATCGCCGACACGGCCCGGGTTCTGTCGCGTTATGTTGATCTGATTATGATCCGCACATTCGAGGAATCAACGCTGCTGGAAATGGCTGAATACGCCAGCGTGCCGGTGATAAACGGGCTGACCGATCGCACCCACCCCTGCCAGATCATGGCCGACGTGCTGACCTTTGAAGAACACAACGGCCCGATCAAAGGCAAAAAGGTCGTCTGGACAGGTGATGGAAACAACGTCTGTGCTTCATTCCTGCATGCGGCTGGCCAGTTTGGATTTGACCTGACGTTCGCGGGGCCAGAAACGCTGGAGCCAGAGGCCGAGTTTGTTGATCTTGCCCGCGCGCAGGGCAGCAAAATTGAAATTGAGCGTGATATATCAAAGGCTGTGATTGGTGCGGATCTGATCGTTGCGGATACATGGATGTCGATGCATGACGCTCAGTCAGCGCGCGAAGGTCGCCATAACCAACTGGCCCCCTATCAGGTGACCGAGCAAGTGATGAAACAGGCCAATGACGATGCGTTGTTCATGCATTGCCTGCCAGCACACCGCGACGAAGAAGCAACGACCGCCGTGATGGATGGCCCGAAATCTGTGATCTTTGACGAGGCAGAGAACCGTCTGCACGCACAAAAGGCCGTGATGCGCTGGTGCCTTGGGGTCTAAAATTCCCTAGGCTTATTCAAACGAAAGCTGCAATCAGCGCTTTGAAAATTCCGGCCGATAACAGGGCTGCGGCCGGCACGGTTATAACCCAGGCTGCAATAATCGTCATGAAGTGGGACCGTCGCACCAGCTTGCGACGGCGACGTTCCTCGGGCGCGATACGTTTTGCCTTTGGGTCCAGTTTGCTGCGCTTTTTGGCGCGCCGCTCCATATGCCATTCACGAAAAAACCCAACCCCGAACACACCGCCAACCGCGATGTGGGTAGAGCTTACCGGCAGGCCCAGCCAACTGGCGATAATCACCGTAATTGCCGCCGACAGCGCCACACAATAGGCCCGCATCGGGTTCAGTTTGGTGATCTGACTGCCCACCATTCGGATCAGTTTTGGACCAAACAAAAGCAGCCCAAAGGATATGCCAAAGGCCCCGATCACCATAACCCACAATGGGATCGACACTTTGCCCGCAAACTCGCCAATGCTTTCGGCGTGCACAATCGCGGCCAACGGACCAACGGCATTTGCGACGTCATTGGCACCATGAGCGAAAGACAGCAGCGCCGCCGAAATCACCAGTGGTATTCTGAACAGAATTTTCAGCGACCGGTTCCGGTTTTCCAACCCTTCCGATTGACGTTTAATAAATGGGGCACTTACCGCGTAGAAGACAACGCCTGCTGCAAGGCCGATCAGCAGTGCTGTGCCGGTATCGATTTTAACAATTCGTTTCAGCCCCTTAACGGCCAGATAGGCCGAAAATGCGCCGGCCATGATGCCAATAAGAACCGGCACCCACTTGCGCGCGGCGGCAATTTTGTCATCCTGATAAATGATCCGCGCTTTGATAAAGGCCAAAAATGCCGCTGCGATCAGCCCGCCCAAAAGCGGCGAAATAACCCAACTTGCAGCGATTGCGCCCATATTCGGCCAGTTGACGGCGGCAAACCCGGCAGCAGCAACACCCGCGCCCATAACACCACCAACAACCGAATGGGTCGTCGAAACCGGGGCACCGACAAAGGTCGCCAGATTGACCCATAATGCCGACGAAATCAGTGCCGCCATCATCGCCCAGATGAAAATTCGGGAATCTGCAACGGCTTGTGGATCAATAATGCCTTTGGAAATCGTCGAAACGACGTCGCCGCCCGCCAGCAACGCGCCTGCGCTTTCAAACACAACGGCGATTGCAATCGCGCCCCCCATTGTCAGCGCGTTTGCACCAACGGCCGGGCCCATATTGTTGGCAACATCGTTGGCACCAATGTTGATCGCCATATAGGCGCCAAAGGCAGCTGCTGCCACGACGATGTAAGATGTTGGTTGCTGGCCAAACAAAACTGCCGCCACAAGGGCTGCGACGACAATGAATGCCAGCGAGACACCCAACCCCACCAGCGGGCGCGACACGAAATTGGTTGCGTATTCGACCTGACTGATCCGGTTTAGATCCTTGTCAAGCGTGCGCCATTGGTTGCCTGTCGGTCCTGTCGCCACGATCTGCCCCTCAATACGCGTTCTAATATAAGAGCGTCATAATTTGCGCCGAGGGCTATCTATGATTCTGGGGAATATCAACCGTAACAACGCGCGTGCGACCTTAGAAATCCCGCAATATTTCCTGCAGTTGCGGTTCGTCCACCATTTCGGCCGCTTTTTGCGGTTTGACCCACTTAAGCTCTCGTTCACCGGCCTCTGGAAAATCAGATGACAAGCCACCGACTTCGACCGGGAACACCTTGGTTTTGCAAATCGCGCTACCGCCGCTATCCAGCTTCTTCTCGTACTCGAAACTGCCTAAAGGCGCATTGGCGATCTTGCCGCCCATGACGCCTGCTTCTTCCCAAGCTTCCTGCAAAGCAGCCTCTGCCGCATCCAGCCCATCAATTGGCCAGCCTTTGGGAATAATCCAACGTCCCTGATCCCGACTGGTGATCAGCAACACTTCTTTTCCATGCTTTTTTGTTTGCCTATAACACAGCGCGGCTACCTGCACCCGTTTAGGGCGGCGGATCAGCGGATCAACGACCTCTGTCCAGGCCTTTTTCAATATCGAAGACATAATTTTACCTGCCGTTTTTTGTTATTGAACAGATAATAGGTGAATTTTCAGTGAATTACAAACTTATCCACAGCGCGAGGTGTCCGGCACCGCTGATGCCGCTTGCATCGCCGAACGGGCTACATAATGTATAGGCGGACAATCAATGCGAAAGGGAAATGTATGAGCGACGCAAGGATCGGGCTTGTTGGATTGGCAGTCATGGGGGCAAATCTGGCGCTAAATATCGCCGAAAAGGGCTTTCCGGTGGCGGTTCATAACCGCACCACTGCGCGTATCGATGACTTTGTTGCAAATGCTGGCCCGCTCGCCGAAAAACTGGTTCCCTGCCATACGCCAGAGGCCCTTGTAGCGTCCCTTTCCAAACCTCGCGCAATTATTCTTATGGTCAAGGCCGGGGCCGCAGTTGACGCGGTTATCGCACAACTAAAGCCGCTGCTGGACCCGGGCGACATGATTATCGACGCCGGCAACGCCAATTTTCACGACACCAGACGGCGCGAAGTCGACCTGCGCCAAGCCGGCCTGTCCTTTATCGGTATGGGCGTTTCGGGTGGCGAAGAAGGGGCCCGTCACGGACCCTCAATCATGGTCGGCGGGTTAAGCGAAAGCTACGGTGTGATCCGCGATATAGTCGAGGCTATTGCCGCCAAATATCAGGGCGACCCATGTGCTGCACATCTTGGCACCGACGGGGCCGGGCATTTCGTTAAAATGGTGCACAACGGCATCGAATATGCTGATATGCAAATGATCGCAGAGGTTTACGGGATCTTGCGCGATGGATCGGCGCGCAGTGCAAAAGAGATTGGCGCATTGTTCGAAAACTGGAACAAAGGCCCGCTGAAATCGTATCTGGTTGAAATCACCGCCGAAGTTCTTGCCACACCGGACCCGGAAACCGGCAAACCGATTGTCGACATGATCGTCGATCGGGCGGGGCAAAAAGGCACCGGGCGCTGGACCGTCATCGAAGCACTGGGCCTTGGGCAATCCGCCTCGACAATCGAGGCCGCAGTCGGTGCGCGATCCTGGTCGGCGGGCAAAGAGGTTCGGCTGGCGGGGCAATCGCTATTTTCGGGCATTGAAACCACACAGGCGACGGTGCCGGACCTAAGCGACACTGATTTGCGAGACGCGCTTTTAGCGGCCAAAATCATCGCCTATGCGCAGGGGTTTGCGCTGTTAAGTGCGGCGAGTGAAGAGTTCAACTGGTCGCTTGATATGGGCCGCATCGCCGAGATCTGGCGCGAGGGGTGCATCATCCGATCAGCGATGCTCGATGACATGGCCGCCGCGGCGCGCGCAGGCTTACCCCATGGGCAGTTGATTTTCGCACCGGATTTTGCCGAAAAACTGGTTGCGACCACAGGGGCGTTGCGCCGTGTTGTGGCTCATGCGGCGCTCAAAGGCCTGCCAGCCCCGGCATTTTCCGCCGCTTTGGCCTATTTCGATACGATGCGACGGGCGCGTGGTACCACCGATCTTATTCAGGCGCAGCGCGATTTCTTCGGCGCACATGGGTTTGAGCGCACCGATGGTGGCAGTGATCACCATGGGCCATGGGCAGGAACCGACTGAACGTAAGCTTGTCTTTATTGTTTTCGCGGCTTGGCCCGCAAAGTCGGCGCGGCGTCAGTCGGGTTTTCGGGCCAGGGATGTTTTGGATAACGTCCGCGCATGTCTTTGCGAACGTCGCGATAAGATGTGGCCCAGAAATTTACCAAGTCGGTCGTCGTTTGCAACGGTCGCCCTGCCGGGGACAATAGTGTCACCCGCAATGGCTGCCCGCCAACCAGAGGGTGGGTCGTCACACCGAACATTTCCTGCAAGCGAACCGAAATTTCCGGCACTTCCAGCGCATAATCAATCGCAACCTTCCGCCCCATGGGCGACTTGAAATGCGCCGGAACCTGCGCGTCCAAAAGTTGCGTCTGCCCCCAATCAAGCATCGCGCGAAGCGGTTCGAGCAAGTCCAGGCCGCGCAACTGCGCCTCGGTTTTGCATCCGCCAAGATACGGGGGCAACCACCCCTCCAGCCCATCTAAAAGCGCCGCGTCGCTCAAGTCTGGAAGATCAGCACCATTTCCACGGGCCAGCGCGACCCGGGCACGGAACCGGTTCGCCGCAGGTGAAAATTGCAACCCTAGCTGACGCACACCATCCAGCGCAGCCAGCGCCAATGCCTCATCCGATGCGTTGTTCCAAACCTGATCCGCCAGCACCAAAGCGCCAAAACATTCCTGCCGCCGCGCCAAAACCCGCCGCTCGCGCCTTGACCATTCGCAAACCTCTCGCCATTTGATCTGCGCGCCATAGAGGTCGCGCAAACTGGCTTCGGATATCTCAATCGCCTGACGCACCCGTGCCTCAAGCGCGTCGCCGTCCAGATTTGTCGCCACGATAAGGCGCGCGCCCGCCATCGGGTCTGCGGCGTCTATCCGCGCACCCTTGCCGCCCGACAACACCCATCGCGGTGCCTCACCGGCGCGGCGCAACCCAATTCGGTCGGGGTAAGCAATTGCTGCCAGTTCCGCCCAGTCTCGTTTGCCTTCGCCTTTTTCAAACTTTCGTAGTCGTTTTGCCTGGGTGCGTATCCGATCTAAACCTGCACGATTAACGGTTATTCCCCGTTCGCGGGAAAATCGCGCCGGATCTCGTATCGCCTCGCGTCGCAACGAAAGATCTATCGCGCCGCGTCCAATCGGGTCACGCTCTTCCAGAAGTGCCGCCAAATCACCTGCTCCGCGCCCCCCTGTCAGGACCATATGGGCCAAACGCGGGTGGGCTGGAACCGCTGCCATTTTGCGTCCGTGCCCCGTGATCGCGCCCGATCC
>JAHRVC010000262.1 GCA_019090885.1 Marinosulfonomonas sp.
CGAGAGGTCGCTGCGTCATGGATGGATGCGCTGATGTTCGAGTCGGGCTGCACACGTTCGCTGACGACAGTGTTCGAGCCGGTCGCCCCGTCGAAGTCCGATTCCGACGTCGACCGTGAACGCACCCAGCGCGAAGCGAACATCGAGTCACGACGGCGCAAGGGCAACATCATTCGCCGCGCCGACACCAAGGCCGTCACCGAGGTCGAGTCGCGAGAGATGGAGCTATCCGCAGGGTTCGTCGAGTGCCGCTACACGGGGCTCGTCACGCTGACTGCGCCCACCGAGGAAGCCCTCGATTCTCAGGGCGCCGACCTGGAACAGGCGGCGGCGAATGCCGGCGTCGAGCTACAACCACTGTGGGGACGCCAAGCCGACGGATGGGTGTCTTCGCTCCCGCTCGGCCGCAGCGTTGCCCGCCGATTCGGAGAGTCGTGATGGGCCGTTGGTTCAACAAGAACAACGATCAGCCAACGGGTCTCGACCCGGAACCGACGATCCCTGGCACCGCCAAGGTGTCGGGCGCCGGCGGCGGTCTGCGCATCCCGCGCCACACCGGTACCACGGCACACATTGCATCGATCTACCCGTTCCACGGCGGACGGGCCCTGCAGTCGTCGGCCTCGCCCTATGTCGGCATCAACGTCACCGACGGCAACTCGGCGTGGTCCTATGACCCGTTCGAGCTGTACGGCAAAGACCTCGGCGGCGGAACGATCCTCACCAACTCGAACATGTTGATCCTGGGCGAACCCGGCAACGGCAAGTCCTCAGCAGTCAAGACGATGCTGTACCGCCAAGCAGCGTTCTACGGTCGACGCCGCTTCTTGTCGATCTCGGATCCGAAGGGCGAGTACGGGCCGTTGGCACGCGCGCTCAACATGCCGGTGGTCAAGCTGTTCCCCGGCGGGTCCGACCGGCTGAACCCGCTCGCTCCCGGTCCCGGCAACCGCGCAGACTCACTCCGCAACCGCCAAGAGCTGGTGACCGGCCTGCTGTCGACAGTAATGCGGCGAGATCTCGATCCGGTCGAGGAGGCACTGCTGACAACAGCGATCGAAGTGCTCGACGACAAGCACGCCGCCATGAACCTTCCCCCGACGTTGGTCGACCTTGCAGCGCTGCTCGGTGAGCTCCCCGCTGAGCTGATGTCGCTCGATGAGTTGAAGCTGATGGAAGAACGCGACGTGAACAAAGCCGTGACAGCGCTGAGGTTGGCGTTGTCGAAGCTGCTGCAAAAGACGTTGCGCGGCATGTTCGACGGTCAGTCAACGGTGTCGATCGACCAGATGGACGGCCAAGGCGTCGTTGTCGACCTGTCGGCGGTGTTCTCGAACCTCGACGCCCTGCCGCTCGTGCAGATGGCCACAGCCGCAACGCTCGCTGGGCAGATGGCCACAATGAAAGACAACGGCCGCCGCGGGATCCTCGTCGACGACGAGGTATGGGCCACCATGGCGTCAGAGCGCGCCGCCAAAGCACTGCAGGCCCGCCTCAAGCTGTGTCGCGACCTGGGCGTGTGGAACACGCTGATCACCCACCGGCTGTCCGACTTCCAAGCCCAGGCCGACACCGGGTCGTCAGCGGCCAAGGTTGCCGAAGGCCTGTTGGGCGACGTGCAGACCCGCGTTGTGTTCCGCCAAGCCACCGACCAACTCGCGTTGACCGGCAAGGCCATGCAGATGAACGACCGCCTGGTCGAGCTGCTCCCACGTCTCACTCGCGGTCGTGCAGTGTGGAACGTCGCCGGCCGGTGGGCCGTTGTCCAGCACATCATCGCAGCCCACGAGTTCGACATCTGCAACACCGACCAGGCAATGGTCGCCTAGACCCCGATGGCGCTGTCGATACCGCTGCGAGCCGACCAGTGACCGAGCGCGCGTTCCCGATCGACCGAAACGATCTGTTGGCGCGCGTCGACTTGGTCGCTGTCCTCGACGGGCTGTCGCCGGGAACCGGTCAGGGTCGTGGACGCCAATGGCATTGCCCATCACCGTCGCACGAGGACAACAACCCATCGGTGAAGGTGCAGACCGATTCGTCGGGCACGCAACGGTGGCGCTGTTGGTCCGGTGGCGAGTCCGGGACGGCGATCGACGCTGTGATGGCCGCTCGCTCGATGCCGGTGGGTGAAGCAATCCGCTGGCTGAACGACAACCACGCACACCTCGAGGTGCTACCCCGGCGCGCTGCCCCGGAGTCGCGCCCGGTTGGCCAGCCGGGTCGTGAAGCTGTCGAGTACGTGCAGCGCTGCGAGAAGCTGTTGTGGTCCGGGTCGGGTCGTTCGGTGCGCGAGTGGCTGAACCATCGCGGCTTGGGCGACAACGTATTGCGGGCCAACAGAGTCGGTGCAGATCCGGGTCGGCGCTTTCTCCCACGACCGAAGGGGCTTCCGGGCGGATGGCCGGCTGCGGTGTTCCCGGCGCTGGACCGTGCCGGAAATGTGGCCTACTTCCAGGCCCGGTTCCTCGAACCACCGGAGGGTCGAGACAAGTACGACAACCCATCGCGTCAACACGCCTCGAATCCTCGTGTCGCATGGACGTCGGTTCCCGAAACCGTCGAGGCGCGCCGCGGTGTGCTCGTGGTTGCTGAAGGCGCACCCGATGCATTGACGGCCGCTCAAGCCGGGTTCGCGTCGGTGGCCGTGTTGGGGTCGATGTACCCCGACGGTCGAGTAGCCGACGAGATTGCTGGATTCGTGCGGGACAACGACGTTGCAGTGGCCGTCTGCTTCGACTGCGACGTGTCGGAGTCCGGTGCGAAGGGCGCAACGAAACTGATCGGGCTGCTCGACGAACGCGGCGTCACCAACGTCGACAACATCGCGCCCCCGGACGGGATGGACCTGTCGGACTGGGCAGCAGTCACCGACGAGTGGACCGCAGTGTTCGACCAATCAGCTGTCACTGGCATCGACATGGCGTCGGTGCCGAATCTTGATGCCGGGTCCGGTATGGACCTGGGAATCTGACCGGAGACGTAAGATGGCTGTGGCTTCCCCCCAACCTGATGGACAGATGTCGTTGTTCGGCTCGAACGATGACATCTCTGAACCAGTAGAAGGACATGATCATGTCGAAGATGTGGAACCTGTCGCGCAGGGCGCTGCGGGAAGCAATCACCGAGACGGTGGAAGCCGACGAACCAATCCGTCACCGTTGGCTGCAGGAACACCCGCGGTCGAACGAGATCCTCAACCAGCTGACGACCGAGGCGCTGCAGATGATGTCTTCGGCGCTGAGGGAGCGCTCTTTGGTCCCTCAGCGGACGACCTTCTGGTCGACACCGGACGAGATCGAGGCCGAAGTGCAGACAACGGTGATCGACATGCTGCTGGGAGTGGACGGGCTCTGGTCGGACCTGGCCGACGAGTTCCCACGGGAAGCACCGAAGCCGACGGCGTTGGAAGTGACGCACGCACGAATGGCAACGACATCGATCGTCCCACGTTCCGCCCCGATCGATCGCGGCTCGCACCAGGCGGACTGAAAGAGCGAGTTGCCCGCAACGTCGCTGTCGTCGAGCTGATCAACGACATCGAGACATCTGGCCGCACCGTCACCGACGTCGATCGGGCGGTGCTGTCCGGCTGGACTGGCTGGGGTGCAGCATCGAAGCTGTTCGAGCCTGACGACACGACGCTCGACGCCGCCCGTGAGCGTCTCGCGTCATTCTTCGATGCCGACGACTGGGCTACGGCGAAGCGTTCGACCCTGAACGCCCACTTCACTGATCCAGCGATCACCACGGCGATGTGGTCGATGGTCGAAGCAACCGGCTTCGATGGCGGCCGAGTGCTCGAGCCGGGCTGCGGCACCGGGCTGTTCATCGGAACCGCGCCCACGTCGGTTCGTCAGGCGTCGTCGTTCGTGGGTGTCGAAGTCGAACCTGTGACTGCCAAGGTCGCTCAGCTTCTCTACCCCGAAGCCGACGTGCGGTCGACGGGCTTCGAGAAGATCCGCGACGTCGACGGCTCGTTCGACGCTGCGATCGGCAACGTCCCGTTCGGCAACTACCCGTTGTTCGATCCGCTCCACAACCCGGACGGATTGTCGATCCACAACCACTTCCTCGCCAAGAGCCTCGCGCTGACGAAGCCTGGTGGCGTGATGGCCATGGTCACGTCGCGGTACACACTGGATTCGCGTAATCCGGCGTCGCGCCGCCTGCTGCAGTCCTACGGCGACCTGGTCGCCGCGGTGCGTCTTCCGTCGGGCGCTCATCAACAGATCGCTGGTACGCAGGCTGTGACCGACGTGCTGGTCTTCAAGCGCCGCGCCAACGGTGACGTCGCGGCTCCGTTCGACTGGGAAACCACCACGCTGCTCGACACCGACGCAGCGTCGGTGCGTGCAAACTCGGTGTTCGAGGGTGACGGCCGCGGCATCGTTGTCGGTGCGATCACGTCCGGTCGTGGCATGTACGGCGACGACGAACTGCTCGTGACCAAGCCAGACGATTGGCAGCAGCAGCTCGCATCGGTGGTAGACGCCTTGGAGCCACGCCTGGCCGATCTCTACGACCCGACCCCGGCCGCTCCGGTGCGGCCCGAACCGCCGCAAGTCGGAGGACGCGAGCTGCGGGTGAAAGACCTGTACCTGTCCGACACCGGTGCGCTGGTGGAGTCGACACTCGATGGTCCGGTCGCGGTCAACAGCAAGAACAAGAAGATCGGGCGCCAGATGGTGGCGCTCGTCAACTTGCGCGACACCGCCCGCACCGTGATGGACCTGCAGAGCCACGGCCAGACACCAGGTGCGGTCCTCGCATGGGACGAGGCCCGGCTCGAACTGAACCGTCTCTACGACGACTACACCCGCACCCACGGTGCGCTCAACGCGTTCTCCGACGGTACGGGACGCCGCGCGATGAAAACGCCGGCGAGGTTCCGCAAAGATGCGGGCTGGCCGCTGGTGTCTGCACTCGAAGTGTTCGACCAGGTGACCGGCATCGCGACGAAAGCGGACCTGTTCGAGCAGTGGCTCGTGCGCCCCGAGCGAACCCACCTGGGCGCAGAGACACTGCCCGAGGCGCTTGCATCGTCGATGGCTCGCGACCGCCTGGTCGACGTCGACTTCATTGCGTCGCTCGTCGCTGGTGACGTCGATTCGGTACGCGCCGAGCTACTCAACGAGCAGCTCGTGTTCGAGGATCCGGCGACGTCGACGTTGGTGTCGGCCGAGATGTATCTGTCGGGCAATGTGCGCAGCAAGCTCGCGGACGCCCGAGCTGCAGCGGAGTCGAATGCGTCATTCCAGGCCAACGTCGACGCTCTGGTCGAGGTCGTCCCGTCGTGGCTTCCCGCCGAGGTCATCACTGCTCGATTGGGATCGGTGTGGATCGATGCTGATGACGTCAAGGCGTTCCTCGTCGACACCACCGGAGCCGACCCTGAACGTCTCGTGGTCGAGCACGCTTCGCTGGTCGGCAAGTGGGCCGTCGCTCCGTCATGGTCCGACGAGCGCAGCGTCGCGGCGATCACCGAGTGGGGCACCGAACGAGCCAACGCGTTCGAGCTGGTGTCCGATGCGCTGAACATGCAGCCCACGGTGCTGTGGTACACCGACGCGGACAATCGTCGCAAGAAGGACATTCCGGCGACGTTGGAGGCCAACGACAAGCGTCGAGATCTCGAAGAACGGTTCTCGGAGTGGGTGTGGGAGGACCCCGATCGTGCATCCCGCTTGGAGACGAAGTTCAACGAGCGGTTCAACTCGACGGTGCTCACGAAGTGGGACGGATCGCGTATGGGTGAACTGGCGGGCCTGTCGCCGGCGTTCACCCCGCACCGTCATCAGCTCGACGCTGTGTGGCGGGTCATGGGCACCGACACCTCGACGCTGTTGCCGCACAAGGTCGGTTCGGGCAAGACCGCCGCCATGGTGATGTCGGCACGTCAACTGAAGCGGACGGGCCAGATCTCCAAGCCGTTGTTCGTCGTGAAGAACCACATGTTGGAGCAGTTCTCGAGCGAGTTCCAGCAGCTCTACCCGACCGCCAAGATTCTCGTGGCGTCGATCGACGATGTGTCGGCCGAGAAGCGCAAGACGTTCGTGGCGCGATGCGCGAGCGGCGACTGGGACGGCGTCGTGATGACGCAGTCCACCTTCAAGAAGATCCCGGCGTCGGCCGAGACGCAAGCCGATTTCATTCGCGACGAGCTGACCATCTACGACGAGGCCGCTCACGCTGCGAGTGCTGCAGGCCAGAAGAAAGCAGCCAAGGAGATCGAGAAATCCAAGGCGCGGCTCAATACCGAGCTGTCGAAGCTGTTGAACATCGAGGTCGACACCGACAACATCACCTTCGAAAATCTCGGAATTGACTTCCTGGTGGTCGATGAATCCCATGCCTATAAGGGCTTGAAGTTCCCCACGTCGATGCAAGGCGCAGCCGGCAGCACGTCGCAGCAGGCCACCGACATGCTGGTCAAACTCGACTGGCTCCGATCGCAGTACGGCCCGAAAGTGGCGCTGTTCGCGTCGGGCACCCCGGTCACCAACACACTCGCTGAGATGTGGGTGCTCAAGCGGATGCTGGTGCCGGACCTGTTGGCGGAACACGACATGCAGTCGTTCGATTCGTGGGCCGGCACGTTCGCTCAATCAGTCACCAAGATGGAGCTGTCACCCGAGGGCGGCAGGTTCAGGATGAACACCCGCCTGGCCAGCTTCGACAACATTCCCGAGCTGCTGACGCTGTTCCACTCGTTCGCTGACTTCCTCGACGAGGACGCGCTCGCCGGCATCAAGGTTCCCGATCTGGTCGAGGGCGGCGCAGAGATCGTGCTCGTACCGGGCACTCCGCAGCTCGACCGGTTGATCTCGGAGTTGGGCGAGCGCGCCGACGCGATCAGGAGCGGACCCAAGACCAAGGACGCGTCGCGCAAGGACAACATGCTCGTTGTCTGCAACGACGGCCGGCTCGGCTCGCTCGACCTGCGTCTGATCGGTCGCGAGCAGCCGCAGGGGACCGGCAAGATCGACTACGTGGCCGACAAGGTCGCCACGTTGTGGGAGCGCTACCGAGACAACGTCTATCTCGATTCGACCGGCGGCGCGTCGGACCAGCTGGGAGCACTGCAGGTCGTGTTTGCTGACAAGGGCACTCCGGGACAGAAGCGAGACTGGGACGTCTACAACGAGCTGCGGGATCTGCTTGCCGAGCGCGGCGTCGACCCGGCACGCGTTCGTTTCATCCACGACACAAAAGACGACAAAGCCAAAGAGCGACTGTTCGCTGCATGCCGCAACGGCGACGTCGACGTCGTGGTGGGCTCCACAGAAAAGATCGGTGTCGGCACCAACTTCCAAGACCGCCTCATTGCGCTCCACCACGTCGATGCGCCGTGGCGACCCTCCGACATCGAACAACGCGAGGGACGCGCAATCCGTCAAGGCAACCAGAACGATCACGTCCACACGATCCGCTACGTCACCGAAGGCTCCTTCGATCCGTTCATGTATCAGACGTTAGAACGCAAACAGAGGTTCATCAGCCAGGTCACATCGTCGGCCACGATTGATCCGACCGTCCGCTCGATCGACGACCTCGACTCCGAGATCGTGTTGTCGTACGCCGAGCTGAAGGCCATTTCCACCGGCAACCCCCTCATCCAAGAGCACGCCGAGGTCGTGGCCGAGCACTCCCGGGTGGCGCGACTCGCAGCGAACCACGACAAGACGCAACGCCAGCTTCCGGGTCGGATTTCGAGCGTCGAGCGCCAACTCGCTTCGGCTGAGCGCCGCATCGGGGGCCTTGAACGAGTCGAAGCGGAACGGGTGAGCACGCGCGGCGACCGATTCGAATACACATCGCCGTCCGGTCGCAAGTTCACCGACCGGCCCGACGCCGGCGACAGTCTGAGAGAGACGCTTCGTAGCTTCCGAGGGTCCGAGGAGTGGCAACCGGTCGGCACGATCGGCGGACTGGAAATGCAAGGACGATGTCGCGACTACGGCGAACACACCGGCTTCGAGTTCGGGGTTCCCGGTGTCATCAACAACATCAACGGCAGCAGCGTCGGGTACACGACACGCGAGCTGTTCGATGCTTCGCCTCACGGCATCGTGATCCGCGCCGAACGCCACATTGAGCGTGTTGCGCCCGAGCTGAGCGATCTGCGCTCACATGTCGAAAGCCTCACCGAGCAGGTCACACGGGCACGCGGGCTGCTGGGCCAGAAGTTCCCACAAGCCGCCGAGATTGAGAACCTGGCTGCACGCATCGCTGACCTCGAAGGCGAAATGGCTGCACTCGAGCACGACGGACCCGACGGCCCCGACCGCGGTGACGGACCCGACCCTTCCTCCGTTCCTGATCCGGACAGTCCCGGACCAGTGCCTCCTGGACCGGGGGAGGGAGGGGCGACTGGTGTGGTCCACGACCACGACGCGATCTTCGACGTGGCCCCGCCCCCACCGGATCTCGGTGGCGGCATCGAGCTGTAGCTACTCGTCGGGATGCGCCGACACGGTGAACATGTCCGGGGTCGCAATGAAAAGACCGAGCTGGCCTGCTTCACGGATTCGCTGGTTGCGGAGCTGCCATCGTCGATACGGGTGATCCCTGTCGGCGGCATTGTCCCGCGCTGTGCCCCAGTAGAGGTGTCCGGCGTCAGGAGTTGGGTTGCAGCACATGCGGTTGTTGCACTCGTGCAACGCATACAACGAGGCGCTGGCTGGTGGTTCAGCAAGAGTGAGAGCGAGGCGGTGCGCTCGGTACTTCCAGCGTTCCCCGTTGGGCCCGGCCCACGACCAGGACGCGTACCCGTCGTCTCCTGGTGCGAGGTCGATGGGCCAGCAGCCCTTCGGGCCACGGCTCCGATCGATGCGAGCGTTGAACCTGGCCACGAAGTTCGGGTCCTCGGGAATGGGCTTCATGGTGATGCCGATCTTTGCAGAGCGAGGATCGGGTTCGCTTGACGTGTCGCCACTGGGGACGGCTCGCTTAGAGGTCGATGCCCCCGTGATCTTCGACTGCTGGCGGCGTGAATAGCACTGGCTCTTCGTGGGGTTGGGTTGCGGGAGGTGCATCGATGGCGAGTTGGAGAGCGTCGATGTAGCAGTGGTGTTCGGCTTCGTTAGCGCGTTCGTATGCGACGTCTCCGAAGTCATCCAACAGAAGCCGATTCGTGTCGTTCGCTTCACTGATCGATTCGTGGTGGACGTTGAGAGCCGTCAGATCGGTCTGCAACCGCTCGGTTGCGGTTTCGATGGCGTACAGCTCGTCAATGCACATCACGATGCTGAGGGGAAGGCGTTGGTGAAAAGGCGCGAGCCGCGCACTTGCTGTTGCTGAGGGCGACGTCGTTGCCCGGTAGGCCGACGGGTGCTTCATTGCCTGTCGGTGTTCCCGTGCCGACACCGATCGGCCGGCTTCGATTGTTTCGACGACGACCGGCAGTTGATCGACGTCACCGATGAGCGGGCGACTGTCGACACCGACCATCGCGTTGGCGTAGTGGACGTTCCAGTCCTCGGTGGTACCCGTCATCGTGGCGGTTTCACGACCGACAACTTGGAGATGGCTGTGCTCGCGGAGCGCTTCGTCGATCGCGACGTCGGCAGCGACCACGGTGTCCTTCATCTGGGCGAGGTGGTGTCGTGATGCTCGAAGGTCAGCTGTGACGAGTAGGACGGCGTCAGCGATGTGTTCGGGGAGCTTCGTCGTCTCGAGGACTGCTTGGGTTGCGCAGTCATTCCTGATGTCGCGGATCTGTTTGCGTTCGGTGTGAGAAATCATCATCGGCTGCTCCGTTGTCACCAGGTCACGTAGCAACCGGCGCGACTGAAGTAGCTGGTCGGAAAGACAGTGGTGCTGCTGTAGCAGCGGTGGACGTGGAGTCCTCCCCAGTTGTTGAGGTCCCGCTGGAAGCCCTGTCGGCAGAGTTGGCGATCCATCTCACGATCACCTGATTGGTGATAGCAGACTCGGGTGAACCACTGTGCTCCAGCGGCTTCGGCAGGGCCGGTGTCGGTCACGATCACCGACGCGGTCGAGGCTGTCACTGCGATGGCGATCCCAGCGAGTAGATGCTTGACCGAGGTTCGTAGCGGCGATCGACGCGTGTCCGGGTCGTGGTTGGTGAGTGAGATGGTGGTCATGTGAGTTCCTTTGGGGTTGGTGGTTTGTTCGGTGGATGGGCTGCTGTGTGGGGTGTTGATCTAGGCGAGGCTGATTCCGAGGTCGTGGCTCGGAGCAGGGGGAGGTGCTGGTGAGCGCTGTGGCATGGACGGCCCGTCGAAGTCGGGAGCGTCGACGCCCACTTGTTCTTCGAGCCAGTCGAGGCCGCCCTCGTCGTTGTGCTTGTCGGCCCATCCCTCGAGCGCCCGGTCGACGGAGGCGATGTCGTCGTAGCGGCCCAGGATTTCGGTGCTATGGGTGGCGTTGTTGGTGGCGGTGAGTTGGGGGGTGCCGGGGTTGTAGCTGATGCGGAAACTGCCGTCCTTGGTTCCGGAGGTCCAGCGCATGCCGTAGTCGATTTCTGGTTCAGGAAGGCCGTCGGTTGTGATGTCGGGGTTGGTGAGGTTGCTCGTTGCTTGTTCGAGGCCGCGGTGTCCGAGGAACATGCCGGCATCGACGCTCCGTGAA
Source organism: Marinosulfonomonas sp. (assembly GCA_019090885.1). Classification (GTDB taxonomy): domain Bacteria; phylum Pseudomonadota; class Alphaproteobacteria; order Rhodobacterales; family Rhodobacteraceae; genus NORP110. The sequence continues at coordinate 10,597 of JAHRVC010000262.1, forward strand.
ATGCTCGGGTTGATGTCGATGACCGTGTTGACAGGTGCGTTGATCGCGCGCTCGATGTCTCGTTGCTCGATGGCTCGACCGGGTTCGTTCACGAGCACGATCTCGTCGGGGTGCGATGCGACCACGGCAGGGTTCGACAGCGCGAGGTAGTCGGCGCGTGTGACCATGACGTTGCGGTCAGCGACATCGACGAGTGCTTTCGGCGGCGGTCCGGTCCCGGCGTCGATGATGACGATGCCCGGCTGCTCGGCAATCCATTTCGCCAGCTGCTCGACACGTTCTGGATTGGCGTATCGGGCATCGCCGCCGATGCCGGCAGCCAGGACAGCGGTCTTGTCGTCGATGTGGTCGACGAGTTCGATGAGCCGAGCGGATTCGACGTCGTCGTGGGCGAGCCAGTCGTTTACTCCGATCGGGCTGCGGGCACGGTCGGCCCCGAGGATCGCGGCGGAATCGCCGTCGAGGTCAACGAGCAGGACGGGCTTGGTTTCGTGGAGTGTGGCGGCTGCTGCGGTGACGCTGGTCCCCGCTCCGCCCTTGGATCCCCACATAAGGACGATGTGATTGTCACGCTGCATGGCCGACCAGCTGGGAGAGTTGACGGGCGGTCCGCATGGCTCGGATTCGTCGGCCACCGGCGCTTGCGCCGTCGGCGGGAGGGGTCTTGTCGATGCGGTGTTCGATGAGTGCTCGCCACGCCTGATCGCTGATCTGGCCGGAGCGGACAAGGTCGAAAATGCGTGCGAGTTCGAGTGACGCAATGGCGGTGTCAGCCACGTTCGTTCGTTGATCCGTGAACATCAGATCGCGGCTACTCGTGCCGTCGTCGACGGAGGGAATCACGAGGATGAGTGCGTGTCGTGCGCGTCGCCGGCGGCGCCGTTCGGCGGGGTCGATCGTGTCGTGGCTGCTGCCGAGTCGAGTACCGAAGTGCGAGAGCATCGGGCGGTCAGATTCTTCGCCGTCGCGGCTGAGATTGACCTCTGGATCGATGGTCCCGATGAGGTGAGCAAATGCTCCCCACAGGCTGTCGATTTCGGTGTCCCACTGAGAGCTTCGCTCGGGTGCCCGGTTCATTGCGACTCGCTTGATGACGGGGATGGCCGTGGCCATCAGAACGGTCCCCGCGTCGAGGTCGCCAGCCTGATGAAGTCGCAGGAGCGAACGCAGCTGAGGGTTCTGTTCGTCGGTCGCCACCGATGCTTGGGCGACGATCTCTCCAATGCTGACGGTGGCCAGATCGGGCTCGGTGCGAGCCCATCGGCGGATGATCCGCGAATGGCGATGTGGGGCTGTGCAGTGGTGCAGCTGACGTTGGACTTCTTGGACGATTCGGTTGGTACTCACGGTGTCGACCTCTGGCTTTCGTGGTGGTTGGTCGACGTTCACTTTCTGCTTCGGGCCTCCCGGATCTGCCCCGAATCGCCCGTGAGCGAAACTGGCGTCCCACCGCCCGACGAAGCCGACGCCGGATGCGCTGAGCTGGGGTGATGCGAAAAATGGGAGTCTCCCAATTCAGAAATGGGAGAGGTTCGGGAGACGGATTCCCGAAAAAAGTTGTTGTGATCCGGATTTGGGAGTGCTCGCAGTTGCGAAGGAATCTGGCGATTCTCGGATCACCGTTCTGATGGTCCTGAGCTGGGACGGGACAAGAACTGGGAGAGCGTTCCCGAACGTTTTTTGCGGCTGACGGCGAATTCGGGGCAGATCCGGGAGCCGCTTCGTTCTGAGTGGTGGCCATGCCAGACGCCATTTCCTCAGACGGTCAAATGTCGCCGCTCGAACAAGTCCTCATCTTCGTGATGGTGGGCGCTGTCGCACTCGGGGGGATCGTGTGGGCAGGCGCGCTGCTCGCTGCCGCGGTATCCGGCAACGGCGTGATGAGCGCCGGGCTGAGCGACTCATTTGCCGCAATCCCGGGGCTCGTCACCGACCCGGCTCAACCGGCCGAAGCGTGGCCCGACGGCGTGTCCAATGTGCTGCCTGGACCGGTCGTCTATTGGCTGTCCACAGCCCTGATCGCAGTCGCTCTCATTGCGCTGCTTCTGCTCGCACGACGGGTCTGGATGGCACTGTCATCGACGCGTCGTCGGCTGGGTGTCGACGCCCATGCACGGTTCGCAAAGAAACGCGAGATCCGACCGTTGATGGTGACCGGCGCATCTCCCGGTCGCTTCATCTTCGGTACCTGGGGCGGGCGTCTGCTGGCGACCGAGAACCGACGGTGGGCCGGTCCCGATCCACGCGGATTTAGGTGGCTGTGGGCGCGGATCACCGGCGAGCTGCGCAGCGGTCAACAAGGTGACGTGACCTCGATTGCGATCACCGGACCGACCCGTTGCGGCAAGACATCGCAGGTCGTCATTCCGGGACTGTTGCAGTGGAACGGACCCTCGATCGTGCTGTCGGTCAAACGCGACCTGATGGACGTCACGATCGAGCAACGGCGATCGCTCGGAGAGGTCCGCGTGTTCGATCCCGGTGGCTTCTTGGCGACGTCGAGTTCGCACGTGAAGGTCACCGACGCCGAGGTCGGCAAGTGGTCACCACTACGCATGGCGCACACCCCGTCAGGTGCCAAGAAGGCCGGCGAAGCAATGGCGGCCTGGACACCCCAAGCCGGCGTCGAGGGCGGCATGGACTTCTGGTCGACCCAGGGCAAGTTGCTCTTCACCGGTCTGCTCGGCTCGTCGGCGCTCAGCCGAAAGCCGTCGATGAAAGACGTCGCTGAGTGGGTGTTCGACATGGCCATGCCCGAGTCCGAAACCGGATGCCCTCCCGAAGAGATTCTGCGCGCAGCGCTCGCCAACCCCGATTCACGAGACGCAGCCGCGGCTGCGATCCGACACCTCAACGCGATCTGGAAGAAGCCCGACCAGAAGCTGATCGCATCGGTGTACGCAACCGCGCAAACGGTGTGCGATCCCTGGCTCGACCCGAACGTCATCGCTGCAACCGACATCGACGGCGACGGCGAATGGATCGACCTCGACTGGCTGATGGACACCGGCCCCGAAGGCGACCAGGCCAACACGCTGTACCTACTCGTGTCGCTCGACGACTACCAACGGCTCGCCCCGGTACTCGCCGGGATGCTGTCGGATCTCAAGAGCCAGGCATACGAGTGGGAGATGCGCGGCGATCGGCTGCCCGCCCCATTGCTCATGCTCATCGACGAGGCGGGCAACATGCCCCTCGACTGGCTCCCCGAAGTGTCGTCGACGTGCGCCGGGATCGGCATCCAGCTCGTGACGATCTGGCAGTCCTACGCCCAGATCCACGAGGCGTACGGCAAGCGCGCCGACACGTTGCTCACCAACCACGCCACCAAGCTGTTCTTCCCCGGCGCGTCGGACGACTCGACGTTGGGCTACGTGTCCAAGATCGTGGGCGACGAGGAGATCGAGCGGCGGTCGTGGTCGAACGACGTCGGATCAGGGTCAGGTCGCCGGTCGGTCAGCGGCCAGAAGAACAACGAGGCAATGGTCCCGTACTTCCTCGCCCGGCTCCCTGAGTACGGCTCGGCGTTGCTGATCCACTCGAACATGCCACCAGCCCACATCTACGGACGCGAGTGGTGGCGCAACAAGACGTTGAAGGCAATGGTCCCGTCGCCTCCGTCGTTCCGCTCCGAACCCGGCGGGTCAGGTCCGTGGCTCCCCACGAAGCAACGACGCCGAAGCAGCGTCCCGCGCCGTCCCGAACCGGCCCCGCCACCAGCACCGGCACCTGAGCCGCCACCACCGGACTCGTTGCCATTCGAGGACTCGATCCCCGTCACCACCCCCAAACCCAAGCCCGTCATCTATGACATGAACGACAGCGAGGTCTCATCATGAGCCGCAAACCACGTGTCGACCACGGCAAAGCCGTCGAGGAGCTCCACAACGCGCTCCG